>CAXXOQ010000209.1:0-53158 GCA_963664185.2 Caldilineaceae bacterium | reverse complement strand
GTATTTATTGCGGCGCCGAAGTCGTAATAACTCCGGATCATCATCATTGCCGGCATTGCAGCGGTGACCTGTCGTCACAGGTGACGCCTGACTTCAAGGCCAGCTATTACTACCAGAAGGCCAGTGAGGCTGCGGAGCAGGGCGCGGTCTATATTGCCCTGCAGCACCTGTACAAGGGATTGCAGGCGCAGGACCGGCCGGATCTCCATCTCCTGGCGGCTATCCTTTATGCCGATTTGGGGCGTGAGGAACAATTGCGCATGCATATTGGCGCGATTCCCACCGCCGATATTCTGCGCGGGGAAGCGGAAGCCTTGCTGAAGCAGTTGTATGCGCGCAGACAGGCCGAAGCCGTTGCCATTTCCGCTCCGGGCAAGACGTCGGCACAGGCCACAGCCGCCGAATCGGCCCAATGGGGACCACGGCTGATTGCCGCTGTGGTGACCGTGGGCGTTCTGCTCTCGGTCCTGATGCTGACCCAGGCCCAGCAACAGGATTGGCTGACCTTCCGCGGTGTGGCCGACCTTACAGACCGGATTGAAGATCAGGTCAGCCAATGGCAGGCGCTGAGGACCACCGAACCGGAATTGGACATAGCCCTGGAAGAGGTGACACCGGCATTGGTGGCGCAACCCGCCCCAGATGATGCACCGGTGGTGGCCGCAGTGGAAGCCACGCCCCAGGAAAGTTTGGAGCCCACCCCGATTCGGCATGTTCCGGAGGAACCCCCGCTTTCTGCAGACCAGTGGCAGGCGCAAGTCACCCAGAATGTGATGGCCATGATTTCGCAGGAGAAGATTGACTTCACGAAGATTCTGCTGGAGCGTGGGTATGCGGAACTGCAGGATACCGAGCTTGTGGCGGTGGTGCAAGGCACACAGCTGGTACTGATGGGTACGGTCCCCTCCCTGGAGTCCAAGCAGGCCGTCGTGAATGCGGCCCGGCAATTGCGGGGTGTGGGCGAGATCGATGCCTACGATGTAGAGGTTGTGGTGCCGGAACAGATTTATGTGGTACAGACGGGGGACAACCTCTGGAGCATTGCCCAGCAGTTGCTGGGTGACGGAGCCCGCTGGCCGGAAATCCTGGATTACAATCCGGAAATAACGAATGGGTTGCTGCGGCCGGGGCAGGGCATTCGTATTCCCTCGATCTCTTTGGCCAACGCCACCCTGGGCTGAGACAACGCGTATCCGCGGCCTGCCACGGGTGCGGGCCACGCGGCCCGCGATATAGACTCAACCCGGCAAACCGGATCGGTTGCTGGGCTATGCTGGCGGGTCTGCGTCTGCGGTCCCGGGCAGTGCTTCCTGCTTGCCCGGCAGCCGTGCCCCGCGTTACCGCGGATGCGACATGGGCATGATGATGTGCAGGAATTGATCATCGCCCTGTCCGCCCGGCTTGACCTTGCAGGGACGGGTCGGTTGCGTCATTTCCAGGATCACATCCTCGCTGCCCATGTGATTCAGGGCATCAATGAGGTATTGGCCGTTGAAGGACATCGTAATCGAATCGCCTTCCACGGTGGCGGCGATCTTGTTGTTGCTGTCACCCTTTTCACTGCTCTCGGACGTTACGGAAATGCAGTTGTCCTCACAGTCCACGGCCGTGGTAATGATGTTGTTGTGTTCCTTGGTAAACAGGAAGGATACCTTGGCCGCCTGCAACAGGCTTTCGGTGGAGGTGATGATCCGGGATTCGTGTTCGGTGGGGATGATGCGCTTGTAATCCGGGAACTGCGCATCGATCAGCTGGCAGAGCAGGAGCACCCGGGCAAAGGCCCCCCGTTCCTGGGGTACCCCCGGGATATCGAACAGGACCTGATTGCTGTTGTGGGTGACGGCCATCTGGACCGGTCTGTCCTGATCCGCCTCCGCCAGGATCCGGCTCATTTCGGCCAGGGCCTGGGCCGGGACCAATACCTTGAGTTCGTCCTCCATCAACAGGTTCAGGTGCGCCGAACGTACGCTCAGCCGGAACCCGTCGGTAGCGGCCATGATCAGCTGGCCCTTGTCAAAATGCATCTCCACGCCTGTCAGATTGGGGCGTTCCGCTCCCTTGGAAGCCGCGAACACGGTTTGCTCGATCATGCTGCGCAGGCCCGGGATGTTGAGCTGCAGGGGTTCCGCGGTGAAGTCGGCCAGGGAAGCGGGGATCTGGGGAAACTCGGAAGCCTCAATGGTATTGAAACTGGCGTGGTTGCTGCCACTGGTCACCTTGACCTGCTTGACTTTCACGTCGTAGGCCAGCACCACTTCCTCGTGGGCTGGCAGGTAGGTGACAAATTCGGTCAACAGACGCACGGGAATGGTGATGGCCCCCTCTTCCTCAATGACGGCGTTGATCCAGACGTTGATGCTGACATCCAGGTTGGAACAGACCAGGCGTACCTGGCCCTCACGCGCCTCCACCAGGATATTGGCCAAAACAGGCAGGGAGGACCGTGTAGAAGTGACACGTCCCGCCAGCGACAAGCCTTTGCTGAGATTTTCCTGCAAACATCGAATACGCATGGTGATGTACTCTGGAAACACCTGGGCCAGACCGCCACGGGGGGACTGTCACAGGCTGGTAATACGAGAAACCAAGAAGGTTATTATAGCGCAGATGGGCCGACCAGGCAATTCCACAGCGGTCCGGGTCACTTTCAGGGATTGTAGTGGCCATCCATGTCGTCATGGAGGGATTGCCGGGTGGGTCGGGATGGGTCGGGGGAGGAAGGCGGAGCTGCCGATCGGACCGTAGGTTGATGGGGTACCAGGGTTTGCGCCGAGGGCGAGGACGGGGCCTGCAGGCGCTGTACGGTTTCGGCCGCAAAGACCCCGGCCCGTTCCCGCTGAACCTGCGAGAAGGAGCCCAGCAGGGCTTTCAGCCGACTGACCATGCCCACGGCGTCATGGACCGGTTTGGTGGCGGAACCGATCAGCAAGCCGGACAGGAGGATGTCCCAGGACACGGGTACCTGGTCCAGCAATCCGCTCGCCTCAGGCTGCAGATAGCTGAGCAGTCGCAAATCGGTGTAGCTGGTAATGGCCACGCCCAGCAGGTTGGCCAGCAACAGGCTGAAACCGCTCTTGAACTGTTGGTAATCGGCACGTTTCAGATCTTCCGGCTGCCAGCCGCCTACACGCAACAGAAACCACTCGATGAAGTTCCAGGTCATTTCCATGACCCGTTCCATGCTGGCGGAAGCCGCGAGCATGGGAAGGGCCAGCGGCCATGCCTGCAGGTCAGGCGTGAAAGCGAAATCCTGGGCTGCCGTGCGGGCTTCCGCCCGGGACACAAAGAGGATAAACAACAAGAGTCCGCCGCCGATACCCCAAAGCAGGGGGGCCTGCGGGCGTAGCCGACGGACGATGCGGAGAAACCAAGTTGGAGACATGCAAACCCACGGTGCCAAAAGGCGTTGCCTGGTATCAGATGGCCTGTGCCAGCGCTGTCAGCAATTGTACGCCATAGCCCGAAGCCCCCTTGGGGCCTTTCGTACCGCCGCCTTTGCCGTGCAGGGCCATATAGGCGATATCCAGGTGCGCCCAGGGGTAACCCTCCGTGAAATGTTCCAGGAACTTGGCACTGGAGGAAACGCCACTGGTCCGGTCCCCGGAATTCTTGACCTGGGCCATGTCACTCTTGATGGTCTCCCTGTACTCGTCATACATGGGCATGGGCCAGACGCGATCGCCCGATGCGGCCGCCGCGTTGACCAGGGCCTCCTGCAAGGCTTCGTCATTGCTGAACAGCCCTGCGGCCAGGGTGCCCAGGGCAATGCCGATGGCCCCGGTCAGGGTGGCCAGATCCACCACCGCGGCGGGATTGTATCGCTGGACATAACCCAGGCAATCCGCCAGGATCAGACGCCCTTCCGCGTCCGTGCTGATGATTTCTGCTGTCTTGCCCGTGATGCCGGTCAGGATATCGCCCGGCCGGTAGGCGTTCCCGTCAGGCATGTTCTCGACACATACGGCCAATCCGTAGACTTTGCGCGGGATCCTGAGGCTGGCGATGGCCTGCATGGCGCCGGTCACGGCCGCGGCGCCGGCCATGTCCGTTTTCATCTCGCCCATGCCACCGGTGGGCTTGAGGCTGATGCCGCCGGTATCGAACGTAATCCCCTTGCCGATGAAGACCAGGGGCGCCTGCGTCTCCGTGCCTGACGGCTCGTGTTTGAGAATGATCAGCTGGGCTTCGCGGCGACTGCCCCGGGATACGCCCAGGATCATGCCCATGCCCAGTTCCCGCATCTGATCCTCACCCCATATCTCGCAGCCCAGTCCTGTGCGGGTGGCCATGGCCGACGCGCGCTGGGCCATTACGGCCGGATAGAGAATATTGGGAGGATCATTTACCAGATCCCGGGTAAAGCACACCGCCTGCGCCAGGTGTGTGCCGGCGTCCAGGCCCATCTGCAGGGCCGGAAGCTTGGTGGCATCGAACTCCACGAGGGTGCACTGCTCCAGTCCCGGCGACGTATCATCCGCAGGATACTGGGGGGGCTGATAGGCCGCGAGGCCACCGCCCAGGGCAAAAGCCCGGGCCATTTCGGTGGCGTCCTGGCCCCCAACGCCGGTGCCATTGACGATAGCGCCAATCCGCTTGACGTCCTTCAGGCCCGACAGGCTCTGCACCATGGTGGTGGCGGCCTTGCGCGCCGCCAGGAAATCAAAGTCCTCGGCAGGGCCGAGTCCCACGACCAGCACCCGGGGCGCCGCGATAGCCCGGTTGGTATACAGGAGCAGGGTCTTGCCGGCCTCTCCGGTGAAATCCCCGGTGGCGATGGCTTGGGAAATAGCCCCGTCAAGGGCCTGATCCACGGCTCCTGTGCCGCCTCCGGGGTGCTTGACCCCTTCAAACAGATTGACGACGATGCAGTCGCCCTGAAAGGCAGTTATGTTTCCGGATTCAAGGGAGAAGTCCAAGAGTCACTCCTGTCGTGTGGCGGGTCGGGAAGGGATCAGGCCCGGAGAGCCTGGAAACGCTCTCCCGCCTCGTCCAGCATTTCATCGGTCTTGCAGAAGGTAAACCGGGCCAGGTCCGAGACGAGATCGTGATGATCTTCACTGTAGAAGGCACTGGGAGGGATAGCGACGACCCCGATTTCCGACGTCAGCCACCGGCACACCGTGACATCGCGCGGTTCGCCGGGACGGGCGGGCACATCCAGATGCCGGGTATCGGACAGGATGAAATAGGAACCGTGGGGTACGTACGAGCGCAGCCCGGCCTCTTCCAGGTAGTGAAGCAGCCGATCCCGCTTGGCCTCGTACATGGACCCCAGCCAGCGGAAATAGTCCTGTTGCTGTGCCACGTGGAACGCCTCCGCCACCGCTTCCTGGAAGGGGGTGGAAATCGTGAAGGGAATCCATTGGTGCGCCATCAGGATGGCGTGGATGATCTCGGGCGGGGCAAAGGCCCAGCCAATCTTCCAGCCCGTCACCGAAAAGGTCTTGCCGGAACTGCCCAGCGTGATGGTGTGTTCCCACATGCCGGGCAGCGTGGCCATCCGGTTGTGCTGTATGCCGTCATAGGTCATCCATTCGTAGGCTTCGTCACTCAGGACATAGACGGGCTGGTGCGTACGGCTGTGCTGCTGCACGATGTCCGCAATCGCCTGCAGTTCTTCCCGACTGAACACCTTGCCCACAGGGTTGTGGGGGGTGTTGATAATGATCATGCGCGTCTGCGGCGTGAAGGCATCGGCCAGGCGATCCATATCCACGGTCCAGTCGGCGGCGGTCAGCGCATCGCCGACCCGGAGGTCCGGAATGGCAAAGGGCACGTAGACCGGCTTGCCCCCGGCCATGATCGTGCTGGCCGGATAGCTGTCATAGAAGGGCTCAAACATGATGACTTCATCACCGGGATTCACCACGGCCTGGATGGCGGCGAATATGCCTTCCGTCGCCCCCACCGTGGTGACCACCTCGGTCATGGGATCCAGGGTGCGGCCCAGGAGCGGGCCATAGAATGCGCTCAGGGCCTCTACCAGGCGGACATGCCCCCCACTCCGGGTGTACTGGTTCAGGTCATGGGCAATGGCCTTTTGGGCCGCTTCCTTGATGAAGTCAGGCGCGGGGAAGTTGGGGAATCCCTGTCCCAGGTTGATGGCCCCTGTTGCCAGGGCCAGGGCGGTGAATTCGGCAAACACGGTGGCACCAAAACTGGTGACGCGTTCGGCAGGCTTGAAGACAGGTGGGGATATGACAGGTGCCGCTTGAGACATGGGCAGAGTCGGAATGACGGGCGCAAGGCGTATGACAACAGGTCAATTATAGCCCAGAGCCGGAATGATGGGATTTACGGCAGACGCTGTGAGGCATTTACCTGTCGGAGGCTTTCCCGGAAAACGAGACCAGCCGATACAATGGGAGGGGCGAGAAATCAGGTACAATCCGTTGGTTCTTTTGTCTGGCAGGGACAAGAAATACCCTCTTTCCCTGTGCTTGGGGGGACTCATCATGACGTTGCGCATTACCTCAATTCAACCCCTGCATGCGGATGCAGCGTGGACCGCCTATACGTTCGTCAAGATCGAAACGGACGGGGGCATTACCGGCTATGCCGAGATTACGGACTGGCGCATGCCCCAGGCGGTGGCCGGCGGTGTCCGGGATCTGGCGACAATTCTGGAAGGCAAGGATGCCCTGGCCATTGAAGCCCGGATGCAGGAAATGTATCGTCTGACGGTGCAAGGTCCGGGTGGGGTGATTCAGCGTGCCATCTCGGGCATCGAGTGTGCACTGCTGGATATCAAGGGCAAGGCTTTGGGGGTGCCGGTCTATGAGCTGTTGGGAGGCAAGCTGCGGGACCGGATCCGCGTCTACTGGTCCCACTGCGGCACCTACCGGGCCCGGTATCCGGAACTCTATGACACCGAACTGCAAACCTATGATGACATTGAGGCCTTGGGGCGTGAAGTGCGCGCCCGGGGATACACTGCCCTGAAAACCAACCTGGTCGTGCCGGGTTCCCCGGCGCGGGTGCTGGGTGCGCGGGACGCCGATGATATGGACTTCGTGGTGGACAGCGCGGTCCGCCTTCTGCAAGCGTTCAAGCAGGGAACAGGGGACGCATTCGATACGGCCCTGGATCTGAATTTCCATTTCAGGGCCCCGGACGTTATCCGCATTGCCCGGGCCCTGGAAGGCTTCAAAATGCTTTGGCTGGAGGTCGATTCCTGGGATCCGGAAGAGATTCGGGAAATCAAGGAAGCCACCACGCTTACGATCTGCTCCGCCGAGAGTGTGAACACGGTCCGGGACTATCAGCGCTTTCTGGACCGGCGGGCCATGGATGTGGTCATGTTCGACTTGCCCTGGGCGGGCATGGGGGTATGTCTGCAAATCGCGCGGCAGGCGGATGTCCTGGATATGCCGGTGGCGCCCCACAACTACTACAGCCACCTTTCCACGTTCCAGAACGCCCATATGTGTGCCGTCCTGCCCAATCTCAAGATCATGGAAACGGATGTGGATTCATGTCCCTGGCGTGACGCATACGTGACGCAACTCCCCCAGATTCAGGATGGATACCTGCAAGTGCCTGCCGCACCGGGCTGGGGCACAGAGCTGGATTTGGAGGCCTTGCAGGCCCATCCCTGGCGCGGCCAAATTCCGTTCCCGTAATGCTTGGGCAATGGCGTAGCCAGACGGGGTATGGGGACGGTACCTGCGCCGAAGGCACATGGCATGGCCCACTGGCGCCATGTATTCTTGACTCCACCTGCAGGACTTTGTATGATCCGGTACCTCATGCGGGGCTTTAGCTCAGATTGGGAGAGCGCCACAATGGCATTGTGGAGGTCATGGGTTCAAGTCCCATAAGCTCCATGAGTTATGCGCCGGGGGCAGAACTGGACTGTCTGCCACCGGCGTTGTTGTGTACAGACCACGACGGTCCGCAAGTATGGGGCTGTAGCTCAGTTTGGGAGAGCGCCACAATCGCACTGTGGAGGCCGGGGGTTCGAGTCCCCCCAGCTCCACCATCCTTGACGGTTGCAAGTGTCGGGATTTATATACCTGACCCGCTGTGCAAGTCAGGAACTCCGGCCAACCGCACACTGCGCCAGGGCAGGAACCGCATCGTGGATCACAAGGCAGACGGCAGTACCTTGGCGTAGTCCAGCCAGGCGGGAGCGGGCTCAAAGCCCAGCTGCATGTTGATCACCAGCATCGGATTGGCTTCCTCATTGCCGGTCTTGAACTGCGTGGCTTTCCGCTTGCGGGCCATGGCGATGGACTTCAGTTTGATGGCGGTCGCAATGCCGCGGCGCCGCCAATGGCGACACACGCCGGTCAGGGCTATATCCAGCACGGTGGGCGTGCTCGGGACCCTGTTGACCAAAGTAACGCCTGCATAAGCGCCAAACTGCGTGTCACCCGCTTGCGTGTTGTCCACCGCGATCAGCCAAAGCTCCGGTGTCGCTGCCGGATCGTGCAGCATCTTGTTGAACTGCTCCAGGGTGCGCGGTGGCGCCGGGAAAGGCGTAGGTACATCCAGAAAGATTTCGACCCAGGTCCGGAACAGTTTCGGGTGCCAGTCCGGGTCGTGTTCCTTGAGGTAATCCATCGTGTAGAAAGTGATGCCGGTGGCCTCAACCCGCTCAATATAACCCTGCCAAGGGGCAAAGTCGAAGCTGGCTATATCCAACGTCGACAGAGGCATGCGCATTTTGCATACGTAGCCGTGGGCCTCCAGCCAGTCGACCATGGCTCTCTTGTCCTCCCGCGCCCGCGTCAGCAGACCATCGATTTCCCTGTCTGCAATCAGGTCAAGGACATACTGTTCAATGTGCGCATATACCGGCTGGCCGTCCACGACCAGTGCATCGTGGTCGGGATGGAGATCGTACCGGAAACGCATCTTGCCTTTGATGGAGATTCCGGAGGGCTCGGTGACTTTCCCACTGCCAATGATCGTCTGGTCCAGTGTGATCACGAATTTGGCCTTGAACTTGCCCTTGGCGTTTTCGCGGTCGCCGGATCTGGCTTCGGCCAGGGTAACGGGCGGCTGGTCGGGAAAACTGGCGTGCTGGACCGCAAGGCATGCCCGATACTCTTCATCAACGGGGTTGAATTCCCGGATACAAAACTCCACGCCACGCCTCCCAAGGTCGGGCGGGTACCCTCCTCCCGCCTGAACCGTATCCAGTCTGCAGTAACCTAACGCCGTATCGGTTCTCCGTCGGGCAATATATCGCAAATCCAGGGTGCCTGCAAGATGGTGTGGACAGAGGGGTATCCCGTGCTTGCCAGCAGGGCAGGATCAGCGGGGAGAAAGCACCCACATCGGCCAAGGGGAGGAAATCTCCTCTGTGGGACGCAGATCCTGGTGGCAATTCCAGCGGGCAACCGCGAGCCTGACACAATCGTCCATTGAAGTCCTGTGGTAAAATACAGTTTCACTATTGTCCCCTGAAAAGTTCAATTCGGATCCTTGGGGGCCAAGAGGACAAAGTGTGAGATGATGCATGAGACCCGACAGCATATTCTGGAGCTTCTGCAACAACACCAGCAAGGCACCGCCCAGGAGCTGGCTGACTGGCTTGATGTCAAGTTGCCCTCTCTGCGCTATCATCTGTTGGCCCTGGAGGAAGAATGTCTGATTGAACGGGTGTCGCTTCCCCTTTCCGGCAGTACCGGCCGGCCACCGGTGGTATATACCCTGACCCCTGACGGTATCAAGGCGCTGCCGCATTGCACACCCTGGCTGGTGAAGGAGCTGTTGGGGCAGTTGCAGTTACGTACCGCCCCCGCGCAGCTGGATGAGGTATTCCGGGATATGGGCCAGCATTTGGCCCAGGAATTTGGGGCGGAACCCCTGGAGAGTCTGCCGTTCCTGGAACGCCTGGACATGGCCAGCCAGGTGCTTTCGCACCGGGGATATGGGGCATCCATCCAAACCCTGATGGATGGGGAGCAAAGCCAGTTGCTGCTGCAGACACGCGTCTGTCCCTACGGTGAACTGCCCCTGAAGCACGAGGGACTGTGCAAACTGGATCAGGAGCTTGTGAGCGAACTGGTAGGCCAGCCCTGTCAACAGGATCAGTTCCTGGCCCTGGGGGATGATTGCTGTACCTTCCGCTTTCCGGCACCGGACGAGATTGCACTGGAAGTGGCATGAGTGGGATACACGGGTCCGTCACCTTGTTGGCGGTGCAGCCATGAGCATGCTGGCCGGCCCGCCACCTGCGATCCCGGTTGCCCTGGATACCCAGGGTCTCGGTGCCGTAACGATAGATCCGGTACCGGGCTACGAACCCGGCGTGGCCTTGCGGGATCAGTTTGGCCGTTCCCTGCAGTACATGCGCATCAGCCTCACGGATGCATGCAACCTGCGCTGCGTGTACTGCATGCCCGAAAACATGCAGTTCATGCCCCGCGCGCAACTGCTGACCGATGAGGAAATCCTGTATCTGGCCGGCGTTGCGGTCAGTTTGGGGGTAACCAAAATTCGGTTGACAGGGGGTGAACCCACGATTCGGCCCGGGGTGGTGGAACTGGTGGCGCGCCTGGCGCAGCTGGAAGGCCTGCAGGATCTGGCCATGACCACGAATGCCCTGACGCTGGACACGCAGGCCCAACCCCTGAAAGATGCGGGACTCGATCGTGTCAACATCAGCCTGGACACCCTGGACCCGGAGAAGTTCCATGCCCTGACGCGTTGGGGCCACATTGAGGATGTCTGGCGGGGGATTGCGGCCGCGGAAGCCGCGGGCCTGCGGCCTCTGAAACTGAATGCCGTGATCGTGCGCAACTTCAATGATCAGCAGGACATGCGGGATCTGGCCGCCCTGACACTGGAACATGACTGGGAGGTGCGGTTCATCGAGATGATGCCGTTTGATGCCGTCACCGATTTCCAGCAGACGAACGTGGTACCCTTCCATGAAATGCGGCAAACGATCGAAAGCCATTTTGGGGCCCTGGAAGAGGTGGGGTACGACTACGTGGATCCGAGCCGTCCCTTCCGCATTCCCGGTGCCCGGGGCACTCTGGGCTTCATCAACAGCGTGACCGAACCTTTCTGTCAAGGCTGTGGCCGTGTGCGACTGACGGCGGACGGCAAATTGCGTCTCTGTCTGCTCAAGGAAGATGAAGTGGATCTGATCACCCCCTTGCGTGCAGGCCGTTCCTTTGCGGAAATGCAGCGCATTTTCTGGGAAGGGGCTTTTCACAAGCCTTGGGGCCACGATCTGGAGCGGGGCGAATTCGCGGAGAACCGGGCCATGAATCAGTTGGGTGGCTGATGCACGGCGCCGCGGTGCAGGCTCTTGCGGGTACGCCGCCAAAGCCGCTGGCCATTGGCCTGCCCTTGCGCAGAGGCCTCAACGGGGCGGCGAACGGGAATTGCGTTTGCTTTGTCCTGGTCCCCTTTGCGCCTTGATGTATAATGAAGTCTGATACAGCAGTGATTTGCTCTGGTTACCAGTGATTGATGATGCGACAGGAGTGCTATCTTGATTACATTGACTGAATCTGCCGCAGAACGGCTCCAGGCCGTAATGACGGAAAAAGGTATGGCTACCAGCCACGGGTTGCGTGTATTTGTCAAGGGCGGTGGTTGCGGGGGCATGCAGTACGGCATGACCTTTGAAGACAAGGAACGGGATGGTGATGACATCAGCCAGCAGCATGGCATGAAGGTCTTTGTCGATCCCACCAGCCTCTTCTATATTGAAGGTGCCTCCATCGACTATGTGGATTCCCTGATGGGAGGCGGTTTCCATATCGAAAATCCCAATGCCGTGAGTTCCTGTGGCTGCGGCAGCAGCTTCCGCACGACGGAAAGCCACGCCGGCCAGGCCGCCGGCGCAGGTTGCGGCCACGGCTAGGAAAGAGACCGGATTCCTTCCCGGGCATGGGCAGAGCGTAATGGCTACTCCCGTGCGTGCCCGTCTCTATACCGTCCCGCAGGCCCGGGATGCCTTGCCGCGGGTCGTGGCCCTGATGGAGCATGTGCAAAAGGCACGTGCCGAAATCATGGAGCTCAAGCCCCGGGTCTGGCCTTTCCTGCGCAGCAAGGTCGCCAATGGCGGCAATGCCCACATCACGGATCTGACCGAGCAGTTTGCCCGCCTGGATGCGGCTGTGCGCCAGATTATGGGCATGGGCATTCTGGTCAAGGACATAGACAAGGGTATCGTGGATTTTCTCTCCCGGCGCCAGGGCAAGGAAGTGTTCCTGTGCTGGCAGTACGGTGAGGATAACATTGACTATTGGCATGGCATTGAGGAAGGCTTTGCCGGCCGTCAGCCAATCGTCGAATCCGAATTTGATGAACCCCTGACCTGAAAGGCCCGCCTGGCCGGGATTTGCCATGCCCAACCCCTATGATGCCCCCGAAGTTTCCGTACAGGATGTGGACGACAGGCGCCAGGCCGGGGACGACTTCGTCCTGGTGGATGTGCGGGAACAGGAAGAACTGGATGTAGCCCGTATTGAGGGGGCGTTGCATCTTCCCTTGAGCGAATTGCGCGAACAGCAGGAAGCTGGCATCCCCCCCGCCCTGCAAGCGCAGGATGTAGACTGTGTGATGTTCTGCCACAAGGGCGTGCGCAGTGCCCTGGTCACGGCATGGCTCATGGAGCGCGGATGGACCAACGTCCGCTCCATGGCGGGCGGCATTGATGCCTGGGCGGTGGAAGTGGATGATTCGATCAGCCGCTATTAGCGGTGGCGGGGGGTGTACCGGGCGTCTCCTCCATCAGTCCGGGGGGTACACGCTGGGCTTCCCGGATGAGGGAACCGAGCACTTGCATGTTGTGCAGATCCGATTCCCGCGCGACCGTTTTGGGCGTTTCCAGCAACAGGGGATGGTGGCGCCAGCGGGGATCGTTCAGGATAAAGCCGAAGGGCTCCCGGCCCAGTTCTCCTTCCCCCAGATGCTGATGCCGATCGATATGGCTGCCCAGGGCACCCTTGCTATCGTTCAGATGCCAGCAATGGACGGCATCCAGGCCGATTTCGCGTGAACATTCCTGCATCATGGCCTCGTATCCCTGTTCACTGCGCAAGTCGTAGCCGGCGGCAAAGGCATGACAGGTATCCAGGCAGACGCCCACATGCGCATGCCTGTCTGTCTGTTCCAGGAGTTGGCCCAATTCCTGGAATGAACGGCCCAGCACGGTGCCTTGGCCGGCCATGATTTCAAACAGGAGCCGGGTGTGCTGGAGATGGGGATGTGCGGTGTAGATGGCATTGACCGCCGTGGCAATGCGCGCAATCCCGGCCGCGACGCCATGCCCCCGGTGCGCACCGGGATGCAGGACCACGTGCGGGATGCCCAGCCTACAGGCACGTTCCAGTTCATCGTGCAGGGCCTCCCGGCTTTGTTGCCGTTTGTCTTCTTCCGGCGCTGCCAGATTGATCAGATAGCTGGCATGGCTGACGACCGCCTGCAGGGGCGAAGCCGCCACATGTGCATGCCACTGTTGGACTGCGTCCGGAGACAGGGGTGGGGATTGCCAGCGCCGGTTGTTCCGGGTGAAGATCTGGACCGCCGTCATATGCAGATCCACTGCGCGTTCCACGGCTTTGTGGACGCCGCCTGCCACCGAAAGATGGGCCCCAATGTTGGCACTTGGCAAGTTTGATTCCATGGCAGGGTTCCGTGTTGCAAGGGAATGCGGACAAGGATGCGGTGTCCCAAGGCGATGATTGTCCTGGCCCTTGACACTTCCACGGAACTGGCGGGGCTTGCCCTGTACGATGCCGTGTCTGACCGGACGCTCTATGCGTTGTCCTGGCGTTCCCCACGACGCCAGACCCGGGAACTGGCGGTTCACATCCACACAGCCCTGAATGCCTGCGCCCTGTCAATGGCCGGGATTGGCCTGGTGGCCGTCGCCACCGGGCCGGGCAGCTTTACCGGGGTCCGCATTGGTGTAAGTGTAGCAAAAGGCCTGGTGCTGGGGGACCCGTTCCAAGGTGATGTTGGTGGGCATTCCGACCCTGTCCGTGTTGCTGTCTCCCCTGTATCACCAGGCACAGGCCCTGGAGCGCGCCGGTACGCTCATGGGCGTGTTGCCTGCCGGTCGCGGCAAGTTCATCTGGGCCACCATGTCCGCCCGGGCTCCCTGGTACTACCTGTCCCAGGACGACCACTGCCTGGGGACAGCTACGGATCTGGCAGGATTTCTGGACCACGGCCCGGAAGAGGGTGCGCCGGTGTGGCTCGGGGGTGAATTGACCACCGAAATACAGCAGGCCGTGCAGCATCACCCCCGTTTGGTGGCTCTGCCCGCACCGTTTCTGGCCCGTTCGCCGGCCGTACTGGCCAGGCTGGCATGGCAGCGCTGGCAGGTGGAACCGGACTGTACAGACCCCGCGCATTTGGCGCCGCTGTATGTCTCATCGCAGGGCAAGGGTCCCGGATGATGGTCGAGTCCTGTCTGCCGGTGTCCTACCAGGCCATGACCGCCGCCGATTTGACGGATGTCATGCGCCTGGAGCAGGCATCCATGGCACAGCCTTTCCGGGAATCGCAGATGCGGCAGATGTGGGCTGCCACATCCGCGTACAGCTGGCGGGTACTCCGGACCTGCCATCACGCTGCGGCCGGAGGCGTGCTGGCCTATTGCTGCTATCTCCTGCAGGATGACGAGGCGCATGTTCTCCGGCTGGGCTGCTGGCCGCAGGTCCAGGGCCAACGTCTGGGCAGGTGGCTCATGCTCAATGTGCTGCACGAATTTCGGGCTGTCCGTCTCCGCTGGGTACATCTGGAAGTGCACCAGGCCAATGCCCGGGCCCGGCGGCTGTATCACTGCCTGGGTTTCCGGGTCGTGGGCTGTCGCAAACGCTATTACCCGGATCAGGGCGATGCCCTGTTGCTGTCCCTGGCGTTGGGGCCGGAAGGCCAGGATGCGGTGCAATTCGCGCGGTTATGCTGGCAGACCCAAAGGGAACTGTACCCGTATCGGCCACGTCCGCACAGGGACAACCGCATCCGGGAAACGGCATAAGGGGCCGGAACAGACACAGGAAGCCGAGGGCAACATGACAGAGACCCACGAGGCCATGGCGCAACTGGAAGCCGAAGTGAGACAGTGCCAAAAATGCGATTCTGTGCCGGCAACGCCAGAATGCGGTGCCCGGCGAAGGCGACCCTGCCTCCGTCATCATGTTCATTGGCGAGGGGCCCGGGGCGGATGAGGATGAGCAGGGCCGTCCCTTTGTCGGGCGCAGCGGTCAGCTGTTTGCCCGGACCCTGGCGGAACAGGGCATGCGGCGTGAGGATGTGTACATTACGAATGTAGTCAAGTGCCGTCCCCCGAACAACCGGGATCCCCTGCCGGCCGAAATCGCCGCCTGCCGTGAGTATCTGGATCGGCAGATTGCGATCATTAATCCCCGTATCATTGTCACGCTGGGCCGCATCAGCATGCAACGCTGGTTTCCGGGCGCACGCATTACCCAAATCCAGGGCAAGGCCAGGAATATCGGGTTGGGCCGCTGTGCGATTCCGCTGCTGCATCCCGCCGCTGTGTTGCGGGATCCCCGGCGCCGGGCAGACTTTGCCAAGATATTGGCCCCGCTTGCCCGGACTCATCCGGCGCGCCCAAAAGGCGAATGAGGAAGCGGCAAGGGGCGAGCGCCTGCCCGCGGGAGTCCCCCATCCGAAGACGCGCCGCCGGAACCGTCGCCACCGCAGGATGCTGGCAGCCAGGCATCTCTTTTTGACAGCCTGTAGCGACATGAAGCTGTCGCCGGGTGTCCTGTCCCGCGTACCTGTCACAGGCCCGCGGCATCATCTCAAGCAAAAGGCAAGTGAGCAGTAACCCCATAATGAATCAACAAGACAACAGAACCGATTATGGCGCCCTGGAAGTAGCAGACCGACCCGATGAGGGGGTTCTGCGCGTGGTGCCCCTGGGGGGCCTGGGCAACATCGGGAAGAACATGATGATCCTGGAATACGAGGATGATTTGATTCTGATTGATGCTGGCAGCCTGTTTCCCCATGAAGAAACGCCGGGGGTGGATCTCATCATCCCCGACACCGAGTACCTGCTGGAACGGCAGGATCGTTTGCGGGCCATCATCCTGACCCATGGCCATGAAGACCACATCGGGGCCCTGCCCTTCCTGCTGGAGTTTGGGATTGCCGTGCCCATCTATGGTGCCGATCTGACCATCGGCATTGTGGAAAGCAAATTTGAGGACGAGAATGTGCCCCCGGCCGCCCTGAAGCTCCTGCACAAGGTGGATGTGGAAAGCCGCCTGGATCTGGGCAGTTTCCAGGTGGAATTCTTCCAGGTCAATCACAGTTTTCCCAGCAGCATGGGCATATCGATCCAGACGCCGCTGGGACGCGTGATCCACACAGGGGATTTCAAATTTGACGCGAACCCGGTCCTGGACAAGCCCATAGATGAAGAGCGGCTGCGCCAATGGGGCGATGAAGGGGTCCTGTTGCTCATGGCCGACAGCACCAATGCGGAAGAAGATGTGGCTACCAGCAGTGAAGCCACCATTGAAGATACCCTGCAGCACCTGTTCGACCAGGCGCCCGGCCGGATCTTCCTGACTACATTCGCCAGCAACATCAGTCGGGTGCAGCAGGTGATCCTGCTGGCCCACCGCAATGGCCGCCAGGTGGGCCTGGCGGGCCGTTCCATGTTTCGGTATGTGGGGAACGCGATCGACCTGGGCTATCTGGACATCGGCTGGCAAGATTTGCTGAGTGCCCGGCAAATCGAGAACGAACCTGACACCCGGGTCGTGGTGCTGGTGACCGGTAGCCAGGGGGAGCAGCTCAGTGCGCTGAATCGCATGAGTTTGGGGGGACACCGGGATCACGGCATTCGCCCGACGGATACCGTCATCATCAGCGCCTCCCCCATACCGGGGAATGAAGTCAAGTTCTATTCCATGGTGAATCGGCTGTTTCAGCAGGGAGCCGACGTCATTTACTCCAATCTGGCCGATATTCATGTTTCCGGTCATGGCAGCCAGCGGGAAAACGAACGCATGCTGGCCCTGACCCGTCCCCGCTTCTTCGCGCCTGTGCATGGCGAGCACCGCCACCTGGTGCTGAACAAGCGGAATGCCATTGCGTTCGGCATGCCGGCAGAGGATGTCTTTGTGCTGGCCGACGGCCAGATCCTGGAAATGGAAAATGAAGCCGGCAAAGAGCTGCCCGGTGGGCGGGAGGCGTTGACCTATTGTGATGCCTGGCTGGGCGAGCAAATCCCGGCGGGGCAAATTCTGGTCGACGGTTCCATCATCAGTGATGACGAACAGGTCCTCAAGGAGCGGAAGTGGCTCCGGGATGGGGGCGTGCTGGGATGTGTCATTGTGTATAACGCCGGCGAGAAGAGCTTGCGGGGCGCGCCGGATATCTTTACCCGGGGGTCTCCTGTATCGGGAAGAACAGGGCGATTTCCATGACAGGGCCCCGCCACCTGGTCAGCCGCAAATTCCTGCGCGCCATTCGCCAGAAAGGCGGCAAGCGGAGCATGGAGCAGGCCGTACAGCGGGTTTTGAGCCAGTATTGCCGGGAAGAGCTGGGACGGCGCCCGGTCATTGTGGTGCGCCTGATTGCCACATGAGAAACATTCCCGCTTCAAATCCGCTATAGTTAAAGGAAAGAGGGGGAGCACCCCGCTGCAGGGATGGTTCCCCTCGGTCGCAGCCTGCGGCGCAAAGTGCAGGGACATGCCGTTCAATGTCCAGACGAGTGCGTGGACACAAAACACTGAACACCCTTCATGCAGCAAGGGAGCTTTTCTCCCCCAAAGTCACGGGGACATTCCTGATTCTGGTGTCGGTGCTTACCCTGCTGAGTCTGATGTCGATATCGCGGGGACAGCTGACCGATGCCTGGATCGAGATTCTGCAACGGGGGCTTTGGGGCAGGCACCTGGGCTTTCCCCCCTCATGCTGGGTTCCCTCGGCCTGTGGATTGTGATTCGATCCATGGAACAGATGCCACGCCTGTCCTGGCACCGGCCGCTGGGCATTCTGCTGCTGTATCTGTGTCTGGTCGTAGTCCTGTCCCTGGCGCCGGGCACCCTCATGCTGGAAACCGCGCGGTTGCTGTCACCGGCGGCACAGTCCGCCGGGGGCGGGATTGGTCATCTCTTTGGCACGCAGCTGCAGCTGCAGCTGGGCCCGCTCGGGGCCTGGGTGGTGTTGACGGTACTGACCATGACCAGTTGTTTCATGGTGTTGCCCGACCTTTGCCGCAGCGGCCTGTCATGTTTGCGGCGCTGGCTGTGGGAACTCTGGATTCGTATGGGCGAAGTGCCGCCCCACCCAAGACGGCCCCGGTCATGGGGCGATTCCTGGGCCCATCGGATCTGGGTGTGGATCCGGAGTGTCCACATTGACATTACCCCACTCCGGCGGACCCATCAGCGATGGGAAACGCGCTATTTCGCCATGTTGCAGCGCCTGCGCGCACGGGGACGCACCGCGGCTTCTGTCACCGTGCATCAGGCACGGGAGGAGCTGTTGCCGGTCCAGCCCGTCCGTACCATGCACCGCGATCCCCGCGCCCCGGCCGGGGCGGCCGTATCCCGGGTGCCATCCCGCCTGGAACAGGCGTCGGATGACTGGGAATTGCCCGATCTGAACGCGATCCTGGACGACAGGGAACGGATGCAGGAATCCGATGACCATATCCGGCGGTGTGGGGTTCTGTTGCAGGAGACCCTGGAACTTTTCGGGGCGCCGACGAGCTTTGAAGGGGCCTACAAGGGGCCGGCGGTAACGCAGTACCTGATCAAGCCCGGTTATGTGGAACGCCAGGACAGCAAGGGTCGGATCCATCGGACCAAGGTCAAGGTCAACAAGATCACGAGCCTCAGCAATGATCTGGCTTTGGCCGTGGCGGCCCAGTCGGTCCGGATTGAAGCGCCCATTCCGGGTACCAGTTACGTAGGGATTGAAATACCCAATACACTCAGCAGTTCCGTGGGGCTCAAGGAACTGGTCCTGAGTGAGCAGTTCCAGGCCATGGCCGCGGTACTGCCCCTGGCCCTGGGCGAAGACGTCAAGGGCCAGCCTATTGTGGCCGATCTGGCCAAGATGCCCCACTTGCTCATTGCCGGCGCCACGGGCACCGGCAAATCGGTCTGCATCAATGCGATTATCACGACCCTGTTGCTGTCGCATACCCCTGACACGTTGCGGTTCCTGATGATTGATCCCAAGATGGTGGAGCTGAGCACGTACGACCACATTCCCCACCTGCACAATCCCGTGGTCACGGATGTGGAAGAGGCGGAACGCGTGCTGGACTGGTGTGTGCAGGAAATGGAGAAACGCTATCGCCAGTTGAACCGCAAAAAGGTGCGGGACATTTACCGCTACAATGCGTTGCTGGCCCGCCAGGGCGAGAAAGCCATGCCCTATATTGTGGTGATCATTGATGAAATGGCGGATCTGATGATGGCCGCACCCCAGGAAGTGGAACGCGCGGTATGCCGCCTGGCCCAGATGGCCCGGGCCGTGGGCATTCATCTCATTGTGGCGACCCAGCGACCCTCGGTGGATGTGATTACGGGCTTGATCAAGGCCAATTTCCCGGCGCGCATTGCCTTTGCCGTCTCCAGCCAGACGGACAGCCGGGTCATTATTGATTCCCCCGGCGCCGAACGGTTGCTGGGCAAGGGTGATATGCTCTTTGCCGCCCCGGATGCCAAGCGTTCCGGACGCCTGCAGGGGACATGGGTCAGTGACGAAGAGATTCACCGGATCGTGGATTACTGGCACACGGCCCAGCGCAACCGCGAACTGGATGAGCGGGAAGAGATCCCGGATGCATCCGATGGACACCCTGTCCCGGATCAGGTGACGCCCCGGTCTGAGCCAGCGGTCATGGAATCTGTCCCCACGGTTCCGGCCGATCTGCCGTCTGAGATGGAAGAATCCCCTGTTCAGGCCTGGGTGCCACCGATCGAGAGTGAGGCTGGCGAAACCACGGTGGCCGCGTCGGATCCAGAGACAGCAGGGACAAAAGTGGTGCCCACCGATAATGGGACACCGCCCGCATCCGGACAGGAACTGGCATCGCCGGTAACCCAACACCCGGAAGAAGAGCTCACGGCAAGCCGGAATGTTGAATCTGTCACTCCCGCCCCGCATGGGACAAAGGCATCAGGTACGCCAGATACCCAGAATCTTCCACCCTCTGTCGCGGAAAGCCTCTACACGACCTGTTGCCAGATGGTTCAGGGCGTAGACCGATGCTCCCTTTCCCTCCTGCAGCGGAAACTGCAGATCGGCCAGTCCAAGGCCCTGGAATTGATGAGTCGCATGCTGGATGAGGGCGTCTTGCAGGAAGATGATCTTGACAGCCAAACCTATATGCAACTGGTCCGCTTCCAGGATTCGCGCCCTGCGGCGCCAGAACGGGAGTAGGCCCTTGCGGCCAACCGACGTATTGACCCCTGTTACGCACCTCGGGGAACCTGTAGACTTGGCAGACGGAGAACGTCCCTGGTCCGGGCAAGTCACAGTACGAGACACAGGAATGTGAATGACACGGCGTGCTCCATACATGCACGGAGTACGACCCCTATCTGCTCCCATCTGCCATGTGCCTGAACCCTTGGGGTTTCCCTGCACCCCTGAAGGCAAACGGGGATGATGCCTGGGAATATCCTTGAGACAGAAGGGGCCTTGGCACGAGACTCGTACGTAATCCCCAAGCCCAAGCTCCATCCAGTGCCTGCGCTTCCATGATTGGACTGGCGCTGCCAAGCGATTTCCGATCTTTCAGCATCCGCCGAAGATGGGACAAGGCATAAGCAGAAGGGGAGCCGAGCCAACTGCGGTTTGGGGCTGCCATTCCGTCACGGATACACCTTGCTTTTGCTTTGTGCGGCCGGGAGTCTGGTCAGATGTCATGACGCGTTCTGTTCTGCCATCGGCCTCAGAACCGTGCCATCACTGGCTGTGGCCAGAAACGAAAAGGCCCAGCCCCCGTGGTTGGATCCTTTCTGGTTGCTCAGTTTCAGGGTAATCGTGTTGGCACCTGGTTGTAGCCTGGCAGGGATATCCTGACTGCGAAACGCGTGGTGATGGCCGAGATCCGCAACCTGACCATTGACGGTAAGTACCAGATGGTCGTCCCAACCCAGGCGGATGTTGGCCTCAACGGCTTCGGGAACGCGCAGTACGCAATGTGCGACAGCCGCCCCCTGATCCGTAGCCCCTACCCCTTTGACCCAAGGCTGGAAGACATGATTGAAGTCAAGGAAGCCGTGTATGGCAGACCGTCGTACCCAGCGTGCTACATCCCGGCCCAGAGTCCTGGAGCCTTCCGTTACCCAGGCGGATTCCGGTTCATGCAGGCCATCCCAGGATCTCAGATCCGGACCAAACTGTTCGGCTGGCAGTTGCCCTGCCATGGCTTGCCCGTTGTGATTGGCAAATGGGCCGCAGAGCCACCAGTCTCCGCTGGCAGGCAGGGGGCGATCCCGGGTCTTGCGCGGCAGTTCCGTCCCCGGCAGGAGTTCAGGCCAATCGGGAAGGTCAAAAAAGGGTCTGACGGGTGGCGTCTGATACCAGTAGGTGGTAGCGCAGATATCGTTGGTCATGCAGCCAAAACGCATGTGAAGGGATTCCTGGAATGGGATCGTGTCGCGCGCAAAGAAACGATACCCGACCAGTCGCTGGGCAGGTCTCGCTTCTCCCACATCGTCATGGGTGTAATAGGGCATGGCGGCATAGTGGTGGGTCTCCGGTGGATGCAGGGCACCGCCATATCCCGCACCGAAGGTGTCTTCGCCCCCGATGCCGCGGAGGAAGGCCGGATTGTCGCCTTCCCCATCAATATAGATGTTCTCGGCCCCGCCGTGACTCCAGCGGTCAGCATCATCCATCAGACGCACGCCGTAGACGAAGCCCAGAAGCTGTCCGGGCCCGTCCGCATCCAGCATCAGGAAATCTTCCCCATACCGCTGGGTGGGCATTTCCCGGCGCCAGCGGGCACAGAAACGCCGTGGCTCCCGCAGGGTCTGTTGCGGGAAACGCTGCCATCCCACCTGGAGGAATATCGTGTTCCCTTCAGGCCCGGCCGCGAATTCAATGCGCGCCTGCCGGGCAAAGGGCATGGGAAAGTAACAGGTGTAGCCGATCCAGGCTTTGGCGGACAGAAAGTGGTTGTCAATCGGATACCAGTCCAGGCCGTGCATGATGCCAAAGAAGTCTCCCACAGGGGACTCGACATGCGGGATCTCTTCGTCATCAAAGTAGATGCGGATGATGGCCTTCCGACTGGACTGGAACAAACGCTTGGGGTGCTTCAGGGCTATCCAAATGGACTGGATAACCCCTGGCCCATCAAGTTCGGCATAGGTATAGCGTTCGTTGGGGTGTAGCGGCCGGGTAATGCTGATCCTGTCGGGAACGGCGCGATCGGGAAGTTGCAAATTCATTTCGAACTCCTGATGGATGGGGCCCAGGTGACTGGATGTTAACTGGGCCGGGAGGACTCAAACATGGCACCGCAGGGATTCCCGGGATGCGGAAATGCCCGGCACTGCCGGGTGATTCGTGTCATCACGAAACTTCACTGCCGGATCTTGCAGCCGTTTCCTGCATCCCCATGACGCTGTCCTGTGCGCCAGGAGAAATGCAGTTCCCTGTTGTTGCACCCTGTCGCTGTGCGCGGGATATCCGCCAGCATGGGACAGCCAGGAGCGGTGTATGCGAAGAGAGACGGGTTATGCCTGACGGGAGCCCATCAGGACACCAGCGTTGCGGCCCCACAGTTCCGCCCATCCCGGCGGACAGTTGCGCGGTTACCGGGAAACTGCGCAAAGCGGACGGGGATGCCGGTCACAGGGGATCGCTGGGCCCGCCTGGTCATGGCAGACGCGTTCAGCAACAGGCCTGATCATGCGCCTGCACCAAGTGGGGCGGGAAACACCGCCACCGGAATCCGATCAGGCGTCGGGCAGGGAAGCCATCTCGGTGGGTTCCTGGAAGAAACGGCGCAGAATACTGGCCGCGGGGCCCTGATACTTGCGGGTCATGATGACATTGGCGGAGGATTTGCGCATGACCCGTTCCGGAACGGTGCCCCGGAAATGCTGGGTGAAGAAGCCTTCGTCCGAGGCACCGAGCATGAGCAGATCGGCATTGCGGCTGGAAGTCAGAATGCCGGTTTCCACATCGTCGGCCTCGACCACCTGGAATTGGGTGTCCACCCCCACGGCGGCGGCCAAGTCCAGGGAATTCTGTTCCACCACCGGAATATTTTCCCGATCCTCGTCGGAGATGACGACATACAGGGTAGTAACCCGGATATTGGCCTCCGTGTCCGGGTCGGGGTCGGCATAAAAGTTGACGATGTCCCGCGTAAGTTCCAGGCTCATGCGCAGGTTGACGCCTTCGCCCCGGCTGGGAATTACGATGCGCCGGGGCCTGTGCCACAGGGTGTTGAAATGCGCCACAACGATGTCACAGGGCGGGTTGCTGCTGATCAGATCAATCACGGAGCCGAAGGCATGCTTGCTCCCCACGTTGACGCCCGGCCATCCGAACAGAATGAGTTCAGAGTGATAGCGCCGGGCCACCGCGTTGATGGACTGCCCGATGTGACGACCAATGACCGTAAGTTCACGATGCGGCAACTGCAGTTCATGCGCGCGGCGCAAAGCGGGTTGCGTCATGGAAAGGTCGAGCATGTCCACAAAGTCGTTGGCATGCACCGTTTCGCGGTCCGGGGCCTTGACGACGTGCAAGGCAAACAGTTCGTTGCCCCGTTGTTGGGCAATAATGGTGCCCAGAAATCCCAGGGAACTGGCCATGTATTTGTCCTTGACCGGCACCAGGACCGTATTGAGCCCCGCCGTGGCCTCGGCAAACCGCAGGGAGGAACGGCGTTCGGAGAGCACCCGGTTGGGATCGGTTTCCCATTTGGTCTGGTTCGGGAGCAGATAGGCCAGGAAGATGAAAAGGCCAATCGCGATCCAGAAGAGCGTGACGCCCCAGGCCAGCAGGCTCAGGCGCAGGAGGGACAGCGCCAGCAGCGCGCAGATACCTATGCCCAGCCAGGGCAGAAAGGGGGTGAACGGCAACTTGAACTTGCGTTCCAGATCGGGACGCCGGGTACGGAGCGAAATCACCGAATAGCACACCATCATGAACAGCAGCAGGAACATGATGTCGGCACTGGCGGCCACATCTTCAATGGGCAGGGCAATGGCCATGATAATAACCAGCAGGCCGCTGAAGGCCACCGCCATCAGCGGCGACATGGTCTTGGGGTGGATGCGGCTGAAAAGAGGCGGCAGATTGCCGTCCCGGCCCATGGCAAAACTGACCCGGCTGGACCCGTACAGGGTGGCATTGAGGGCGCTGGTGGTACTGGCCAGGCCTGCCAGCAGCAGGATGAACTTGCCCCCGGCCGGAAAAATCTGGGCCGCTACTTCCACCATGCCCAGTTCGCCCATCTGGGCCAGGAAGGCGTACACCGGCTGGTCGGGATCCGGGGACTGAATGGCCCCCATGACCACCAGGGCGGTCAGGAGGTAGATGGATACCGCCACGATAATACTGAGGGCAATGGCCAGGGGAATGGTGCGGGTGGGATTCTTGACTTCCTCGCCGCTCTGGGCAATGATTTCAAAGCCCTCAAAGGCAATGAAAGTCAGTCCCATGGCCACAAAGACACCCAGAAAACCAAAGGGCAGGAAGGGCTGAAACGAAGTTTCAATGACGTTGGATACCGATCCCCCCGCGTCGCCCAGCATTTTGGCGATGCCAAATCCGCCCAGCAGGAGCAGGATGAGGATCTTGATACTGGTCACGACATTGCCGATCAGGCCGGTTTCCGAGGATCCCTTGAGATTGATATAGGTGAAGAGCGCCGCCATGGCGATGCCGAGACCGACCTGGGACCAGTGCAGGACGGGACAGCCATGCCCGGGGCCATCGTGGCAGAATTGTCCCAGGTCCAGTCCCCAGAGTCCCAGCAGCTGTACGAAGAACGCGCCGAAGGCGAGCGCATACAGGGCGCAGGCCAGAGACTGGGCAGACCAGCTCATCCATCCGGACAGAAAGCCAAACAGGTCATTCATGCCCTGCTTGATCCACAGGTAACCGCCGCCGGCCGCCGGAAAACAGCTGCCCAGTTCCGCATAGCTGCCGCCGATGATGAGGGCAATACAGCCGTTGAGCAGAAAGGCGAGCAACAGGCCCGGCCCGGCCTGACCGGCGGCAATACCCGTCAGGACAAAGACACCGGCACCAATCATGGCCCCCACGCCGATCATGGTAACGGCGATCAGGCCCAGATCACGGCTCAGGGCAATCTTGACATTGTCTTGGGAATGGTCGCTCATGGATGGCAAAGCCTGCACGAATGGGGTCTGGAAGGGGAAGGAAGGATCTTACAGGAACTGTATACGGCCGGCAGGTACCATCCGGCCTGGAAGGGCCAGACATTGCATGGTGATGATTATATATGAGAAAAATCTGATGGCACGTCACAAGCAGGACGTGCCATCACGGTAGCCACGGGACAGAAGGGCAGTTGCCTGCGTCATCCCTACAGGCAACCCTGCACCTGTCGTGTTAGTCCGGGTCAGGGCAGGCCAAGGGCCGCAAGTCTAGCGTTCGATGGGCAGACCGACGGCATTGCCCCATTCTGTCCATGAACCGTCATAGTTGCGCACCTTGTCATAGCCCAGCAGATAGGTCAGGACAAACCAGGTATGGCTGCTGCGTTCGCCAATACGGCAATAGGCCACAATGTCGTCACTGGAATTCAAGCCCTGTTCGGTTTCGTAGATTTCCCGCAGTTCCCGGGCACTCTTGAAGGTGCCATCGGAATTGGCGGCCCGGGCCCAAGGCACATTCTTGGCGCCCGGAATATGACCGCCGCGCAGACAGCCTTCCTGGGGATAATCGGCCATGGCCAGCAATTCGCCCCAATACTCGGCCGGACTGCGTACATCCACCAGAGGCAGGTTCGCACTGGCGTGTTGGAGTACTTCATCGCGCATGGCCCGAATGGACTGGGGTGCACTGTCGGCCGGGAGCTGGAAACTGGAGCGTTCCCGGACCGGTACCTCCTGGCTGAGTTCCCGTCCTTCATCCACCCACTTGAGACGTCCACCGTCCATAACGTGGAGATTGGGGATATCAAACAGTTTCAGGACCCAAAAGGCAAAACAGGCCCACCAATTGTTCTTGTCGCCATAAAGCACGACCTGGGTGTTGGCATCAATGCCCAGGTTCTGCCACAGCTGGGTAATGGCGTCGCGGTCGACATAATCCCGTTTCAGTTCGTCATTCAGATCTTCCATCCAGTCCAGATTGAGAGCTCCCGGGATATGACCCACTTCATACAAAAGGGGATCCTCGTTGCTTTCAAGCAGTACGACCTGGGGATCATTCAAGTGGGTGGCCACCCACTCTGTATCCACCAGTACCTCAGGTTTTGCATAGCCTTTGTCAATCATTGCAGAGCTCCTAGGGAATCATGTGAAGAACAGCCAGCCAGGATGTCTGGCGCGCATGTATATCTGTGCCGCCTTGTGAAACGTCAACATACCGGAGATATGCAGGTCCACACCCACATTGGCCGTCATCCTGGACCCGTCCACGGGTCCACGGCAACTTCCCAATATAGCACTCTATGGGAGTATATTTCAACAATGATGCGTGGGGAACGCAGATGATCCCAGGGCCACAGGGTGTTCCCTGAGGCCGCCTGGCACAAACCCCGGCTGGCATAACGCAGGACGCAAATGGACCTGGGTGCCGGTACGGATGGTCTGACAGGCTGCGGGAGCCTGCCACAGTCCCCACAACGTCGGCTTTCGCCATCACGCAAGGAGCAGGACATGCCCATTACGACCCTCACTTTCGATCTGTTTGGCACAATTCTGGATCTGGGTTCCAGTCTGAAACCGCATATCGCCCGCATGCTGGCAGCACAGAATTCTGCGCTCACCGCCGAGGATTTCTGGGAACTGCAGCGTGCTCGGCAGCGCCTGGAACAGTTTCAGGATTCCCTGATGTTGCAGGGACACGGCGGGTATCTGGAGACCGTCCGGCGCGCCTATCTCTATACCTTGCGCCGCTGTGGTCTGGCGCACGCGGCCCGGGAATCCGATTTGGTGGATTCGTTCATGGCGGAATGGAGGCATTTGCGTCCCTTTCCCGATGTCCTGCCGGCCCTCGCGGCATTGGGCCAGGATTTCCGGCTCGTCATTCTGTCCAATGGGGATCCGGAATTTCTGGATCATCTGGTAACGCATCAGGTGCCCTGGGCCTATGCTGACGTGATTTCCGTCTCGGCCGTGGGGATGTTCAAGCCGCATCCCGCGGTATACCAATATGCCGCCCATCGCCTGGGTACGCCCCGGCAGGACATATGCATGGTATCTTCCAATTCCTTTGATGTGGTGGGCGCTGTGGCGTGCGCATTTGCCGGTGCGTATGTGAATCGCTATGACCTGCCCTATGAGGAAACGCCCTTCCGGCCCACAATGCAGGTACCGGACTTCGGAGTTTTGCACGCTGCCCTGGGAAACCTGCCAGCACCGTGACCTGCGTTGGCCCTGACGCAGGTCCATGGAGCTTGTCACAAGACCTGCCTGTACAGGCGTGCGCCGCTGCATAGGGAAGAAACCCGGATCAACGCCTCCAGGCTTCAGGGCGTTGCGACCGGCGACGGCAGGGCCGGTGTTGATCTGCTGGTAGCGGGAGGGCAACGCACACGGCAGATTGCATTGCCCGCAATGCAACCCCGGCCATGTGGCACGTGCGGGTCCCGCCGGGCTAGGCTTCCTCAGGGAACATGACCGTCAGGTCACGGGTGCGGGCCAGCTGACCAAAGAGATGATTCTGATAGATACCGGCCATGAGAAACGCAAAGGGCATCGTGACCAGCAGGCCAATGCCCAAGGCCAGGGTACCGGCTATGGCGGCTGCCACCAGGATGGGAATGCTGATCAGGCCCGCGATGAAACTGGCCAGCAGGCACTGTATCCAGTTCTGGCCTACCCAAGCCAGTATCGTACGGAAGCGGAAGGCATCGGACAACTTCAGGCCCTGGGCCAGGGCAATCGATATGCCGGGACCGATGATCCAGCCCACGATCGTGGTAAGGAGTGAGATCAGGCCACTGGCTACCGGATCCTGATCGCTCGACCAGGAAACCCAGATGCTCAGGAGGATAAGGGGCAGAAACCAGACAATCCCGGCCACAAACAGGAAGAATCCGCTCCGCAGATCATGCCGCCATTGATCCCATTCCGGGAGGGGATGTTCCTGATGGGCCTGGACATTCTGTAGCAGCCGGAGGCCATATCCCCCCAATATGAAGAAGCCCGCAATACCCACCAGCACCGGGGACAGAACAATACTGGCCAGTACATACAGGGTGCCTTTGGCGAGCTTGGCCCGGAGGCGGGGATCTGTTGATTGGAATACTGTCTGGAAGGGGAGACCATACCGCACGATAACCCTCCACCGGGATAGGGCTGATGGCTAGATGATGTCAGTATACTGTCCGCGATCCCATTTGCCTATGGCCGATTCCGCAAGCATCGGGTCCCATCCGGGCCGGGCATTGACAGCGTGTGGGGGCGTTGTGTGGCTGTGCCGGACGGGATTGGTCCCCTGAAGCCGTGTCGGGGTTCGCCCCCTGTCGTGTCCTGTTTGGTCGTGGGGATGATTCTGCCGGCCCCATGGCAAGGGCGGAAAGCCTGACCGGGGCATTCGGCACATCCCGTTCCGCACCGCCAGGGGGTGAGCCGGATCGCGTTGCGCCGTGCTCAGGCAGGCGTGGGTGAATCCGGATCAATCAGTTCCCGATCCTTGAGTTCCGCCCAGAAGGCGGAGGGGATGTCCATGGCAATGTGCGCCAGGTTGGCTTCCAGTTCCGCGATTGAGCGCATGCCGGGAATGACCGAAGCCACGGCGGAGTGTCCCAGCGGGAACTGCAGGGCCGCTGCCTGCAGGGTGATGCCATGGCGAATGCACATGGCTTCCATGCCTTTCACCTTTTGCTTGATGGCCAGGGGTGCCGGCGCATAGTTGTAGAATGCGTCGTCGGTAGCGCCCGTGGCCAGAATGCCGGAATTGAAGGGACCGCCAATGATGAGGCTGATGCCCTTCTCCTGGCACAGGGGCAGGAATTCGGTCAGGGCCTCCTGGCTCAGCAAGGTATAGCGGCCCGCCAGCAGAAAGCAGTCGAACTGGCCGGCTTCGGCGAACCGGGCCAGCATTTCCCATTGGTTCATACCCAGGCCGATGGCTTTGACCGCCCCCTGGGACCGCAGATCGTCCAGGATGGGATACGCATTCGCCATCGCCGCTTCAAAATGGCTGACTTCGCTGCGTGACTGCCAATCCTCCTCGTTGCTGACACCTTCGTCAGGATCATGCATGAGCAGGATATCGATATGGTCCAGCTGCAGGCGTTCCAGGCTGCCTTCAATGCAATCCCGGATGCCTTGCGCCGAGTAGTCCATGAAGGTGGTGGCGGGCAGCGCGTCGGCAAACAGTGTGGCCGGCTGTTCGCCTGCCGGCAGGTCCTGCAGGGTCCAGCCTACCTTGGTCGAAACCAGAAACGACTCGCGGTCTACGGTCTGGAAGGCATCGCCCAAACGTTGCTCGCTCAGCCCCTGGCCGTAGAGAGGGGCGGTATCAAAATAGTTGAGGCCTGAAGCTATGGCCTGCTGGACCACGGCGCGGCATTCTGCCTCCGGCATGACTTGGTACATATTGCCAAATCCCGTGCCGCCTACGCCCAGCGTAGAGACCTCAAGTGCAGTTGTGCCCAGGCGCCGTTTCGCTTGATGTAGTGCCATGATGGTTCCTTGTGATGGGAAGTTCTGTATTGCTTCAGAGGGCAATGGCTTGCAGGGCCTGATCCAAATCTGCCTGCAGATCCGACACATCCTCAATGCCTGCGGAAAGCCGTACCAGGCCGTCACCGATGCCTACCTGCCGCCGCTGCTCCGGGGTCAGGGCCCGATGGGAGGAATGGGCGGGATACAGGACCAGGGAATAGAGATCGCCCAGGCTGGTGCCTGGCTGGATCAGACGCAACGCTTCCAGGAAGCGGAAAACCGCAGGTGCGTCCGCCCCGTCAATGTCAAACGCGATCATCGCGCCATGGCAGCCGCCAAACTGGGATGTAGCCAGGGCATGGTCCGGATGGGAGGACAAACCCGGATAGGTCACATGCCGGATACGAGGATGCCGGGTCAGCCAGACTGCCAGTTGCCGGGCGGTTTCCGCCTGGCGCAGGTACCGCAGGGGCAGGGTTTTAAGTCCCCGGTGCAGGAGCCAGGCTTCAAAGCCCCCCAGGGCCGCGCCCGTGGTTTTGAGGAGTTCGCGCAACGCCGCTTCGTAGCGTACCGGGGCGAGCACGATCCCGCCCATGGCATCGCCATGCCCGCCGATGTACTTGGTGGAGCTGTGGATTTCCATGGCAGCACCCAGATCGAGGGGTTTGCAGGTCAGCGGGGTCGGAAAGGTGTTGTCCACGATCAGGGCCACATCCAGTTCGGTGCAGATAGTATTCAGGCCCGCGATGTTGGTCACCCGCAAGAGAGGATTGGAAATGGACTCCACCAGCAGGGCAGCTGGGCGCTGCTGGGACAGGAACTCACGGGTGGCGGCCAAATCGGTGGTATCCACGATGTAGCCAGGCACGCCCAGCTGGGGAAAAAGACCGTCCACCATGGCATAGGACGCCCCGTAGCAGTCCCTGGAGGCCGCCAGGCAAGAGGATTCGGATGTGCTGAGCGCCGTCAGCAGGGCCAGGTGGACAGCGGCCATGCCGGTACTGGTATTGACGCCGGTAAACAGGGCAGGGTTTTGGTCGGTGCAGAGGCCGAGCAGCGCCTCGATCAGGGCTTGCAGGGTGGGATTGCCGTAGCGGTGATACACAAACGTGTCGGGATTGCCGCCCAAAGCCGCATCCAGGGCGGCCACCTCGGGATACAGATAGGTGACACTGGTGTCAATGGGATTGACCGTGGCGGTATAGTCCAGTCCCTCGGACTTCTGTGTCCGGGTGAGGTGGCGTTCACCGGCATGGGCGGCCAGACTATGCATGCCCAGGGAGGCGTGCGTTGCGGAATCCATGATACTAGACCACAATCTCCGACAGATTGCGGCGTATGATCTGATAGTTTTCCATGGCCAGGCCGGCCCCGAGAGCCACACAGGCCAACGGATTCTCGGCTCGGTAGCAGGGAACTCCCAGCTGCTGGGTCAAACGTTCGGGCAGCAAACGGAGCTGGGAACCGCCCCCGGTCAGGACAATGCCGCGGTCAATGATGTCGGAAGACAGTTCGGGCGGGGTACGTTCCAGCGTGGAACGGATGGTGGCGATGATGGCTTGCAGCGGATCCTCAATGGCTTCCGTCGTTTCGCTGCTGGACAGGGTAATGGTACGGGGCAACCCGTTGACCTGATCCCGACCCTTGACCTCCATGCTGGTGTCATATTCCATGGGCAGGGCACTGCCGATGTTGAACTTGACTTCCTCCGCGGCCTGTTCCCCGATCAGCAGGTTGTACTTCTTGCGCACGTAGTTGGCGATGGCCTCGTCTATCCGGTTGCCCCCGGTGCGAATGCTCCCCCACACCACAATGTCGTACATGGACACGACCGCTGCTTCCGTGGTGCCACCCCCGAAGTCCACTACCAGATTGCCGGTGGGTGTGCCCACGGGCAAGCCTGCCCCGTAGGCGGCAGCGAGCGGTTCCGGAATCAGGTAGGCGGCCCCGGCGCCCGCCTGCATGGCCGCATCGTGCACCGCCCGTTCTTCCACGCTCGTGACGCCCTTGGGGGTGCTGATCATGACCTTGGGCTTGAACAGCGGCCGTCTGCCGGTCACGCGCTGTATGAAATAGCGGAGCATGGTTTCCGTGACATCAAACTTGGCGATCACGCCATTCTGCAGGGGCCGTTCCACCTGAATGCTTTCCGGATTGCGGCCCAGCATGTCGTAGGCTTCGTAACCCACGGCCACCATATGATTGCCCCGAATGGCGACTACGGACGGCTCTTGGATCACAATGCCACGACCACGAACATGCACCAGGACATTCACGGTGCCCAGATCGATGCCAATCTGTTTCTGAATCATGAGGGAGGGGTAGGAGACAGCGAATGATGAAAAGAACAATGAAGCACTGGGTACCCTGTTGGATCCCCATTATAGCCTATTCCGTGCCAGAATCGTTGGCCCGCAGTGCTGGCCATCGCATGCCAAAGAGAAATATCCTGGACCAAGATTCCTCATATCTGCCCACCTGCCGGTGTGGAACGGCGCGTCCCCTTGTCGGGGAGCCGGGCATGCAGGGTCCCTGTTCCTGGGTTGCCGTCCCGTCTGTACCTGATCCCGCCATGATCCGCTGCGCTCTTTCCGCATGATCGCCGTAGCATACGGCTTATGCATGGCCTCATGCCAACGCGATATCGGTCAGGGTAAAATCATCACCCTTGCAGAGGAGTGGTTCGCCTTTTGCGGCTGCCAGGGCGTAGGCGAAACAGTCACCGAAATTCAGTCCTGCGGGGTGGTTGCCCTTGCCAAACCGTTGCCAAACCCGGCGTGCAGCCTGTGCATGGGCGAGGGTTACTGGCTCCAACTGGATCCGGGCCGCTTCCAGAAACAGGTCAAGTTCATGACCACCGATGGGACCCGCCCGACTCTCGACCACCATGGCCGCTTCCAGAAAGTTTGCGACCGACATACGGCAATGGGATGCTTCGGCTATCGCCCTCGCATAGTGTTGGGCATCCGGCTCATCAAACAACACGGCAAGCAGGGCTGACGTATCAACGATCACCTTGGCAGTCCACGCTCATCAAAAAGGAAATTCCCATGCTCGACTGAAGATGGTCCGTCACGCAACAGGCGGGCACAGCGTCTGCCTATAGCCTGCAGTTTCTGGGCCCGGATCTCGGGATTGCGTTCTCGTTTCTCCCGCGCCAGGCGTTCCCTGAGTGCAACTGTAATGGCACCGGTCATGGATTCCCCGGTGAGGCCCGCCAGTTCCCTGGCCAGTTGGCAGGTTTCCTCGTTCTTTATGTTGAGACTCACGGGACGTGTTCCAGGGGGTAGAAAGGCAAGCAGTCCTTCTACCCTAACATCTCGCCTCTCTCTTCTGCAAGGTTATATGTCTTGCGGCTAACCCTGAAGGATGCGATAGCACAGGCAGAATGCTGCTGTCACCAGTGTCAAGTCTATAGGTTTCCTCTTTTTCCCTGTGCGGGCTGTATATTACAATAACAGGCACTTGGGACATCTGCCTGCCGCCAGAGACCACCGCATGCCTTTGCCATTCCTAAGGGATATTCCCCGTGTTGCCGCTCCACTGCCCCAGCCGGAATCCACGGAACTGGAGCAACTTTGGCACTACGATGCCGATTATCCGTATGACCCGGAAAAATATGAGTATTCGGAGTGGCACACGACAGATCCCTATTACCTGCAGGAGGACGTGAGCATGGTGCAGTCCCTGCCCCATTCTGCACTCCTGCAGATCAGTACCGCCAATCTCATAGTGCCGGCCGGTCGCTTGGGCCTGGTGCCGTATAACACGGCCTGCGTCTCCCAGCTACAGAAATTCCTGCAGTATCTGCCATCCCAACTTCCCATCCCCCCAGAGACCGTAGAAGCGATTCTGGCTGATCCGCACATCCCGCAGCACTTTGGGTACCTGCCTTCGGGACGCCTGCGTCATTTGTTGCTTCACTATACCGGGCAGGTGCCGGCCGATGCGTGGGAGAAGGTGCAGGCCCGCAGCTATGTGGAACCTGATGTAGGGCTTTGGGACCGGCACCGAATTGATCCGGCCACCAAGATGATTCCCTGGTCGCCGGCCACTACACCATGGCTGGTCCTGGAAGTGCTGTCGGAGAGTACGGCGGATAAGGACTTCCATGTCAACCCCCTGCTTTATGGCCTGATGGGAGTACAGGAATACTGGATCTGCCATCCGGATACGGAACGCATTACCCACGTGTGGAAACAATCACCCGCCAGCCCCTGGGACAACATCCTGGCCCACCGCACCGCGGGGACAGAGCCAGGGGTTGCCCTCGGGGATACGGACGGTGTGGAGTATTCTCAGGTATTGAACACATGGATCAATCTGGATGTCTCTGCGGGCTTTCAGTGCTGGGATCGGCAAGGCAACGTGTGGATTACCGGGGACCCCGATATCCTGCAGGAACAGCTGGCGGAGAAGGACACACAACTGGCGGAGAAGGACACACAACTGGCAGAGCAAAGCCAGACATACAAGCAGCTCCAAGTCCAATCCCTGCTGGATATCGCGGCCGAGTGGACGGTAGCCGTTCCCGATGAAGTGGTGCAAGCCCTTCTGGAACTCCCACTGGCCATCATCCCCACCACTTCCGACCTGCGGGATGTCAAGGACCGCTGTACAGAGAATAACCTCCACCACAACGTGCTGGCCTATCTGCGGGAGAGGGCTGGCTTGCCACCACTCTCCTGTCCTCCCCAATGAGTGTCTGCGGGAAGCATAGTCCCCTCAGGCGTATGCCGTACCACAGGCTGGCTTCCCGACCATCAACTCGGTGGTGACCAGGGAACAATACAGAATCAGCCGCATTGTGGCTTGGACGCATAGTCTGACAGCACAGACGTGGCTTGCTGTTGCCAGAGCATCCACAGGCAAAGCGTTACAGGGTAACATCTGTCAGGGATGGGAAACCACCGCCTGTTCCGTCGGTTGCAGTCCCGTGGACGCTTGCCGCCAATGCCAGACCCTCCGACTGGTGTTCCTTTTCGGGATGGTCCGCAGGATTTGCCGAGATCGGCCATGCGCATCAGGGTCATGGTGCGCCATAGAGCGAACTCTGGAAATGGCCCACAGAAGCCATTTCCAGGCTCTCTGGCGCCCTTTTCCTCGTTCGTAACCCAAGCGCGCGGCATAGACAGTGCCTGCAAGGCGTTTGGGGACATGGTGTTCACGGATACCTTCAATCCGGGCAAGGGCGCAGGCCAGTTCCCGGAAAGGGGGTCCAAAGGTGCCGCGCATCCTCTTTGCGCTGGACTTCGGCGCCTTCCGTGATGCCGGGGCAGCGCCGTCGGCGCTGCATCTGGGTTATGCGACTGGTCGAGAGTACGCGTTGCCGGTGGATGTGAAAGTCATCGGCGACGGCATTTACCGCCTGAACCACAGGAAGATGCCGTGAGGTGGTACACGCAAGGCACCGAATCGCTCCGGGTTGCACGTCACACCTGTGGTCATGCTACGTGGCGTTCCCGAGGCCGCCCATGCCTACGTGGTCAACGAATGCACTCTGCGGGAATGGGCCATAGACCGTCTCTACATGCGCCAGGGCAGGGAAAGTGGCATCATCAGCGACTCTAACGCCTGGTTCGCGGACAATCCGGCCGAGCGGGTGGCTCACCTCAAGCGCCATGTGCATGTAAATGTGAAACGGCACGGGTGGAGGACAATCTGCCTGCCCGCCTGCAGGTGTGAATCTCCCCGTGTCTTCGTCGCATCTGGAGTCCTGTGCCTTGGCCCGTGGGCAAGTTTGCCGCTTGCAGGTTTTTTCTGCACACGCGTAAATCCATGGCCTGTACAAAACAATGGCAGCTCTTACCCTCAGGCAAGAGTCTGGGCCCCTTTTGTCAACGCTGCACCAGACTCGTGGCGCCCCTTGGATTCCGCGTCCCAAATGGATAGGGAGTCGGATGCCTCTTCCACATGCCATACCCTGAGCACAGACTGGGCAAATCGATGGACTCTGTAGGCATTGACTGTTGCCCCCATCATCATGCCCAAGGCAAAAGGCGCTCCTCGTGCTACGGACCGCCCCATGGCCTTGACCGTGGTTTCAGGCAGACCCAGCCGCAACAGCATCTGCTGCAGGTTTCCCTGGAGTCGGGTATGTGACAGCCAACGCCCCATTTGACGGGTAGCAGCGTGTTTGAAGGCTTCTTCGCCTCGGTTGGTGTTCCGCAGAACTTTCCATTCTTCCCGCAGGAATTCCAGATCCGTGACCCTGAGGGACCGGCCATACACATGAGACAACTCAACATAAAGGCACCACATCTGGTTGCGCACCAAATCGGTCTCTGGAAAAGTGGTGGCGAAACCGAAAACGAACTGAGCCACCGTGCCAATGCCGGGAACCATGCCGGGCAAGGCAAAGATGCCACCAAAGCATGCGCTGTACCCGATGCGTTTGTGTATCAAGCTGCGGACCAATTGCTCGGGATCTTCGTGCTGCACCCTTTGCCGATCCACTGCTTCCTGCAACAAAGCTATGCGGTCAGGAGACTGTAACCGCGCATCGGAAGCATTTCCCGGCAAGCGGACAGCCTCCCGGCGCAACTCCTCGATCTGGTCCGTAGTGATTTGCAGTATGCGCTTGCGGAGGGTATGCAACTGGGCTATTCCCTGTCTGGCGGATGCCCCCATGAGCGACCAGTCAGGTTGGGGGAATTGTGCGATGCGTTTCATGGACATTGAAGCTGGGGATTGTATCTGGGCCCCTCAAGCGAATCGGCCATCAGGGCTGGACGGACAGTATCCTTGCATTATAGCGGTCCTTTTTCCCTTGGGAAGGGCCGTGATTCCAGAGCAGGGGGCGATATCGCAGGATCATGGTTGCGGTGAAAGCACGCCCAACTGCAACTCGACTTGGTGCGGCTCTGCGCGCAGGATCCGGAGCGGACCCTGCGGTGCCGAAGGCGTAACGGCCGGATTACAGGAAGGAAAGGCAAAACTGCGACGACGGATCAAACCCCAATGGAAGTCTGAGAGTAGGTGATTGCCGCGGAAAGGCCACAACCTTTCTGGGCCAACCCTGTCCCCATGCAGGAATCAGGACAACATCTGCAGATGCAATGGGGCCCTGGCCTGTATTCCTACAGTTGCAGTTTGGCAATTGTCTTTGATGGATGTTGTGCCGTGGCGCCCTTGCAGCCTGGAATCGGGTCTGAATGCCAAGAAATCAGGAATGATTTCCCATGACGCATGTCTTTGCTACCGCGCTTTCTGTTCCGAATCCCAAATTACAACTGTAGTGGTATAGGCGTGGCCGCCAGGGGACCGGATACGTGGCGACGGCGCGAATTGGGTTGCAGGAGGCCAGATCGGGCTGGCAGATCCCCAGGTCTGACACGGCGACGGCGCCGTTCGGCCACGCACAGGCGGGCCCCGGCGGTTCATTCATCTGGCCGAATACCAGGGCCGTGGAGTCGATCACTCCCGAGTCCCGCATTTCGTGCCACAGACCATTGCCTTCGCGGCTGCGCTCACCCACACCGGTGAAGACGAAATAGCCGCTGTGGAATTCTGCTGTCTGGCGCTCTGTGATTCTCTACCCCTGGGTTGCCTGCCGACCCGTTGCGGCTTCGGTACCTGAGGACAAGCTGGCACCCCAGGTGTTCCCGGTGGCGTCCGGCGGAAACTCCGTTGCCGCTATAATGAAACAATTATAGGTCTAACATTTGTCTATGCTGTATGTTGCACCATGGGAACGTGGAAGCTCGGCATCAGTTCGGGATGCCGGGAAATCTTTACCGATTTTCTCGTAACCAGCACACCCTATACGGCATTGTTTCAACTGCAACTGTAGGATTGGGAAGGATGCCCCCAACCCGTATCGGTTTCTGCCGGTCATTCCCTCAGGTCCACAGCCCACCGCTGGTACACACCCTCCTTGTGTGCAGGCCAGGGGTCCCGGTGCGTCAGGGGTTGGCCCAGGGGTTCTCCCAAGTCAGAATAGCCCTGGCATTCCCAGGCTGCTATCTGCCTCCCGGTGAGGTAAAGCAACAGACCCAGATACAGACGCGACTTGCGGGGCAATGCACGCAGATAGGCATGTTCCCGGATCTGCGTCTGGCCGGAATGGGCGCTGGCCTGGGAACCGGTCTTGAATTCCAGGACCAGGGAGATGTCGTCCCAGCCGAGGGCGGTGTCCAAATTCCCCTGCAGACCCGACATTTCCATGTCATGGGAGGGATTGCGGTCGGGGATCAGATAGCCGATGTGGCCGTGTGCCAGCAGGACAACAAGGTCCAGGACCAGATTGTAGGGGCTACTGCCGGACCCCTGGAAGCGCTGATGCGGCAACAAATGCAGGAGGGCATTGAAATGCGCCACCATGCCCGGTATATCCAAATGCTGGAGAGCATCCAGCATTTGGGCCTGAAACCAGGTGGCCCGTGTCATCTCACCCGGGTCCAGCCAGGGATCCAGCAGGACATGACTGAGATAGGCGGCAATTTCGCGGTTGGGAGGAGCCAGCTCCCCGGATGGGGCCAACGTGAGATAGCCTGTCTGGTAAAGCAGGGGCACCAATTGGGCTGGTTCCCACTGGACCAGCACAGCTTCAGGAGAGCGGTCGGGCGTGAGACTGTCCAACCAGTCCAGACGCAGTTCATAGTTTGGTACCGGAACCGGGCGCGTCAGATACAGGGGTACCCGATTCGGAGCTTCCACCTGTGTCCAGGGCGCCTGCAACAATTTTTCCACGACATCCAGGTGTCCTGTCTGGGACCAATACTCTCTTATGTGTCCCCGGGCCAGACTGCACATGATGGCATACGGGTTGTAAAGCGTTTCCGTGGCGTCTGGAGTGAACCGGTACCCGTTATACCACTCCTGCCAGGCTTCCCGGGACAGGGCAGGCCAGCCAGCCCGAGGAACTTTTGCCGGTACCATGCTGCCTACCTGGTGCCACAGAACATCCAGTTCGGTATCCGTGAAGCCGATCAGATCATGGAAATCCGGATTGTCAGTCTGATCCTGAACCTGATTGAGTTTGGACCACAGTCCGGTCTTGACAAACCGCGTCACGCCCGTCATAACCAGTTTCTCGACCTTGCCGGCGCCCTCCAGGGTCTTGAACACACCGTAGAAGTTGGCCAGTTGCTGCCTGGTTTGTACTCCCTGGGGCGTGTGCATGAGATTCAGGATGGGGGCATCATACTCATCCACGAGGATGACAATCCCAGCTTCATTCGTGGTCGCAGCGGACCGCGCACTCAATGCCTGCACCAGGTTGATCAGGGAACTGGCTGGCCTGCGGGGACTGTGTCTGTAAAGGCCCTCCATTCCCAGTTCGGTGGCCGCTGCATACACCAAATCATCCAGGGCCGGAACCAGACTGTCTTCCCCGTCTTCCAGTGTCACCCCCATCATGTCCAGACGCAGTACGGTATGTTCCTGCCACGTCCACGTTGCATCCCGGTAGACGGCCAGTTCCGGTCGGACCTCATTCCCCTGGAACAGGTTCCGGTCACCGCTGTACATAGCCTCAATCGTGGACAGTAGCAGGCTTTTGCCAAAACGGCGGGGACGGGTAAACAATAGCGATGTGTCAGCGGCGAGAAAAGCCACAATTTGGGCGGTCTTGTCCACATACAACCAGTTGTTCCGGCGCCTGTTCCGAAAGTTGCTGGCGGAGGGCATTACCCGCAACGGCATCTGGGCCACAGGAATCCTCCCTTCTCCTTGGGGGAGAGAAATGGCAACATGCGACATCCGCCGGGGCTGGGGCTTGGTCACAAGCTACCGGTTCGGGGGCTCCGGCAATCCTGTTCCAAACAGCGCCCTGCCTGAACCAAGCGCGTGCATGTATCGGTTTGCCCAAGGGATTATATACTGGAAAAACGTCTTCCGCTCTCCGCGGCAGCTGGTATCGGCCATGCGGGCCCTGTGCCAGGATGCGTGGGATGCTGAGGATTTTTGACTGTCCAAACGCAGGCAGCGGGGTAGCTGTTGACCGAGATGCGCATGCAGGGAACGGCACAGGAACGAAGAGAGCACATGCAGTACACACGCCAAGTCGCATCCGAACAGAAACGGCGCACCGGAGGGTCGCGTCATGTCGGCACCGTCGGATGGACGCAGTTGTGCCTGGTGCCTGAGCGAGAAATCCTGACTCCCGGGGACCACAACACGCCATAGCGAAAGCCGCCCGGAGCTGTGTTGCCCGGGCGGCTTCTTGTGTACGTAGTGGCAAGGTGCCACTCTTTGCCTGACGGTTCAGCCCCGTGCGGCAAAACCGGCCATCTTCTGTTGCTCCACGACGGCAAGCATGGAGACGAAAGTCAGTTCGGCTGATCGCCAGGCCTGACACGCCGCCGTCGCCGCTCGGCCACACGCAGGCGTACCTGGCTGCGTTTCAGTGCTGCCAGATGTACAGGAGAGGGTGTGCCCCCTTCCTGTCTTTCCGCCAGGCTTTGTTCTGCCTGATCCCGGGCCGCCTGGGCCCGGACCACATCGATCTCATCGCCCCGTTCGGCGGTATCGGCGAGAATAGTGACCAGATTCGGGCGCACTTCCGCCAGGCCCCCACTCACCGACAGCACTTCGTCCTCTTCCCCGTCCTGGAACAGGACGATTTCGCCGGTAGCCAGGGTGGTCATAAGTGGCACATGATGTTGCATGATGCCCATCTGTCCGGCTTCACCGGGCAACAGTACCATGTCGGCCTCCTGGGAGATCAGCAGGCGTTCCGGGGTGACAATTTCAACCTGAATGGGCATGGGAAAGAGCCTTGCCTGAATTAGCCGGCACGCAGTTGCGCGCCCTTTTCTATGGCTTCATCAATGGTGCCAACCATGTAGAAAGCCTGCTCCGGAAGATCGTCGTGTTCGCCTTGCAGAATCTGGTTGAAGCCATCAATGGTATCACTGACCTTCACAAAACGTCCTTCCACCCCGGTGAATACCTCGGCGACAAACATGGGTTGGGTCAGGAAACGCTGGATCTTGCGGGCCCGGGATACCGCCAGCTTGTCATCTTCGCTCAATTCCTCCACGCCCAGAATGGCGATGATGTCCTGCAGATCCCGATAGCGCTGCAGAATCTGCTGGATGCCGCGGGCGACGCGGTAGTGCTGGTCTCCCAAAATGACCGGATCCAGAATCCGGCTGGTGGAACCGAGAGGATCGACCGCCGGGAACAGCGCCTGATCGGCCAGGGAACGCTCCAGGGTAATGGTCGCATCCAGATGGGCAAAGGTCGTGGCCGGCGCGGGGTCCGTGTAATCGTCGGCGGGGACATAGACCGCCTGCATCGAGGTGATCGAGCCCTTGTGGGTGGAGGTGATGCGTTCCTGCAGATCGCCCATGTCCGTGCCCAGGGTCGGCGCATAGCCGACCGCACTGGGCAGTCGGCCCAGCAGGGCGGACACTTCCGCGCCTGCCTGCACAAAGCGGAAAATGTTGTCAATGAACAGCAGGACGTCCCGCCCTTCATCCCGGAAATACTCGGCCAGGGTGACGCCGGTCAGCCCCACGCGCAGACGGGCCCCCGGTGGCTCATTCATCTGGCCGAATACCAGGGCCGTGGAGTCGATCACGCCCGAGTCCCGCATTTCGTGCCACAGATCATTGCCTTCGCGGCTGCGCTCGCCCACACCGGCGAAGACGGAATAGCCACTGTGGAATTCCGCCACATTGTGGATCAGTTCCTGAATGACCACCGTCTTGCCCACACCGGCCCCGCCGAAGATGCCCGTCTTGCCGCCCTTGGTAAAGGGGGCAATCAGGTCAATCACCTTCACGCCGGTTTCAAACAGCTCTGCCTTCGTGGACCGTTCGGCAAAGGATGGCGGTTCCCGGTGAATGGGATAGTAGGCGGTGGCTTCCACCGGCTCATCCGAGTCAATCGGTTTGCCCGTGACATCAAAAATGCGCCCCAGCGTGGCGGGACCCACCGGTACGGAAATGGGATTGCCCTGGGATGTGGCCTCGACGCCGCGCCGCAAACCCTCCGTGGAACCCATGGAAACGGTCCGGACCGAACTGCCTCCCAGATGCTGCTGGACTTCGCATACCAGTTCCGAGCCGTCATCCAGGGGGATGTACACGGCGTCGTAAATTTCGGGCAGATTGCCGTCGGGAAAGGAACAGTCCACTACAGGACCGATGACACGGGTAACCGACCCCTTCATCTCTGAAGCCATGAATGCGTTTCTCCTGGTTGCTGGCAATGCCCCCGGTGGGCCTGTGGCTAGGCCTGTTCCAGGGCAGTCTTGCCTCCGACAATATCCATCAGTTCGCTGGTAATGCCTTCCTGGCGGGCTTTGTTGAAGCGCAGGGTCAGATCTTCCAGCAGGTCATTGGCCGCATCCGTGGCATTGCGCATGGCCACCATGCGGGCCGAATGTTCACTGGCCAGTGATTCGTACACGGCCTGCACGATCTGAATCTCGATGAAATCGAAAATCGCGCGCTGCAGCACCGTCTGTGGATCCGGCTCGAACACGTAGTCCGGGGCCATGGGGACGGAAGGTTCTGCCGGGGGCACCGGCAACAGATCCGTGCTGACGGGATTCTGGACGAGCGTGTTGACAAAATCCGTGTAGACCAGCTTTACCTGATCGAATTTCCCAGCCAGGAAATCATCGATCAGCAACCGCGTAATCGGGGTCAAATCGGTGCGGCCAGGCGCGTCGGGCAGCCCCTCGAACTCGGCATGCAGAATGGGATCATAGCGATTGAACCAGTCGCGGCCCTTGCGCCCGACGGTCACCGCCACCACTTCGGCGCCTGTTTCCCGCAGCTGGGCTACTTCCTGGGCCCCGTGCCGGATGACATTGGAGTTGAAGCCTCCGGCCAGACCGCGGTCCCCGGTGACCAGCACGATACAGGCCCGTTGCACCTCGCGTGGGGTCAGCAACGCCCCCAGTTCATCTTCGATGACCGGGAGCCGGGCTATGTAATGGAGAACATCCGCCGTCTTTTGAGCGAACGGGCGGCTGGCCACAACCATTTGCTGGGCGCGGCGCATCCGGGAAGCGGCCACCGCTTCCATGGCACGCGTTACCTGCTCAATATTGGAGACCGACTTGATGCGGCGCCGAATTTCACGTGTACTGGCCATAGCACATCAGGGTTGGGCAGCGCGTCAGACGGCTGCCGGAGTCCAGGAACGATTGAAATCTTCCACGGCGGTACGCAGGACAGCTTCGGTATCGTCATCCAGCGTCTGGGTTTCCCGCAGCGTACCATAGATGTGGGGGGGTGGGCTGGATTCGATATAGGCGTGCAGATCGTTTTCCCAAGCCTTGACGTTGGTGGTGTCCACATCGTCCAGCATGCCGTTGTTGACCGCCCACAGGGACAGCACCTGCTGCGCCAGCGACAGGGGCTGGTACTGGTTCTGTTTCAGGACTTCCTGAATGCGTTGCCCGCGGTTCAGCTGCGCCTGGGTGGCGGCGTCCAGTTCACTGCCAAACTGGGCAAAGGCAGCCAGTTCCCGGTACTGGCTGAATTCCAGCTTCAGGCGGCCGGCCACCGACTTCATGGCCTTGGTCTGGGCGGAGGACCCGACACGGCTGACGGAAAGACCGACGTTCATGGCCGGCCGCACGCCGGCGTAGAAGAGATCGCTCTCCAGGAAGATCTGGCCATCCGTGATGGAAATCACGTTGGTGGGAATATAGGCCGACACATCGTTGGCCTGGGTCTCAATGACGGGCAGGGCGGTCAGCGAACCGCCGCCTTCACTGTCCGCCATGCACGCGGCCCGTTCCAGCAGGCGGCTGTGCAGATAGAAGACATCGCCCGGATAGGCTTCGCGTCCCGGTGGCCTGCGCAGCAGGAGAGACACCTGCCGGTAGGCCTGGGCATGCTTGGACAGGTCGTCGTAGATGATCAGGGCATGCCGACCCTGTTCCATGAACTCCTCGCCCATGGCACAACCTGCGTAGGGGGCAATAAACTGCAGGGCGGCGGGATCGGCGGCGGCCGCGGATACCACAATGGTATGCTCCATGGCCCCGTTTTCTTCCAGAATGCCCACCACCTGGGCCACCGTGGATTGCTTCTGGCCAATGGCCACATAGATGCAGATCAGGTCCTTGCCCTTCTGGTTGATAATGGTGTCGATGGCGATGGCCGTCTTGCCGGTCTGGCGATCCCCGATGATCAGTTCCCGCTGGCCGCGGCCAATTGGAATCAGGGCGTCAATGCAGGTCAGGCCGGTCTCGACCGGCGTATCCACCGAGCGGCGGGTCACCACGCCCGGGGCAATGCGTTCCACCGGCCGGGTCGCAGTGGCCTCAATGGGGCCCTTGCCATCGATGGGCTGGCCCACGGCATTGACCACGCGGCCCAGCAGGGCGTCACCGACCGGCACCGAGGCGATGCGCCCCGTGCTCTGCACCAGATCCCCCTCCTCAATATCGGTGTATTCCCCCATGATGATGAGGCCGACATTGTCCTCTTCCAGATTCAGCACCATGCCCAGGGTATTGTTGCGGGTGAATTCCACCAGCTCCCCCGCCATGGCCTGTTCCAGACCGTTGATGAGGGCGATGCCATCGCCTACGGAATCCACTTCACCCACGTCAACGCGGGTGGGCACGGGTTCAAAGGAGAGAATCCGCTCTTTCAGGCGCTGGGTCAGGCTCTCGTTAATTACTGCCATGATGTCTTGTCTTGTTCCCCCTGTTGCATGGGCACAGGCAATCTCACTGCACCGCGTCGGTTAGACCGATGCCAATACATCGTCCCGCAGGGACTGGAGCTGGCTGGAGACCGAGAGATCGGTCAGGTTGTCGCCCACACGGATGCGGAGACCGCCAATCAGGCCCGGGTCCACCAGAAACTGCAGATCCAGTTCGCTGCCATGCTCCGCTTCCAGGTAGGAACGCAGTTCCGCCTGCCGGGCTTCCGACAGGGCCATGGCGCTGGTGATCTGGGCTTTCAGGGGACCGGTGGTGCCCGTCATCTGCGTCTGCAGTTCACTGGCAATGGCCGGAATCAGGTCCACCTGGTTCTCGGTGACCAGCAGGGTCGCCAGATTGACCATGGCCGCCGGCGTGTCCGGCAGGGCGGCCGCAATCAGGGCCTGTACTTCGCCCTGATCCTGACGGGCTACCCGCACGGCGGTGCGCAGGGAGGTGCCTTCCGCCAGTTTCCGTTCCAGTTTCTGCAAGTCGGCTTGCCAGCTTTCCTGCATGGCGGCGAGGAACGCCTCGGCATAACTGCGGGCATCTGTCGTTTGCGCCATGCCATCAACTCCGCTTGTGGTCCGCTAGCAGATCCGCAATCAGCTGTTCCTGATCGGCCTGGTTCTGCAGTTCACGGCCCAGGATGCGTTCGGCGCCCAGCATGGCCAGGGCCGCGATTTCCTTCTGGGCTTCGACCAGAATGGCCGCCTTTTGCTCTTCGGCTTCCTGTTGCGCGCGCTGACGGATGGCACTGGCTTCCGCTTCCGCCCGGGCCCGGATCTCCTGGCCGGCCGTTTCGGCCTCCCGCATCGCCTGGGCCCGTTGCTGCTGGGCCTCGTCCCGGGCGGCGAACAGGATGTTCTCTTTCTCCTGCTCGGCTTCCGCGGCCGCGTCCCGGGCCCGATCCGCGTCGCGCAGGCCCTGGGCTATGCGTTCCCGGCGCTCGATCAGGGATTTCTGCACCGGCTTGTACAGCAAGGCTGTCAGCAACAGCATGATGAGCAGGAAATTCACGACCTGGGAAATGAACGCCATACTGTTCAGTCCCAACGTACCCAATGCATCCATGTGCTAAGTACCCTCCATCAGCTTGATGATGCGTGCAGGAATCACATTTATCCGAACTTGATCAGCAGGGAAATGACCAGCCCGTAAATGGCAATCGCTTCGGCAAACGCGATGGTGATGAACATGTTTGTCTGCACGATACCGACGGCCTCCGGGTTGCGTCCCATGGCCTCCACTGACTTGGCACCGATGAGTCCTACCCCAATACCCGGTCCAATAGCGCCCAGACCTATGGCCAGAGCCGAGCCGATTTCCTTTGCAGCCTCAAGTTCCATCTTCAGTACTCCTTGGTGTTGGATAACGGTTAAGCGCCCATGCGCGGACAATTGCCGGTGCCGAGGGGCCTTTAGTGGTGGTCGTCATGACTGACGGTGGCCGAGGTGAAGAAGATGAGGGCCAGCATCATGAAGACCGCGGCCTGAATGAACCCTACAAACACCTCGAAGCCATAGAACAGGGAGGGGACAACGAACGGAATGAGGAAGGCCATGACCGCCAGCAACACTTCGCCGGCGAAGATGTTGCCGAAAAGACGGAAGGCGAAACTGATGATCTTGGCAAATTCACCCACCAGTTCCAGCAGGCCGACGACTCCCATCAGCATGCCCATGCCGCCCTTCCGGAAGGCGAAGAACTTGCGCAGGTAACGCAGCCCGAGGTCCTTCAGGCCAAAGTACTGCACCATAATCATGGTGAGCAGGGCCAGGGCAAAGGTCATGTTGAGATCGGTGCTGGGGGCGCGGAGCAGGGGCTTGGTCGAAGCGTGGCCCTCCTCGGCCTCGGCCGCAAACAGGGAGAAGGAACGCGAATCCTGGGGGTTGGCGACCAGTTCCTGGCCTGCCACCTGGGCATGATCCTCCGGGGGCACCGACCACGGCGACTGAATCGTATTGACGCCCGGAATCAGGCCTACGTAATTGCTGACAATGACCAGGAAGAAAATGGTGACCACCCAGGGGAAGAAACGGGACGTGTGCTTTCCGGCCACGCCTTCCAGCAGGTTGTACAGCCCTTCCACCATAAATTCCACGACATTGGTGAACCCCGTGGGCACATCCTTGCGCAACCCGTTGCGCACGACCAACGCCCCGATAATCAGGATCAGGTCAACGATAATGGTGGTAATCCAGGTATTGGTCAGCCAGTCCGGCCCTCCGTATACGATTTTCTCCGGTGCCAGGGAGACATGCAGTTCCGGGCGGGGCAGGAAGACACTGACGACCAGCAGGGCGATGACCGCCAGCAGGGGCAGGACCCGCCTGGGGTTCTTGAAGAAAGGGGTTTTGGCTTGCTGGGCGGCATCCACACTGGCCGTCATAGGACTACCCTTGCTGTGATTGTTCGGGGAGAGAGGTCATGGTTTCGGTTTCCGCCGGGGGCGTGGTGGTGTCAATGACCTGCTGCATTTCGAACAGCCCCTGGCGCACGACAAAAAACGCCGAGACGGGCAGGGAAATGATGGCCATGCTCACGGTGATCCACGGCGAAGTTTCCAGCAGCAAATCCAGCAAGACACCAATGATCAGAGGCATCAACAGCGTCACCAGCAGCACCAGAGCCATGCGCCCCATGTGAATGCGTGTCTTCTGCATGGCACCCTTCTGCCGTTTTGCTTCCCTCGTGTCGGGCAAAACCGGCGCGATTCCACACCGGCATGCACACCAACCTGATTTTACCGTAGAAGAGTGTAACACCCGGGATCCCGATGGCCAAAAGATCAGCCCCTGCATGGAAGATTGGCAGGCTTGGTCTCAGGACCCCGCGTCCGGCAACAGGCTCATGCCCAGGGCCAGCATGGTCAGCAGGAGCGCCAGCCCCAGCAGGAGGCGGTGGGCGATCAGGGCCTCACGCCAGGAAGGAGCGGGGGCCGACCACCCGTGCGGCACCGCGCCCGGCGAAGACCGGGGACCCAGCAATTCAAGCCGGAATGCCGCCACGGAGGGGGGACGCTGTTCGGGATGCAGGGCCAGGGCGTGGAAGATGGCCGCTTCCGTCTGGCGGGATATGCGGCGTCCGGGTTTGCGCAATTCGTCCAGGTGTCCGGACTGCAGGAAACGCGTGCGGGCATCGGCAGGCACATGTCCGGCCAGCAGATGGTACAGGGTGGCCCCCAGGCTGTAGATGTCGGACGCCTCGCTGGTAAAGTCGTTTTCGCCGCCATATTGTTCAATGGGGGTGTAGGCCAGGGTGCCACGGCCCTGCACGACCGTAATGGTTTGCGGGTCGTCGGGCTGCATGAGCTTGACCAGGCCGAAGTCCACCAGCTTGACCACGCCCTGGCTGGTCAGAATGAGGTTAGCGGGCTTGATATCCCGGTGCAGAATGGGGGGCGACTGGTCGTGCAGATAGGCCAGGGCATCCAGGATCTGGTGACTCCAGGCCAGAATCCGGTCTTCCGGGAAGCCGTGCCGGGAAGGCTCTGCGGATTGGGCCAGCAATTCGCTCAGATTGGAGCCAGCCACAAAATCCATCACCAGATATTCCCGCTGGGGCAGGGAAAACACATCACTGACCTTGGGCAGATTGGGATGGTCCAGGCGCGCCAGAATTGAGGCTTCCTGATGGAACTGGGCGAAAGTCTGCTGCGTGACATCGGCATCCGTCCCTGCCGGGGGGATCAACACGATTTCCTTGACGGCACACCTGCGGCCCGCCAGCCGCAGATCCTGGGCCCGGTATACCGCCCCCATGCCGCCCTGGCCCACCAGCGCCTCAATCCGGTAGCGCGCGCGCAACTCGGTGCCTGGAGGCAGGGGAATGTGCATAACAGTGTCCGGAACCGAAACAGGGTGGAAAAGGGACAGTACCGGGAAGCAGTTCGCTATAATGACAGTTAATTGTACCGTTTGTTTTTGGCATCAGACATGAATGAAGTTCCTGAGAACGAGAGGGAGCAGCACCAGGCGATGCTGTTGCAGTGGCTGGGTTCGGGGGAAGGAAGCCGCAAATGGCTTCTTCACCCCCAGCAGGAACTGGTGATTGGCCGGGACGGGGAATGTGACATCGTGCTGGACAATCGCCTGGTCAGCCGCATGCATGCCCGGATCTACTGGCAGGATGGCGATTTCTTCATTCGGGATTTGGACAGCAAGAACGGCACGCATGTCAATGGCCAGTCCATTCGGCACGAAAAGCGTCTGCAGAATGGCGACGAAGTGCAGGTGGCCCTGTGTTTCAAGCTGGCGTTTGCCAGTGAGGACGCCACCACGGATCTGGCCTGGGAAAGCCCCGCCCGGGGCCTGGAACTGGACCCGGTGACCCGGACTGTAACCCTCAATGGAGTGCCCCTCGATCCCCCCCTGAGCCTAATGCAGTTCCGGTTCCTGCATGCCCTCTGGCAGGCGGGGGGAGGTGTAGTGTCCCGGGAGCAAATCAAGCGGGCGGTGTGGCCCAGCGATGATCCGGCCGGGATCAGCCGCCAGTCCATTGATGCCCTGGTCCGGCGCCTGCGGAGCACATTGGCCGAATTTGATACCCACACGGAATACATTCGGACGGTGCGGGGGCATGGGTACCGCCTGTACCGGGTGGCAGAGGCCCGATGATCGGCAACGGGTTGGGGGAACCGCATTTCCAGGCCGGCGCACCGCTGGGTCTCTATATCCACATCCCCTTCTGTCTACGCAAATGCGTGTACTGTGACTTCAATACCTATGCCGGCCTGGAGCGGATCTTCGCGGCCACGGTGGAAGCCCTGTGTGCGGAAATCCGGTACTGGGGTGCCTGCACGGCGGGAGCGGAGGTGGATACCGTGTTCTTTGGGGGCGGAACGCCCACCATACTGGAACCCGCACAGTTCCAGCAACTGCAGGATGCCATACAGCATGCCTTTGCCATTCTCCCGGGCTGTGAATTCACCAGCGAGGCCAATCCCAATACGGTGGACACGGATCGTTTCGCGGCCCTGGTGCACAGTGGCATCAATCGCATCAGCATCGGTGCGCAAAGCTTTCACAATGCGGAATTGACCATGCTGGGGCGGTGGCATACCGCCGACACCATTGCGGCCGCCGTGGCCGCGGCCCGGACGGCTGGGGTGACCAACATCAATCTGGATCTGATCCACGGTCTGCCGGGGCAAACCCTGGAAGCCTGGACCCAGACGCTGGAGCAGGCCCTGGCCCTGGAGGTGGAACACCTGAGTCTGTATGCCCTGACCGTGGAACCCCGTACACCCCTGTACCGCATGGTGCAGCGGGGACAGGTCCCCCTGCCCGATGACGATCTTTGTGCCGAGCAGTACCAGGCCGCCCGGGAGATTCTGGCCGGGGCTGGGTTCGTGCAGTACGAACTGGCCAACTGGAGCCGAGGTCCGGAACCGTCCCAGTGGTCCCGGTACGCCTGTCAGCACAACCTGAAGTATTGGCGCAACCAGAACTATCTGGGCATTGGACCCGGTGCGCACAGTCACTGGCGTGAGGATCGGGCAGGAGGCCGTGACAGGGAGTTGCGCTGGTGGAATCTGGATGCCGTGCCCCGGTACAATCGCTGTCTGGGCCAGGGCGAATCACCTGTGGCGGATCACGAAACCATTGCCCCGAACCTGGCAGAGGCTGAGACCATGATGCTGGGCCTGCGTCTGGTACAGGAGGGCGTGACCTACACCCGCTTCCAGCAGATCCACGGCAAGGATTTGCGGGTGACGTTTGCCGAAGCTCTCCGACATCTGGCAGCGCAGAATCTGCTGGCCATCACGCCGGACCGGGTGCAACTTTCCTCTCGGGGCATATTGTTCCATAATTATGCGAGCCAGCAATTCTTGCCAGTGGCTGTGTAGGCCTGGAGGGTGTCTGCCGTGACCCGTGCACTGTACCCGGGAAAATTCGATCCGTTCCACAATGGACATCTGGATATCACACAGCGGGCTTCCGCTCTCTTTCCCCATTTGATTGTGGCGGTGTATGAAACTCCTTCCACCCATGCCCTGTTTGACAAGGCCACCCGCATGGATCTGGCACGCCAGGCCACGGCCCATCTGCCCAATGTGGAGGTGGTGACCTACAGTGGGTTGACCGTGACGTGTGCGCGTCTCCATGAAGCTCAGGTCGTGGTGCGTGGCCTGCGCAACATTGCGGATTACGAATACGAGTACCAGGTGGGCATGGCCAACCGGAAAATGGCCCCGGAAATCGAGCTCTGTTGCCTGATCACCGATGCGGCGCACGCATTCCTGAGCGCTACCATCCTGAAGGAAGTGGCAGGCCTGGCCGGGGATTTCACGTCGTGGGCACCTCCAGCCTCGGTAGCAGCCCTGCAGGCACGCTTTGCCACCGCGGGCAAGTCGCCGCCCGAGCATGATGGTGTGTCGCCGGTGCGGAGCAAAATGTCACACCAGGGTTGAACCCGAATCAAGGCGGTTGCCTCTAAAATCTGCGTGGTGCATAGGCGCCATCATAACGGCTTGCCATTTTCTGAATCTGTACATATATTTGCAACAATTCTGCATGTCACGTTATGATGCCCTGCATAACGTTATCATGTGGAGTGGTGCACGGTGCCGGCCTTCGTTCCAAACGGTCCTGAGATTCCTGAACGCCTCCTGCAGGCGCATGAAGACGGTCGTGTTGTGTTTTTCTGTGGTGCCGGGATCTCTTCCCCGGCCGGATTGCCCGACTTCAGGACCCTGATAAAACAGCTCTATGAGCAACTCGGCGAATCTCCCAATGAGATTGAAAAGGTAGCCTTGCGGGCCAAGCAATATGATCGCGTTGTTGAATTGCTTGAGGAACCTCGCCGCATTACGAACGGTCGCATCCGTGTACGTAAGGCACTGGCCTCTCTCCTCGTGCCAGTACTGACCCGACCCCAAGCCTGTGTCCTGCACAAATCACTGTTGACATTGGCACAAGGACGAGACCATCGGGTGCGTCTCGTTACCACCAACTTTGATCGCATTTTTGAGACGATCATTGCAGACCGTCCCCTCAACCGTTTCTGTGCACCATTGCTACCCATTCCTGATGAACGTTGGGATGGATTGGGCTATTTGCATGGCTTGTTGCCTCCATCGGGATCACTCTCCACCGAGAATGTACAGGCGGATGCCTTGGATCGCCTGGTTGTTTCCAGCGGGGACTTTGGTCGTGCCTATCTGACGGAACGATGGGCTGCACGCTTCATCGGCGAATTGTTGCGTAACTATAGTATTTACTTCATCGGCTACAGTATTGAGGACCCGGTATTGCGATACATGCTGGATGCATACGATGCGGGCAAGTCATCCAATGAAATGTTTGCGTTTGGTAATCATCAAAAGGACCGCAAGGAACGGAGTGAACAGGAATGGCGTGCCAAGAAGGTTACTCCTAATCCTTTACAAGAGATACAGAAATCACTATTATCTGCGCGAGACATTGCGTGCATGGGTCTCAACGTACCACGCTGGTGTGCAAGGCAGGAAGTTCATTGTGAGGCAGCATGCGGATGTTGCTCCAAGCCCGCATTCCCCTAACCCGGACTTTGCAGCAAGTCGTATGTTGTGGGCTCTGACGGAAGAAACTGCCATGCAATTTTTCGCTCACTTGGATCCGGTTCCACCTCTGGAATGGCTTGAAGTATTTGCCCGGAACCGGTTTGGGCATAACGATTTGTCACGCTTTGGTGTGGCACCCCAGGCTGAACAGGATCCCGATTTTGACTTCAGCATGGTACAAAGGCCATCCCCCTATACGCTTGCACCTCAGATGGGGTTGACAGGAAATGAGTGTGGGCAATGGGATGGAATCATGCACAACCTGGTGTGTTGGCTTACACGTCATCTTGACGACCCCAGATTGGTATTGTGGCTTGCCCGCCAGGGTGGACCACTGCATCCCCAATGGGCCCGCATGATCAAGAACAGGTTCAGTCAACTTGACTTCTGGCAAGAAGACAACGAGCAGGAACCGAACCAACTCCGCCAGAATGCCCCCAACGCCATACCCAGCAGGAAGGCATATCTGCGCAAGTTATGGCAACTGATCCTGGCAGGTCGGCTCAAGCCCTTTTACACCACTGAATGATATCACGACTGGTTGGCCCGGTTACAGGCAGGTGGGCTTACCTTGGGCTTGCGGCTGGAACTGCGCCAAATGCTGGCTCCTTGCATTGTGCTTGATGAGGCATATGACGGGCTCATTCAGCCAGACATTCATCAAATTCCGCAATCGGTCCAGGAACCGATAGACTGCAGCGTGGTTCTTTCCTGCGACTGGTACGGATGCGATGATGACTTGCAACAGGTATGGTCACACCTGTTGCCGGATTTTACGGCGTTGTTGCAGGATGCCTTGGATTTGATGCGTGAGTTGGACAAAATCCATGATCGGGACGACTTTTCCCATATCGCACGGCCCTCGATTGACGAACATTCCCAGAACCCGCCACTACGCTATGATGACTGTCCTGTCCTGATTGTACTGTGCCGTGATGCATGGTGGAATACAAGGCAAGACGATGCCATGCGTGCCTTGCGGGTAGCCGAAGGTTGGTGGCACCGCCCCTATCCATTGTTCAAACGCCTGGCTTTGTTCGCTGCCACCCAAGACGATATTGTTCCGCCTCGCACGGCACTTGATTGGTTGTTGGGTGATGAAAGCTGGTGGCTCTGGTCCATAGTAACGAGACACGAAACGTTGCGCTGGCTGGAAGTAAGGTCACCGCTGTTGGATAATGAAGCACGGGCTGCACTGGAGCAGGCCATTCTGGCAGGACCGCCACAGGAG
>CAXXOQ010000208.1:0-5690 GCA_963664185.2 Caldilineaceae bacterium | reverse complement strand
CGTTGGCCAGGGGATGCACCTGCTGGCTGATGCCCGCCACCGATGAGAAATAGCCCAGTACATTGCCCAGGTTGCGGGCAAAGAGCAGATGGATCCGCGGGTCCCGATCAAAGCCCGCGGGCAGTTCGGGGCCGAAAAAGTCCCGGGTGGGCAGGTAGACATGACTGTCAAAATCCGCGATCAGGCGCCGGATGTACTTTTCGTTCGCGCCGGTATCCACTTCCACCCAGGCATAACTGGTATCGGACTTGTACACCAGCCGGGCGTCGGCTTCCCAGCTTTCGAGGCCATCCGCATCCAGCACCCGGAACGCGTGCAGATCCCCTACCGCATAGGACGGCAGCGGTTCCGGGATCCGGGACGGTACGGAGTCCAGTTCCGGATTGAGGTCCCGGCCCAGGGCATGCAAATCCACTACCGGCACATGCACATGCAGCCGCTGCCGGGTGGCCTGTCGTTGCGCCCACTGCGCAGGTTCATACAGGGATTGCAGCAAAGGGAGCTGGGGTTCCAGGAGCCCCACAGGGTCGCAATCCTGGTCCCACAGGGCCGGCGGTTCCGGGGGTGCCGACTGCAGGCATCCGCCCAAAGCCAGACCCAGCATACCCAGGATCAGGGCACGGAGGATCAGGATCGACAAAGGAGATGGCCGTCGGCTCATGGCATACAGGCACCGGGATGGGACCAGGCACAGGACGTTCGGGGCATGGTATCTCTCATTCGTTGGCGGGCAGAACCACATGCGCCGGATCCAGCTGCCACAGGGACACGCGACAGAATCCGGCGTCGGTCACTGCCATCCAGATGCCCTCCGAATCTTCGGCCAAGTCAATGTCTACAGGACGCCGCAGGGCAGGGCCCACATCCACAATCGCGTGCAGGCGACCGTCCGCCCGCATATGCAAGATACGTCCCGCTTCAGAATCCGTCAACAAAAAGGTGCCATCGGCCAGAGCTGCCATATGGGGTCCGGCCAGGGTATGGCTGGGTGCGGTGACCTCCAGCTGCAGGCCACTGTACATCTCCCGCAACCACGATTGCTGTGGGGCAATCACCCAGAGGCGGCTGCCAATCGCCAGCACGTCCGTGGGTTGTTCCAGATTGATGGATCCGGGCCACGACGCGAAATCCTCAATCCAGGCACCATCCGCGCCATAGCGCACAATGCGGTTGGAACCGGTCGCCGCCACCAGCATCTGGCCATCCCTCAACACCTGAAATCCGCGTGGCCGGTAGATGTCACGCCCCCCTGTCAGCATGGACAGTGCGTTGTTGCCCGGATCCATGGTCCAGATCCCATTGATTCCGGCATCCAGAATGCGGAGCGTGCCATCCGTCAACACCGCGACCTCCACCGGATCCCGAAGACCTTCCGTCCAGCGCGCCCGTACCTGGCCGTCCTGGTCCAGGTCCAGGGTTGCCAGCATGCCGGGCTCCCCACCCACGACATAGACGTGGCGGGACCCCAGATCGATGGCTACCCCCCGGGGCTGGGTCATGACAGGCGTGCCTTCAAGACAGGTCCCTGCCGTCCGCCAAACCAGGGTAGCCGGCCACAGAGGTGCGGTCTCGCCTACAAAGTCACCGACCGTTACCGGTTCCACCCGATCCGGGACCGGTTCGGGCAAGGCCGTGGCGGTCTGTCCTGTCATCTGCGCCCGCAATTCCACAAGGGGGTTGAAGCCCAGAATACCTCCGGGCAACTGCCACAGAAACAGGCAGGCCACACCCGCCACCAGTCCCCGTTCCGTTATCTCCCAGTCCAGTACTTGTCGCCGCAATCTGGCGGAGCGGTGGCATCAGCTCCGAGAGCGCCACCGTGGCCAGCAACCATGGTACCACCGCGGTCAGGTGAGAGAGGGACAGGAAGAGGGAGGCATCCTGGCTGGCATAGACCAATCCGCCCGCCCAGGCGATCCCGCCCAAGGCCGGCAAGGGCCGGTACCGGATCCGCACCAGGACCAGGACCAGCCCGCCCAGGGCCAGCAGACCGTCGAGAAACAGGAAGTACGTCACCTTGTAGGGCAGTTCCAGCATCCCGGGCTGGAACCAGTAGGCCAGAATTTGGGGCGGATACAGGATCGCGCCCCAGGCCTCAGGTTCCTGCGGGAATCCCGACAAATCCCCAAGGGCAGCCTGGGGGTACAGCAGAAGTCCTGCGGCCAACCCCAGGCCGGCGTAGAGTCCCTGCATCCAGCCCGGCCTGTGGGCGCCGGACACAAGACGGAGGAACAGGGGCAGGGACAGGAGGAGCATCGTGATCAGGAGCAGGGGACGCCACAGGGATGCTTCCACCCACAGGATCCCAAGCCCCAATCCCAGCCAGAACCAGCCTCCCGGACGCGGCGCCGAGGTGACCTGTACCCCCGCGCCCACGACGCACAGCAACACAAACGGGGCCAGTCCCCAGGGAGAGGCCGGCAATGGCTGCCAGATCTGAAAGGGACTGAGCATTGCCAGTATGCCGGCACTCAGGGCCCAGGGCTCCCGGGCCAAGCGGCGACAGATCCACCAGACTCCGGCCGGCCACAGGCAAGCCAGGGCAAAGGGCACAAGAACGGCCCTTTGGCTTCCCAGAACCCGATACAGATCGCCCAGTACGGTAGGCGACAAAGTCTGCATGCCCCAATCGGGCACGAGAGGAGCCACAAACAGCAAACGCACCACCAGCGTGGCCCCGGTCAAACCCAGGCCAATGCCCCAGGATCGTGCGGCCCCGCCACGGTCAGGCCATACCCATTGCCGGGACCATGACCATCCTGCGAGGAAAAGGAGAAGCAGGGCTCCCAGGCGCAACCCGGCCGCAGTCTGCGTGTCCGTCGCTGCCAGTGCCGACACCAGGATCAATACGGCTGCCAGGCCCACCAGCGTGCCAAAGACCCCATGATGGGGATGGGAACTTTCTGCTTCTCGCGGCGTGGCGGGATTTTCTCCGGCCTGGTTGCGGGCGGCCCAAATGCCGAGTGCCCCCAAGCCCAGGAGCATGGCGAAGGACGCGTCAATGACCCGGTGTTCTGCGCCAATCGGGGTATCCCGGAGCCAGCGTTGTCCCCCCCAAAACACCAGCAAACCGACGCCCAGCCATGGCCAAGCCTGCCACCGGCGGGGCGGAGCGGGGCGCGTAACCGGCACGCTGCCCGTGACCGCGGGCACAGCAACTGGAGGTGTGCGGGGTGGCACGTTGCCTTATCCCAACAGACTCGCAATATCCAGCAGATGCATCTGCCGTCCCTGGCCTGTATGCGCGGAATCGATACAGATCAGATGACCGTTGCGGCTGGAACGGGGATGCAGATCCACACGGAATTCCCCGTCATAGGCTTCCGGGGACGGGAAGCTGCCCAAATCGGTACGGGCATCCCGATCCACATCGTAGAGATACAGTTCCTGGCTGCGATCCGCCAAAGGGTAGGTATCATTGAGCACCACATGCCGTCCCGCCAGATAGGTGCAATGGCCATTGAAGCGCATCTGGCCCAGCCCCACGGCTTCCACCTGATCGGTGCGATCCCGGAACAGATAGAACGCATCGCCATGGGCAGGCTGCCAGGTCCAGCCCAGTATGTGCTCCGGATCCCGCCAGATGAAATGGGACATCCGCCCGGAATCATCCACCAGATGCAGGTGGTTCCCCTGCAGGTCCACAGTGAACATGCGCGTATGCAGGGGACCTGTCGCTTCGGCGCCATCCCATGTGCGCCACCGGTTCAGGAATATGAAACGGGTACCGTCCGGGCTGAAAAGCAGATGGTTGAAATAATGCTTGGATTGGGCATGGGAGGGATGTTCACTGGGCACAGCCTGGGCCTGGGCAATACTGACCGCCATCCTCCTGGTGCCGGTTTCCAGATCCAGCACATACGCCCCGCTGTCTTCCGGTACCGGGATCGCGCGATTGCGGTCCACGATACCCGGGTACCCATACCCGGGCCGCATATCCTGGATCCGCTCAAAGTCTACGCCCACGGCATGGCGGCCATCCGGGCTGAGCGCATAGAAGGGAAAAGGCAAGGTCCGAGCGTCACCGGAGGCGACATCCAGTATGCGCGTGACGAAACGATCCTGCTCCCGATCATTCCACATGATTTCGGTTGAGGATCCGGGACGCCATTGCAGCATGCAGCCCTGTTGCCAGCCCCAGCTGCAGCTGCGGCCCAGTTCGATCCAGCGATCCCCTTCTTCCAGATCGACCATGCCGATCCGGACCTGATCCGCGGCCGTGGGCTTGCGATTCTCAAAGTCGACCGCCATGCCCAGCACAAAGCGGCCTGTGGGATCAAACTGGAGCTTGTCATAGTAGGCAAACCAGTGAAAGGACGGACGCCGGGTAATCGTGCGGACGGGAATTGAAACCTGTTTGCGGGTCATGACTGTACTGCCTCCATCGGGATCTGCCGACACGTCCTGCAGGGGCAGAATACCGAATGGATTGCGCCCGGGATTCCCGTGGACAGGCAATCCCGGTCCATTCCCATATCTGATCCCGCATGTCACGGCCACAGGTGGGAATCGGGTCAATCCTGCCTGTGGCGACTGCCAAAAAAAGTGGACAGGTTCAGTGTATAACAGGAATCACGTTACCCAATTGAACCCCCCGCTGTCATCGGGTTCCTGGGCGGGCATGCGCCGATGGGACCCAAGGGCTGCAGGTCCATAGCAACCGCGATACCATGATACCCATGGGACCATCTCCCCGCACGGCAACGCGACATTCTGCATCACCATTGGCGTGCAATCTGCTTCCTATGGTATGTTGTTTCCGTCAAGCCACATCCCAGGGTGCGCGCAGTATGTGTTCACGTCGCGTAAGGCTGCAACGCATGACTTTGGCGTTTGGCGGCAAAGTCGTCAGTTTGCCAGTGCCTTCTCGGCAAGACGACGCGAAATGGCGATGGAACCTGCATGCGACGGTGCGCGAAAGTTACCCTGGAGACTTCAGACTGCCAATAGGAGAGACAACATGACCAATAACCAATATTGGTGGCCGAACCAGTTGAACCTGAAGGTTCTCCGCCAGAACTCCCCCCTGTCGGATCCGATGGACAAGGATTTCAACTACGCTGAGGCATTCCGTACCCTTGACGTCGATGAGCTGAAAAACGACATCGAGCAAGTGATGACGACCTCGCAGGACTGGTGGCCGGCCGACTACGGCCACTATGGGCCGCTCTTTATCCGTATGACCTGGCACGCCGCAGGCACGTACCGCATCACCGACGGGCGTGGCGGTGGCGACTCGGGCTACCAGCGGTTTGCGCCCCTCAACAGCTGGCCCGACAACGCGAGCCTGGACAAGGCGCGCCGCTTGCTCTGGCCGATCAAGCAGAAGTACGGTCGCAGGCTCTCGTGGGCCGACTTGCTTATCTTCACGGGCAACTGCGCCCTGGAGTCGATGGGATTCAAGACCTTGGGTTTCGGCTTCGGGCGCGAGGACGTCTGGGAAGCTGACGAGACGGACTGGGGGGCCGAGGAAACATGGCTTGCGGACGAGCGCCACAGTGCCGACGGAGACCTCCAGGAACCCTACGGTGCCGACCACATGGGCCTGATTTACGTGAACCCGGAGGGACCAAACGGTAACCCGGACCCACGGGCGGCCGGGAAGTATATTCGGGAAACGTTCAAGCGCATGGCGATGAATGACGAGGAGACGGTGGCGCTTATTGCCGGCGGCCACACGTTCGGCAAAA
>CAXXOQ010000207.1:0-4863 GCA_963664185.2 Caldilineaceae bacterium | reverse complement strand
GTGGAGTCCAAAACCGCCTATGTGGTGGGTGTGGATCTGGACGGGGAAAGGGTCGCCGTGGGTGCCGGCTTGTACGGACTGGAGTAGCTGCAGGCGGTTGGCCGGTCCCGGATGCCGGCAGACTGCCTGCGCCGTGCCACAGCCCGCCGCAAATCGCCAGAACGGTTCTGCACCCCACAGACGCTACAATGAGCTTGTCGGTTCTGGGCCTGCGTCACGGCTGTCTGCCCTGCGTAGCAGGACAGTTCGTTCCACACCTGCCCCTGATCCTGACCTGGCCTTGATGCCGCCCGTCTGCTGTCCTGTCACCGGAGCCGATTCCCAGGAGGAAATCCCATGCCCGAAACCAGACCCAATCTTCTTGTGGTGTTCTGTGACCAATTGCGGCGAGATGCCATTGCCGCTTTCGGCGATCCCAACATTGAGACGCCGCATATTGACCGCCTGGTGCACGACGGGGTGTCTTTCACGAACGCCTGCTCCACCTACCCCATCTGCGTGCCCTTCCGCTTCACCCTGATGACCGGGGAATATGCCCATTCCCGGTTCGTGCCCGGCATTGAATGGCGCATGTCCCCGGCGGAAAGAACCCTGGCCGATGAATTCAACGCGGGGGGCTACGAGTCCATCTACCTGGGCAAGTGGCACCTCTACGGGGGACATGCCCTGTTGCCGGGGCATTCCACCCGCAAGGCCAATCTGACGCCCGTGCCCCGAACCCATCAGGGGCGCTGGCAGAAGTGGCTGGGTTTCGAATTGCGCAATGGCCACTTTGATACCTGTTACTACGAGGATGACGATCCGGCACCGCGTCCCATCGAAACCTACCAGACCGATGGACTTTTCGATATGGCCATGGCGTACCTCGATTCCCGGACGGACAAGGAGAAGCCGTTTGCCTGTGTCATTTCGGTGGAACCACCGCACTTTCCCTATGAGGCCCCTGCCGCGCTGGAGGCCCGGTGGCAAGAACGACCCATGTCTGTCCCCCCCAGTTTCCAGGCCCGGGATGAGGAGGAGCGGCAGCGCTTCCTGACGTTGCGGCGCCTGTATTACGCGATGGTGGAAAATCTGGATAGGAATGTGGGCCGTCTCCGGGCCTGGCTGGACAAGACAGGCCTGGCGCAGGATACGATTGTCGTATTCTTCTCGGATCACGGGGAAATGGGCGGCTGTCATGGCCTGCCCACCCTGCTGAAACAGTATCCCTACGAAGAATCCATAGGCATCCCCCTGATTGTGCATGATCCCCGCTGCCCGGAACGGGCCAATCTGCGCCTGCCCACGCCGACCTGTACCGAGGATCTGTTTCCCACCCTGCTGGGCTTGTGCGGACTGGCCCCTGGCAATGCCTTGCCCGGTGCCAACCTGGCGCCCCTGATCCAAGAGGGCGATGCGGCCCCGGATCGTCCCGGCGTCTTGCTGGAATATGTGGCGGAAACGCGTGTCAACAGCCACTTCCATGTGGAAACCTGGCGCGGCTTTCGCAGCGAACGTTTCAAATACACGGTGCTGGGCGACGTGAACGGCGGGGAGCCCTGGCAGTTCTTCGATCTGGAAGCGGATCCCCACGAAATGCACAATCTGGTGGACGATCCGGTCTGGGAAGAGGAGATCCGGCGGCATCACGGCTGGATGCGGGACCGCATGGTGGAGACGGAAGACCTGTACATCCTCAAGCCCGCCTGGGGGTATGAGGGTCTCAACCTCTGGGATGTGGAGGTGCCCCGGATCGATCCGGAGGTCGTCAGACAGGATCACAGTATTTGATCCCGGCCAGCGCCATGCCCGGTATGATGTAACCCTGGTCCCGGCCGCAGGGAACCGGGCCGGTCTTATGCAGTCGGCCGCGGCGGAGCAGGAAGGTTGTATTGTCGGGGAGGACTGCGCGGGAGTACGCCAATATCGTTGTACCCGCCGTGATTGAACAGGATCGCGTGTGGACCGCGGCTGAGGGGAAAAAGCCGCAGAATGTGCTCGCCGGCGCAACGCGTGGACGCATGGCAGTTCTCACCAGGCGGGTGGTGGGCTTCCAGGAAATCACCGCTGTCGCAGGCAGCGATCCCGACCTGGTTGTCCGGCGGAGGATCGTCGCCAAGCGGGACGTTATCGCCCGGATTCAGGCCGGCGCCATCAGCCATTTTGATTTCGTGAAGGTGGTGGTCTATGATGGCGGCCAGGATGACACAGGGGGCAACTTTCTCCATGGTCTCACTCAGGCTCTGCCTTCCTGTCCCGAAGTGGCCAAGAGGGCTGGTAGCCAACTGCCGGAGTACCTGGGCGCGTTATCCTGGGACGACGCGACGGAAGACAGCCAGACCCTGACAGACGACGACCAAATCGCACGCCCGGACGAAGCCGCATAGATGGGCATTGCCGACAAACGTTACCGCAGCCTGCACGACAATGCGGGCATGGCCCGGAGTTGGGCGGAATACCTGGCGACCCGCCTGGGTTTCGGGGAGGTGGAATTGTCGGCGGTCACCAAACTGCCCGAATCCTATATCAGTCCTGAACTGCAGGAATCCCTTGTGGATACCGCTTGGCTCCTGGAGGTGGACGGGGTGCCACGCATTCTGGAAATTCTGGAATTCCAGAACGAGCCGCATGCGCTGATGTCTGTGCGGGAATTCCACTATTACTGTGCCCGGCTCCTGGCCTTGCACAAGCATGGGCAATTGGATGTCCGCCAGGGTGTGCCGGTCCCGTGGGTTGTTACCCTGTATAATGGCGAAGGTCGTTGGACCCCCCGCAGTTTCAACGATCTGTTCCATCCCGAGGACCGACAATGGGTGGATGTGCGATTTCCGGTTGTGCATTTTGACATGTTGCACATGCCCGAAACCGACATTCCCCCACAACCGCCGCTGGCGACCATGTTTCGCATTGAACGTTGCCGGGATGCACTGGCCTTCTACCCCATCCTGGAAACCTACACCCGCGGCATGGCCCGTGCGGCAGCCGACCCGGAACTGGATCGGGCCATGGCGCATTTTGCCATGCAAGCCCTGTACCAGTGGTCCAAGGTACAGTTTCAGGCTGGCCGAACCGTGGTACCCTTGGATTGGGAGGCAGAGGAAATCAGCACAGTGAGAATAGCCATGGACAGGATCGCGGTATTGCAGGAGACATGGGACCGATCAGTGGAGCAAGCCGTGGAGCAGGCTGTAGAGCAGGCTGTGGAGCAGGCCGTGGAGCAGGCCGTAGAGCAAGGCTGTGGAGCAGGCCGTAGGCACAACCAAAGTGGATATGCTGGTCGACATCGTGACACGCTACACAAGTGAGGCCTTTGGCCAGGAAACCCGGCAGTTCCTGTTGTCCCCGGCCAGTGATTACGTGCCGGACCTGGGTACATTGCTGGATGCCATTGAAGCTTGCGACAGCGATACCCTGAAAGCCTACCAGGACCGGATTCGTGATCTGTTGGGCATGCCCACCCAAGGCCATCGCCAAGTCTGAATTTCAGTTCCGCAGCAAGCAGTTCGTGTGCCCACGGACCCTTGCCACGGGACCATAAAATACTCCTGAGCCGGTGGGCCAGAGCCCCATAGGCTCAGAGTCTGTCTGCCAAGTGCCCGGATCCTGCGCTGTTGGGAGGCAGGTCAAGCCTTTGCAGTCCTGACCTGTCCACCCCTATGGAGCCACCTACGGAATCATGGCCGGGCATAGTGAAGCAGGGACAGCAATACACGGGATGAGGCGCGCCTCGCTTGCCGGCAGGACACGACATGGGTCCTGCCGGCGGCGCCCGGGACTGCAAATCCATCGCAAACCGGATCACGCCCAAGGCCTTGGGCATGCGCATGTTATTGGCCCGGTTGATCGTGGCTGACATCCCAGGGTCCCTATTTCCGGCAAGGTGTGTGGCAGGGGACTTGGGCTCCACGCAGGAAATGCCAAGGAGCTTGTCCAGCCATGAGGCACCCGCACGGACAACCACTCTTTCCCGGCAGGGGAGGGTCGTACGTGACCAATTCGACTTCCCACTGCAGATACATTTCCAGGGAAGCGAGTACTGGCATACTCGGGGGCACACGGCATAGCCAGCCATGATACAGATTGTGCTGATACAGGTGATAAGCTCAGAGCGGCCCGTTCCTGAATGCGCAAGGGCGTGGCACCGGGGCTATTGTCTCCCGTGACGTCCTCGCGCCCGTCAGAATCCTGAATATAGAAAGCCCCGCCAGCGTGGGGGGGCAGTATTGACCCAGAAGTCCTCTGCACGCCGTAATGGACCCTGTAACCACGCGGGCTTGAATCGTTCTCCCATGAGATCGTCATACACGTATGGGGCACAGGTCCAAGCGAAGGACAAGGGGTTGGATGCCACAAGATAGGCACCCTCACTTCCCATTGAACGTTGCCGGGATGTATGGGCCTTCTACCCTATCCTGGAGATCTACACCCGGACCATGGCGCATTTTGCCATGCAAGCCCTGCACCAGTGGTCCCCAGGTACAGTTTCAGGCTGGCTGAACCGTGGTACCCTTGGCTTGGGAGGCAGAGGAAATCAGCACAGTGAGAATAGCCATGGACAGGATCGCGGTATTGCAGGAGACATGGGACCGATCAGTGGAGCAGGCCGTAGAGCAACCTGTGGAACAGGCCATAGAGCAGGCCGTGAGCACAACCAAAGTGGATATGCTGGTCGATATAGTGACACGCTACACAGATGAGGCCTTTGGCCAGGAAACCCGACAGTTCCTGTTGTCCCCGGCCAGTGATTACGTGCCGGACCTGGGTACACTGCTGGATGCCATTGAAGCCTGCGACGACGATGCCCTGGAAGCCTGCCAAGACCGGATTCGTTACCTGTTGGGCATGCCTGGCCAAGGCAAGCCCAACGTCTGAATTTCAGTTCGG
>CAXXOQ010000206.1:0-1535 GCA_963664185.2 Caldilineaceae bacterium | reverse complement strand
CGCGGTCGTGGCGGAGCTTGTCCTGAAGCCGGATGCCTTGGTGGAACTGATCCAGTTGCCGGAAGCCAACGAAGAGTAATCAATGTCAGGGTGTGGTCGCCTGTCCGGTACGGTGGTGAACAGTGGGCGGCTTGGCGGCAGCAGCCGGGTTCTTTCCGTTCCGGCTCTGCCCGCAGCCGCCCTCTTCCGTGCACAGCCGCCGACCATTTTCCGGTGTTAGGATCGGCGCCTGTGTGGGTTGCTGCCTGTCTCCGACCCACGTTTGTCCCTGTACGTCATGACTATGCAGTCCCCCAGTTCATCGGATTCGACCATCCCTGCAGAGGTTCCGACCACCGGCCACCCGGCCTGGCTACGGGCCTTCTGGCACTATGATCCGGATTACGCCTATGATCTGGAGACCTACGAGTACGGGTCCTATAGCACGAGCGATCCCTGCTACATCGAGGATGGGGTGCGCTTGAGTCCCAACGCGTACCATGACGAGTTTCTCACTGCTGCCAAGGCCAATCTGCTGCGCTTCCTGAAACTGACCGGTCAGGACCTGCCCGTCACCCGAGAGGTTCCTGTGCGAAATCTGCCAGACCTCCCGCTCGCCCGGCAGTCCCGGCGCCGGTTGGAGCCCGATCTGGGGGTTTGGCCTGCGAGGACTCGGGTGCGTCAGGAATCCATGTTGCAGTGGGAGGCAGTAGGCTTGCCCCGACTGGTGGTGGAGTGCCTGTCGCAGTCCACGATGCATAACGACCTGAAGACCAAACCCGATCTGTACCGCGACCTGGGAGTGGAGGAATACTGGGTCTGCCGAGCCCATCCCATGCAGGTGCACACCGTGTATCAGCAGGATGGTCGGGGAAGGTGGAAGGAGCAGCCTGTGCCCGGTAAGCAGGGTTTGTATTCCCCTGTCCTGGGCACCCGGGCACGCATCCACGAGGTGGATGGCTTCCAGTGCCAGGATCCGGTGACCGGGTGGTGGATTGAGGCCGATACCAGCTTCTATGACGCAGGGCGATACCGGGAACGGCGACAGTCCCTTATTGACCTCGCCGAAGTTCTGTGTACAGCGCAAGAGCTGGCGGCCCTCAAAGCGGAGCTGGAGGCTGCCGATCCGCAGGCCTGGCCGAACATCAAGGACCTGTATGGGCGGTACCGCCCATACAGCAAGGGAGCACGTTGATAGTAGGGCTCAGGTCGCGTCGATCCTTGAGAGGGATTGTGCAACCGTGTGCCGCAAGCAGGATCGGGTGCAAGGGACGACCGGTCCTGCCATGCCTTTATGGTGCCTGCCATGCCGGACAGCACACCCAACTACCAGAGTCGGAAGATCAAGGCAACCCTGTCGAACTGCCGGCACATGGGCACTGCCTGTGCTGGGGGGCGTGCGCGGCGGCTACGAGGGCCAGGTGGTCGGAAAGGGACGGGGCGTGTGGTACAGACCGCTGCCGCACGCCAACCCTGAACGGACCCCGTCAGTCTCTCAGACCGACCAAACCGGGGGAACCTGAAGCTACCCCGCCAGATAGCACACAAGGCACTCT
>CAXXOQ010000205.1:0-16343 GCA_963664185.2 Caldilineaceae bacterium | reverse complement strand
GGGTGATCCATCCCAATCATGCCACCGTTCCCGCAGGCGCATACCCGCCAGTTGCGCCATGAGGTCCAGTTCCGCCGGCCAGACGTAGCGCAACTGTACCGGATAGAGTTTGGTATCCGTACTGCCTATGTGCAGATGCTGGGTATAGATGTGCTGGTTGGCCATGTCAAGCCGGGCCACATCGAGGTCCACCCTGTCGGTTTCCACATGGATCACATTCAGGTACTGGTTGCGCACATAGCGGGTCAAGTCGGGTACGAAGGCTTCGATCAGGAAAACCCCGCCTGCCCGGAGATGCCTGGCCACACAGCGGAAGCAGTTGACCTGTGCCTCTTGGGTCAAGAGGGCATAAAAGGTATTGAAGACAACGAAGACAAGGCCGAACCGCCCTGCCAACTGAAAATCGGCGAAATCGCCCATGGTTACGGGAAACGCCGCGTTGGACCAGGGGCAAGGCAATCCGGCCCGTGCCAATGCCCAACTCCAGTACATCGCTGTGTCCTGCCAGTCTTGCCAAGGCCTTGGCGACCTGTTCCACATGGGGACTCGCAGGGTATATCTCATCATATGCTTCTGCGATCCTGTCGCCGTACGTGGCTGCGCCAAAACCTTTCATCCGCCGATCCCCTGCCAGGAAAAGCTGGCATTGTACCACATCAGCCTCGCCCAGGATCCTGGGCAGATCAACCTGGACCGTGACATCCCAGCGGTAAGCCGTCCTGGCGGGAGCCAGAGGCAGGATCGGGATTGGGCTGGGCGACAGCCTCGTGGCGTGCGTCCGCCCAGATGTACTTCTCCCTATCTGGAGAACGCAACCGACGTCTTCACGGTAAAACAGGGATCGCTGTGGGCGGCCAGCAACCCCAGGCCTCTGTCATTGTGCAGACTGCAGCTGGTCCAGGATTCAGAACGCAAGCACGGGAAACGGTACCGGTGTCCCCCCGATACCAATGGGCCAACTGGTTGCATTCAGTTCCGGCAATGCCCTTGGCCCAGATGCAATCCCGTCGGTATTCCCGGCCGGGATCTGGGGTGATGGGTGGGGAGCTGCTAGACCACGACCAGTTCCATATCCAGCAAGCGGGCCAGTTTCCGCAGTGTTGAGGCCTGATGGCCCATACCCAGGGCCACATGATGGGTGGGTCCTTCGACAATCCAGTCATTCATGAAGTCTGTGATGGACTTGGGCCACCGAATACGTGAATTGGTGTTGCCAATCTGCAGTGTGGGACCGGCCACCGACTCCCCTTCCGCCACCAGCATCTTGAATTTGCCTGCGGCGGTCTGGGTCAGGCAGAGGATGGAGACAGGGCCCAGCCGCACCTGGAATTCCACCGAGAGACCGTAGCCCCGCTTCCCATGGAACAGCCCCAAACCGCGCAACATGGGTTTGTCAGCACTGATGGCGATGTGTCCCGGACCGTCGTGTCCCATGAGCAGAACATCATCCGCAAAATCCATGGAGTAGAATTCGGTGTAGGAACCGCCTGCCCCCAATCGATCCATGATGAGCATGGCCACGCAGGTCTTGAGATCGCCTTCGCCCGAGGCGGGTATTCCGCGGGCCGTGAGCAGGGAGTTGCCGACGATCAGGCTGGCCCCCACTTCCTCATTGGCATTGCCGGCAAGCCCCCGATAGTAGTAGGTCAGGCCATCCAAGGCGAAATCGGACACCAGGGCATCCAGCCCACACGCCACTTTGGCTGACCAGGCCAGTCCCTCATCTGTGACCTCCATGGAAATCTTGTCCTGGCCCGGCTGCATAAACCGGAACGTATCCCGGATCTCAGTAATCTTGGCCTCCAGGTCGGCTTGACTCACGGCATCTACCCGCTCGTGCAGATCGTCCATTTCCAGCACTTCTATGTGCAATCCCAGCTGCCCATGGTGCATGGCGAAATCCGAGTACATGTCGATCATGCCGGGATACGTGTGACCCAGAAAGCCGATACGGCCGTAGGAGAGGCCCCGCATGACCGCTGCCGCCTGAATCCATTCCTGAATTTCGGCAAAGGCGGCTGTGTGGTGCCGGTCCATGGCGGTACCATGGGGTTTGAGCAAGCCTGTGACCATATTGAACTGGATGCCACTGCGGACAAAGGCATTGGAGATCTCGGGTGCACTGCAGGCACTGCAATGGGCCAACCATTCCCCTGTGTCTGTATTGGGATAATCCAGGGCCGGTGCTGGCTGCAGATTCAGAATCAATACAGGGGCCCGGCGCCTCTGGACGGCGGGCAATACCTGGGACGACGTGGCGTAAGTTCCGACATAGCAGATGATGAGGTCTACATTGTGGGTCGCAAAAAGATCGCCGGCCACCTGGGCACGGGGTGCCGTATCCACCAGACCCGCAGATACCACCTGTGCTCCCATGTCCCGGATCTTTTGCTCCACATATGCCTGATAGCCTTCAAGTCGTTCCTTGAGGCCCTCAAACTGTGGCCAATAGGCTGCCAATCCAATGCCGAAGACGCCTACTCTGACTTGCTGGACCGTCATATCATTCATGTTGCACCTGTACCTGTTCCCTGATCTTGAATCCTGGCGGTTCTGGAGCGTCCCGAGATCCATGGGTTGTCCCTGCTATTCCGATCCTGCCGCAGAACCGGTTCGTACCCCGCACCTGCACCCTCCACGGATTCCTTTGTTACTGTGTCTCTCTGACTCCGAAAGCGCAACTCGCCATTTTTCCTCTGTTCCCTAACGGGCAGGAGAGAAGACCATGGGAAAGACGAACAAGGTTTACACTTTCGACAGGTCACGCTTTGGGGTTTCAATCTACCACTTTCACTACCGGTCATCAAGAAACGTGCCGACAGCTGCCCTTGGAGGGGCACAATCTCCGTCGCATGGCGCGTCCTGACGGGAAACTTGAAGCCTGGAATCAGGTCTGGATGCCGCCCTGTGACAGGCATAGCAGATACCGCCTCTGGGCATCCCGAAGCTACCACTGCAGCAGGACTGGCATCCTCCGGAACTGTGCCAATCCATGGCTGGTCCTGATGGCCCTGACGCCAGGGGGTACAGCGAAAATTCAAGTTGGCCCAGGACCTGAGATATGCCTGTGCCATGGCTCTTGCCCTTCTCCACAGCCAGCAGGTCTGTCATTGGCCGTTCTTGCTTGGGGCTATGTAGTCCTCTGCCTTGGCCGGACTCCTTCTACTCTGCCCGAAAGGGAGTTTTGCCATGAATTTCAGGGCCGGGCAACCTGTCTGTAGGCCCAAACCGGCTTAACCGTAGCGATAGGGGCGTCCCGCCTTTTCCATGGCTGCGTTATAGTCCTTCAGAATGCGGATTACCCTGGCCTTTGTTTCACTTTCTGAGGCAATCTCATCCCAGTACCTGTGGGCCGCGGTTTCGACACGGGACCATTCATCTTCCGGGATCGAGGTCAACGTCATCTTGGTGCCCAGGGCCCGGAGGCGTGCTTCCCCTCCCCAATACCACCACTGGCGGTAATAGTGCGAACTGTCCATTGTCAGTTGGAGCAGCACCTGCAAGTGCTCTGGCAGGGCATGCCAACGATCCAGGTTCGCAAAAAAGGAACCTGCCCACGCCCCCGATATGCTGTTGGTGAGGAAATAGTCGGTCACATCTGCCCAGCCGGCGGTGTAGGCTTCGGTAATGCCGGACCAAGCCATGCCATCCAGTTCTCCTCTGGCCACCGCGGCGCTGGCGTCATCCCAGGACAGGTGCACGGGGACTACCCCAAACTGCTGCATGAATTGACCTGCTGTGGGAAATGTGAAGATTCTCTTGCCTGCCAGATCCGCCAGGCGGTGTATTGGCTCTTTCGTAATGAAGTGGCAGGGATCCCATGCGCCCGCAGATAACCACTTTACGCCTGCCTTGGCATGCTCGGTATCCCAAATCTCCCCCAGGCCGTATTGATGGAACAGTACCGGCACATCCAGCGAATAGTGGCTGGCGAAAGGGAAATAGCCGCTAAACACGGCCACTTCTGTTGGCGCACCGATGGAAGCCGCATCGGACTGTACCAGGTCAACGGTGCCCTGTTGCAGGGCCAGAAAGAGTTCCCCCGTGGGAACCAGCTGGTCGGCATAGAACAGCTCGATTTCCATTTGTCCGCGCGCAATGGCGTTAAAGCTGTCAACAGCCGGTTGGATGACGTGCTCGGCCAGAATCCGGGAGGCATACGTCTGCATGCGCCACTTGATCAGGGGACCGACGGTACAACCGGCCAGCGTTGACAAAGCGGCTGCGCCCGCCAATCCAGCACCAGCCATCAATTGCCGTCGCGTTGTCATTGGTTTGCCCACGCTCTTCCCTTGCCCATTTGCCATGCTGCAACCCCCTGCTGCCAGTGCTGTCACACCCGATGGCCGACTGAATCACAGGGATGCGCGCATCCCCTGGCGGTCCCCTCAGTCCAGATGAAACACCTCTTCCAGTTCCACCATCATCTTGTCTGCATGGTCCCCTGCACCCTCAAAAAAGGGTGCCATCAGGTCCTGCCACCTGGCATTGATTTCTTCCTTGTCCATGCCCGCCAAAGCCCCTTCGAAACTGTGGGGGGTCTCGAAATACCCAAACAGCAGGCCATCGTCCCGCATGAACAAGGAGTAGTTGTGCCAGCCCGTCCGGGACAGGGCTTCCTGCATCTCCGGCCATACATTCACATGATGCGCCTTGTATTCCTCTATCCGGTCTTCCTTTACCTTGAGCAGGAATCCCACACGATTCATGGCTGATTCTCCCTCTGTTCTGCCATTTCTTCCAGGCCAAGCGGCCGATGCCGTCCTGCGGTCAGCGGACGAAAGCGGCGGCCACGCCACCGTCTACAGTCAGGGCACCTCCTGTCGTGCGGGAAGCACGGGGCCCCGCCAGAAAGGAGATGGCCTCGGCAATATGCTCGGGCGTGACGTTCACTTTCAGTGTGGTGCGCTGGCGGTAGAAGTCGTCAAGCTGCTCCGGCGCAATGCCGTAACCTTCCGCACGCGCATTCCGCCAACCGGCGTCCCAGATGCCGCTGTCCTGGATCACGGCATCCGGCAGGACCGAATTCACGCGAATGCCATACGCCCCGCCTTCCTCGGCCAGACAACGGGCCATGTGCAATTCGGCCGCTTTGGCGGCGCTGTACACCGACGCGTTCTTGCCTGCATACACGGCATTCTTGCTGACCACATAGATCAGGCTGCCCCCCATGTTCTGCCGCTTCCAGATGGCGAACGCCGCCCGACTGACATGGAAGTACCCCTTGGTCAACAAATCCATGGAACGGTCCCAGTCCTGATCCGAGGTTGCCTCAATGGGCGCCGCAATGGCAATACCGGCATTGCTCACCACCACATCCACTCCCCCGTAGGCCATGATGACTTCATCAAAGGCTGCGTTGACAGCAGCAGGGTCGGTCACGTCACAGGGCACAGCGATGGCGCGGCCCTGCCCATGACGTCCGCAGATGTCCTCTGCCACCTTCTGCGCACCCTCCTGATTGATGTCCATAATGGCTACATGCGCATCATCGGCGGCCAGGCGCAACGCCGTAGCCCGACCAATGCCGGACGCCCCACCGGTGACACACACGATACGGCCCGCCATTTCCCGGGGCGGGGGCTTGAGGGACAGTTTGTACAGTTCCAGAGGCCAGTATTCAATGCCATAGGCTTCCGCCGGGGTGAGGCTGATGAACTGATCGACCGCTTGCGATCCGGTGATCACCGGAATGGCCCGGTGATACAGCTGATTGCTGATATCCGCCGCGTTGGCATCCGCGCCCGCCGTGATCATGCCCAGGCCCGGAATCAGGATCACCCGTGGAAAGGGATCGGTCATGGTATCGCCGGGCGTCATATTGGCATTGAAGTAGGCTTCATAATTGGCCACAAACTGGTCCATCCCCTGGCGAATGCGATCCAGCAACGTGTCCACGTCCTCTCCCGCTCCGGGGTTCCAATCCACAAACAGGGGCAAACGCTTGGTGTGCACCAGATGGTCCGGGCACGCCGCTCCGATCTGGGTCACTTCGGCACAGCCCTCGGTGGCCAAAAAGGACATGACCCCATCACTGTCATCCGTTTTCAACACAGCCGGCCGATTCTGGCTGACCAGTCCTCGCACAACCGGCAGGACCTGCGTCCAGGTGTTGTCCGACCGGGCCGGCTGGCTTGCCGGGCGCCCCGCCCCGTTCGTGGCCTCCAGGGCCGCCGAGATATAGTCTTCCGCTTCCTGAATGATCTTCAGGGTGCTTTGGTAACAGGACAGGGACGTATCGCCCCATGTCACCAGTCCGTGCTTGCCCATGACGACACATTCCGCCTCTGGATGGGCACGAATACCTTCGCCAATCCACTTGCTGAGCGTAAAACCGGGTCGGATGTAATCCACCCAAATCATGCGTTCGCCCCAGATTTCGCGGCAGACAGCCTCGCCTTCCGGCAGACAGGCCAGACTGATGACCGCATCCGGGTGGGTATGATCCACATGGATGGCCGGGGTAAATCCATGCAACAGGGTTTCAATCGACTGCCGGGGACGGTTCAGGGCATGGGTGGTATGTGAGAGGTATTCCACCATCTCTTCGTCACTCATCGCATCCCGATCCATCAGGGGCTGAATTTCGTCCAGTCGCAGGCCGGCGAAGCCCTGTTCGGTGATCGTGGCAACATCACTGCCCGAGCCCTTGACCCAGAGCACGGCCACCTCTCGCCCCAGATGATCGGTTTCCGGCAGCTTGACGCTGGTATTCCCCCCAAAGATATTGCACACACTGCGATCCTGGCCCAGGATCTGGCTGCGGTAGACCAGCCCGTCAAGATCCGGGAGGGCTGCCGCGTCACTGTCATTCCACAAATTCGTAGGCATTGTGTCTCCGCTATGCTGGATGCATTTCAGGTAGTGGTAGTGGCATGGTTCTGCGGTGATCCTCTGAACATGGCGCTTCGGAGGCCCGCCAGGGCGGGAAACATTTCGCTGGGATACAGGGATACCTTGCCCAGCAGTTCCGCCAGCACCTGGACTTCCGCCGCATGCTCCATGCGCTCCAGGTGAATCAGGGCTTCATCCAGGTGTCGGCCCACCGTCAGGCTGCCATGATTGCGCAGGATCAGGGCATCATGATCCTGGATGAGTTCCCGAATAATGCGGGCATCATCCGCCGATGAGGGCAGGCCGAAATCGCTGGTGGGCACCTGCCCCAGGGCGACGGCCACCTCCGGCACCATAAGGGGCTGCAAGGGCTTTTCCGCCACACTGAGGGCAATGGCGCAGGTGGGATGGGCATGGACAACGGCCCGCATGTCCTGACGCACTTTCAGGGCCTCCACATGCATGGGGGTTTCTGAGGAAATGCGGAGTGAAGGGTCCGCGGCAGGTACCAGCACTTCCCCTTCGGCGTTCACAATGAACAGGTCATCCACAGCCATACGCCCCTTGCACAGACCCGAGGGCGTTATCAGGATGCGGTCTGCCCCGAGGCGTACCGAAATGTTGCCATTGTTCGCCGCCAGAAAGCCTTTGGCATAGCCAATGCGTCCGGTTTCCACGATGGCTTCGCGCAAGTGATCTTCGGTGGCACTGGGGTCGAAGCGGAGCAGGTTCATGGCGTTGGCGTTCCTCCAGAGATTGTGCCCTGGCCGTGGGACTTCAGCATTACTGGTACCCTCCACTGATTGTGGTCAGGCCCCTTGCTTCCCGAATCTTCTCCTCGTAGCCGCTGGCAAAATAGGCGGCGATGGGATCCGTGGGTACGTCCAGTTCCCGGCGCACCTGCTCCAGCAAGGGTCTCACATCCGTCCGGCTGGCATCGGTCAGCACGCGATGGGCCAGCAGCACTTCGCCGTTCAGCTGCAGATCCTTCAGTTCGTCTTGCGGCACCAGCAGGGATTTCGCAAAGGCCTCCTGGCAATTGAGCACGGACAGAATCATGGGTGCCAGCTTGCCCTCCACATTGTGGGCCTGATCAATCATGTATGCCACATTTTCCGCGCCTTCCTGCATATGGGGTTCCGGGCTGTGGGCCGCGCTGTTCAGTTCGTTGTAAATCAGAAACAGCTCGTAGGGATTGACGGAGCCCACGATCAGGTCGTCGTCTGCATACTTGCGGTTGTTGAAATGAAAGCCGCCCAGCTTGCCCTCATCCAGCAGAAACGTCACGATCTGCTCAATGTTCACGCCCTGGGCATGGTGTCCCAGATCCACGAGCACCTGCGCCTGTTCGCCCAATTTGCAGCTCCAGGCGTAGGCTGTACCCCAGTCCGGCACATCGGTACTGTAAAAGGCCGGCTCAAAGAATTTGTACTCTATCAGCATGCGGCTGTGATCCGGCAGGTGTGCATAGATCGTACGCATATGGGTTTCGAAGCGGCGTTTGCGTTGCAGCAGGGAATCCTGTCCGGCGTAGTTGGTGCCATCGGCAAACCAGAGGCTCAGAATGTCACTGCCTGTTCGCCGCATGATGTCACAGCACTCCAGGATGTGGTCCAGGCCCTGTTCCTGAATGCCAGGATCGGGATTGCCCAGGGAGCCCAGGCGATACTCATCATCCTGAAACACGTTGGGGTTGATGGCGCCGATGCCAATGCCGCGGTCCTGGGCGTATTGCTTGACGGCATCGTAGTCCCCATCTTCCGGTTTGTCCCAGGGTATGTGCAGGGCCACGGTGGAGGCAATCCCCGTCATCCGGTGCACCATGGCAGCATCATCCAACTTTTGGGGTGTGGTGGTGGCGGCACCCGGCCAGGGGAACGCCTTGAAGCGGCTGCCACTGTTGGCATAGCCCCAGCTGGGCGTTTCGATATGATGCGCCTTGATGGCTTCCTTCAGGGCCTCCACATCAAAGCCGCGTGCCGTCAGGTCATCGGCCAATTGGTTGTACGCTGCGGTTGTTTCGGGCATCGGGGTATCCTGTAGCTGATGGGAATGCAACGAAAGGCCTGGACCTACGCCACCGACAGGTCCGGCGGCCGGTCGACCAGTGCCTGCAATGTACCGTAGTATTCGTCCCAGTAGGCTCTTTCCGGGGCATGCGGAGAAGGCACAAAGGTCTTGAGGTCAGAAGACTGGCGGACCATATCACCGATTTCCTGGAAGGAATCTATCTGGCCACTGGCCACGGCCTGGACCATGATATTGCCTGTCGCCGTGGCTTCGGCAGGACCGGCTATCACGTCCCGTCCTGTGGCATCTGCCGTTGCCTGATTGAGCACGGCATTCTGCGAACCGCCTCCTACGACATGGACGGGACTCAATGTCCTGCCCAGGGTCTCTTCCATGCGTTCCAAAACCCACCGGTACTTCAGTGCCAGGCTGTCCGTAATGCAACGCAGGATTTCCGGCACCGACTCCGGTACGGACTGGTCCGTCTGGGCACAGAAGGCCCGAATCCGGGCCGGCATGTCACCCGGAGCCAGGAAAAGCTCATGGTCTGGGTCAATGACGGATGCGGTTTGGGATACCTGCTGGCTCAGGGCACTCAGTTCCGGATAGGTATAGGTGGTACCCTGGCGCTCCCAGGTGCGGCGGCACTCCTGCAGCAGCCACAGGCCCATGATGTTCTTGCAGAAGCGGAAGGTGTGGCCCACGCCCCCTTCATTGGTGAAGTTGTGCGCCAGCGCCCCTGAGCCGAGAATCGCATCGGGTACGACTACCCCCATAATGGACCAGGTACCTGAACTGATCCATATGCAGTCCTGGGTATGTGCGGGAATGGCGGCCACCGCCGAACCGGTATCATGACAGGCGGGGGCAATCACCGGGAGCGGTGCCACATCCAGTTCCCGGGTGACGGCACTGTCCAGGGCACCCAGCTGTGTACCCGGATGGACCACCTCCTGGAAAATCCCGGTCGGAATGTCCAGGGCCTCCAGCAAACCGGTGGCCCAGTTCATGGTCCGGGGATTCAGGCACTGTGTCGTGGTGGCATTGGAAAATTCGTTGACCTTGCGCCCGGTCAACCAGAAATTGAACAGGTCGGGCATGGTGAGTAACGCTGCCGCCTGGTCCAGATCCCGGGGATGGGACTGGCGCAGCGCAAACAGCTGGATCAGGGTATTCAGGGGCAGAAACTGAATCCCGGTCTGCTGGAAGATCTCTGCGGCAGACATTATGTCAAGGGCACGTTCCAGCATGCCATAGGTGCGGCCATCCCGGTAATGCACCGGATTGCCCAGGAGTCGATCCGCATCATCCAGCAGGGCGAAATCGCAGCCCCAGGTATCCAGCCCGACACTGGTCAGGTCCGGCGACTGTCCTTGCGCGGCGCGCAATCCCGTCTTGATCTCATGCCACAGCCGCAGGACATCCCAGTGCAGCGTATCCCGGGTCCGGACCGGGATGTTGGGAAAGCGGTGCACTTCCGTCAGTGTCAGACCGTGGTCGGTCAGGGAACCCACAATGGCCCGGCCACTGTCTGCACCAAGGTCAAATGCCAGGTAATTCATGGGGAAATACGCAATGCCGAATATTGCCAGGAAAGTGACACGGATGAAGGCTGATCACAACCCATCTGCCAGTCCGGGTTATGCGACACCATGCCTGTGTGAACTTGCCTTGTCCGCTCCATTGTACTTGGTCTGCCTCTCTGTAACGGAATCCATGCCGCGCCAGAGTACCGCTGCCCCCTGCCAATCCTCCTCTGCTGCTTCCCGGGGGAGACAGCAGGACGGGAACGACCTGCGCCCAGATTGGGATTCACGGGTAACCCTGAATTACAATTTCCATCCAAAGACGGTACCGAGCGGCCTGCAGCGCTGCACCAGATCCAAAGGTTGAATCCATGAGTACAACTCTGAAAGTAGGCGTGGTTGGCGTTGGCGGCATTTCCCGGACGCATATGCCCGGATGGCATGCTTCCGAGCACGCCGAGGTGATCGCCGGATCCGATATTGTGGAACCTGCCCTCAGGGAATGGGGCACCATGCATGGGATTGATCGGCTCTATACCGATGTCAAGGATCTGTTTGCGGATCCCGACATTGACATTGTGGATGTCTGCACGCCCAACATGTATCACCGGCCACTGGCCATTGGCGCCCTGGAAGCCGGCAAGCATGTGATTTGCGAAAAGCCCCTGGCCCCCACGCCAGGCGATATCCGGGCTATGATCGAGGCCCGGGACAAGGCCGGCAAACTGCTCATGACCGCCCAGCATTTTCGCTTCGCCGGCCTTTCCAAGGCCATGAAGCGGGAAATCCAGACCGGAGCTCTGGGGAATATCTACCACGGCCGGAGCTGGATGCTGCGCCGCAACGGATTCATTCCCTCGCCTACCTTTGTGGAGAAAAGGCACAGCGGTGGCGGGCCCTGCATTGACATTGGTGTCCATGTCCTTGACCTCACGCTATGGCTCATGGGCAACCCGGAACCTGTAGCAGTGTCCGGAATGGCCGGTGCGCCCCTGGCCCATCTGCCGGGCCAGTTTCCGGCCTGGCGCCCGGAAGCACCACTGCCCGAGATTTGGGATGTGGAAGACTATGCCGTAGCCATGGTGCGCTTCGACAATGGGGCCACCCTGATCCTGGAAACCAGCTGGCTCCTGCATCATGACATTGAAGGGGAAGACATGCAGATTTGGCTGTATGGCGACAAGGGAGGCTGCCATTACCCGTCGGCCAAATTCCTGTCTTCCAATTACGAAACCAAACAGTTGTACAACCGCTTCCTGAAAATCACCCGGGACCAACTGGAACCGCATGCCCAGGAATGTGTGGAATTCGCCCAGGCCATTGTGGATGGCGCACCTTCGCCGGTGCCATCGGAACATTCCCTGCAGGTACTGTCGATTCTGGATGGCATTTACCGCAGCCAGGAAGCCGGCCGGGAAATCTCGCTGGTGGACTGAAAGCTACCCTCTGGAGATATCCGCAGGCAGCGGCACAGCCACGATATATCCTCTCTGCTCCTCCTGTTCGCCCTTCCACCAGACTACAGCCATGGCCTCACAACCCCCTGTGCGCGAACCCAAACTGGAACTGATCGCCGACTACCCGTGTGAAACGGGAGAAGGACCTCTCTGGCACCCGGACCACGAATGCCTCTACTGGCTGGACATTCCGCCGGGTCGGCTCTACCGGTATGAACCGGCCACCTCGTCCCACCGGCTGGTCTATCAGGCCGATCGTCCCATTGGCGGCTTTACGATCCAGAGGGACGGCGATCTGCTTCTCTTCATGGGAGCGGGCAAGATCATGCAATGGAATGAAGGGGCCACGCAAACGGTGGTGGAGGAGATCGCCGAAGTACGTGCCAGCCGTTTCAATGACGTTATGGCGGGGCCCCAGGGCCAGGTGTATTGTGGCACCATGTCCATATCCCGGGAACTGCCACCCGATGGCCGACTGTACCGTCTGGACCAGGATGGGACACTGGAGGAGAAACTGGACGGCATCGGCACCTCCAACGGTATGGGGTATGCGCCGGATCGCCGGTACTTCTATCATACGGACACGCGTCCGGGGATAATCCGCCGCTATCTGTGGGATGACGTAAAGGGTGATTTTGACCCTGCGAGTGCCACGGAGCTGTATGTGGCCCGGGCGGAACCGGATTATGGCCGTCCTGATGGTATGACCGTAGACGCGGCTGGACATCTGTGGATCGCCCACTGGGATGGCTTCTCTCTGGTGCATGCCAATGCAGACGGCGAAGTGCTGGAATTTCTGGCCTTCCCGGTTCGCAAGGTGTCATCCGTGACTTTCGGCGGTCCAGATCTGGCGGACATGTATGTCACCACCGCCGGGGGTAACGATCGCGCATTCAACGGGGCCCAGGCCGGGGCCCTGTACCGGATTCAGGGAGAAAGTCGGGGACTGCCGGAATTTCAGTCCCGTATTCTCGTGGCCTGATTGGGAACATGCTGTTGGACCACGGCGGTACTCCAAAGCATCCTGTGCAAAGGTGGTCGGGAAACGTCATCGTAAGGTGCCCTACGCATTGCGACTTGCTAGAGGGGAGCGAGTCTGTTGAGTATCCACCGGGAGCCTATTACGGGTACGGTCTTACGATGGGCCATTGCGGAAAGCGGCTATGCCATCACCGATTTGGCAGCTTATCTCAGGGTTGAGGATTCCATCATTCAGGCCTGGATCGCTGAAACCGACAGACCTACCGTAGGCCAACTCACCAAACTATCGGCTCGTTTGAAGCGCCCCCGCCTCCTGTTCTTCTTGCCGCATCCTCCAGCGGACAGCACACCTTCGACCTTCCGGCATGCCGCCACACAGGACGGACGGATTCCTCTAACTCCCGAGGAACGGTTGACCCTACGACGTGCGCAGAGAATTCAGGCTATTGTCTCGCCTCTGCTGCGCAGGGAAGATCGTCCCCCAGTGAACATTCCACAATTCTCGCCGGATGATTCACCCGCAACTGTAGGTTCGGCTTTACGGGAATGGATTGCACCCAACAGCGAATCACGACACATGGCGTTTCCGCAATGGCGGGAAGCCTTCCAGCAGCGCCAGATACTGGTACTTGCCCTGCCCGTTCGGTTTGGTCATTCCCCGCAGGCTTCCAAGAAACAACCCACACTCCGAGGATTCGCACTTCCGGATACGTATGCCCCAACCATTGCCATTAGCACAGCGGACAATCCAGCTGCACGTTCTTTCACACTGTTTCACGAGTTGGTACACCTTGCAATTGACCGGGTCCAGTCCTGTGGTTTGATTGCCCCATACAATGAACAGACATTAGATAATGCCGCGCAGATGGAATACTGGTGCGATTTGGTTGCTGGCCGAGCCTTGATCCCGCTTGATCAATTGGCTGAGATAGCCAAGGACAAAGCCCCGGATCTTGACCTGGTGCGGAAGGTGGCAGATTATTTCAAGGTAAGCTTGCGGGCAACTACGATAGCACTCATCAGGGACACCGGGGCGCCTCGGGAACTGTATAGGGAAGTTGAACAAGAATGGCCGCTTCTGGATCGCCACAAGACTGGAGGAGGACAGGGTGGAGGCAGAACACGAGCTCGCATCCGGTTGGACGAATGTGGGGAAAGAGCCATAGGCACCATTCTCAATGCCCATGATCGACGCCTCATTTCCGAAGTGCAAGTCCGACGGTGGCTTGACTTTGCCGCATGCGAGATGGATGAGGCACGGGCGATCACAAAGAAGGTAGCATGACGCCTTGTGCCTCAGACATAGCAGACCTTCCAAGACATGGGGATTATTGATTTCGATGCATTGATTGATATCAAGGCGAAAGTTGAGAGCAAGGAAAAATGGGATACAGTGTTACGGCTCGTTGAGAAGGGGCGTCTTGTTTTTCCCAAGGAAGTTCAGGATGAGGTAATCCACGACAGACATCTCAATATGCCTTGAATAGCCAAAGCATGGCAGGTCATGCCCCAACTCCAAGGCAGAGCTGTTATTGGGCTTGGCGCAAGGTGTTTGCACCAGAATTGATATTCGTACAATCAGTGCAAATCTTTCCGCTCAGAGAATCGTTAGCCAGACTTGGGCTCTTTGCGTTTCCCTTTCCACACCAGGACATCTGGTCATGGTCAAGGAGCAACAGGGATGCGGACAGGTGGCAGTACTTCAATTTCCTGCCTGATGTTGGCTGACAAGTCCAGGAGGATCTTCAAGATCCCCCTGTGGACCACAGGATGCTGGAGACCGGATTCGCTTTGGATCGTTGATTGTGGCTTTGAACCTAATGCCACAATATACAACCAGGCTTGTAATCGTGGCCTCATGCCGCTGTCCGGATTGTTGGAGCAGTAGGGCCTCTCTCATCCAGGCCCTTCTTTTTGGGTCGTTTCAATCTCAATCCTCTTGCCCACCACATAGGGCTGGTCGCGCTGAACCCCAGGGGAGCGTTGATCCACAAGCGCGAAACGGGTAGCCAGTTTCTGGTACTCGCGTGCCTTGCCGGCGATCTCTTCCGCGAGCAGACCCATCAGCGTGGTACCGCCCGTCATGTTTACGTGGGTTTCGCGCGTACCCAGAATGAATTCTGTGGCTTCCTTCAGCAAGTCCTCCCGTTCGTCAAGGCCAGCAAAGGGATCATCAAATACCAGAGCGTGCTTCTCCCCCACGAAACCTGCCTCTTCCAGGGCTTCATCCATGCGGGTGACGGCCGCTCCGGATGTAATCACCAGGCACATGTCGCGGGCCGTGGCGGGAGGATTGCATGTGCGCACGGTACTGAACAGCACACCGGGCGTATGCCCCAGTGGCGAGACAATAAGGCGGTCATGCTTGACGCCGTCCGCCACATCCAGTGAAATTTCCGGAAGATGTCGCATGCCGTCCTGCCAGAATTGCCAGACCGCGTGTTCCACCGCCAGCACCTTTTTGCCGAAGGCCTCTTGCCGTTTCATGCCATGATGGGCTGTCAGATTGCGCAGCTCACGAACATTGCTCCAGAATTCGGCGAGTTCCTTTTGCCGGGCAGACAGAAGATGGGTGGCGCCTTCATCACACAGCCTGGACAGCAGGTTCAGGGCAGTTTCCGCGGGCCTCCGCTCATCCAGCCAATCGTGCTTCCCTGTCTGCCAGATGGCCCAGCTGACGATCCATTCCCGCATCAGGCCGATAGCAGCTGCCTGGTGACCATATTCATGCAAACGATCGATCAGCCGGATCTGGCGTTTCAGCTCCATGCGGTCAAGTTTGACGCTCCCCTTGTCCTTGGAGTCAGTCGGCAGGGCATAGTAGCAGAGTTCCTCGCGTATGCGATGGGTCAGTTCCTGACTGAACAGGCCGGGCAAATGCTTCTTCCCCACAAGCCTCCGGAGCGGCTTGATTCGGTGCGTCACAAACTTGCCGGCTTGCACACCCAACTCAAGAGGTAGACCATCCGCCAAAAACTGCGACAGGCCATCGAGATCCCGGGCCATGCTCTGCGCGTTTTGGCTGGTATCGGCTGCCCGGATCAGCTCTGCCATGGGGCGCGCAGAACCCGTACGACTGAACGTGCTGGTGGCATGAATCCAGTGGGACAGTCCCAGCAGTTGCCCCAGATCGATGATGGGGCTGCCGGTTTTGCCAAAGAGAGCGTAATAGACGTGGCGCAGTGCCAAATCCTCCCGCAGGGCCGATACATAGAAAGCTCCCAGCAACATCATCATGGCGTAATGGCGGAAGCCATGGGTCGTTTCTACGGTCAAGGCTCCCTGCTGGGGAGCCGCGTCCGCGAATACTTGCAGGAAATCTCCCACCGCGTCTTGGGTGTCGCCTTCTTCTGGTATGGGAACGAGTTCAAGCGTACAGAGATCGGTCAACTCCTGCTGCAGCACTGCATACGTTGCTTGCGCCTGCTCCGTGCAGAATGCCATCACCCTGGAGGGTTGTTGGCTTTTCTGGCGCAACAGGTGGAACAGGGCAATCGGTGCCAGTCGGGCACAGCAGACAACACCATCCAGTTGA
>CAXXOQ010000204.1:0-50743 GCA_963664185.2 Caldilineaceae bacterium | reverse complement strand
TGTCATGCATTTCTTCCCTGGACTGGCGTCGCGTTATGCCCCTGTCCCTTGGTTCCCTTCCGATCTGACCGGTACAGGGCCATGCGTGCTGCCCTGACTCCCCTGGCCCTGGTCAAGGGCACCCGCTGGATCTGGACCCTGCTGATCCTGGGCCTGATCGCAGGACAATGCTACCTGGCGCTGTGGCAGTGGCAACGGTATCAGTTGCGACTGGATCAGGGGGCCTTGCTGTCCCGACAGCTCCAGCGGGAAACGGTGACAATCCCGTGGCGGGCCGACCAGTCCCCGTTCCCGGCGGCCGACCAGATGCACTATCGCCGGGCGACCGTGCAGGGCACCTATGATTTCGCGCATCAGTTCCTTTGGGTCGGCCCCCGGGATCGCATGGAAGCGGGTCCGCATCTTGTGACCCCTGTGCTGTTGCCGGATGGCAGGGCGATTCTGGTGGACCGGGGCTGGATCAGTGCCGCCCACGAAACACCGGAGCAGTGGCGGGCGTTTGACGGGCAGGTGGAGAAAACGATATCCGGCATTCTGTTGCCTGCCACCGCGGTACCGGACCCGGAGTTTCTGGCACAGCAGCCCCGGCCGATCCTGTTCTGGGCCCAAATGGATTTGCCTGCCCTCCAGGACCAGTTGCCCTATCCGCTGTTGCCTGTCTATCTGCATCAGGAGCCGGACGCGGGCACCCTGGATGAGGAGGAACCGCGACGTACCTGGTACACGTTGCGTACCCCACCCAGCATGCATCTGTCGTATGCTGTACAGTGGATCATGTTCGCCCTGATCCTGGGTTTTCTGTATGTCATGATCATTCGCTTCATTGAACGGCGGGCCCTGTACCGGGCTACGGATACAGGGGAGGGACACAGCGCCACCAGTCCGCCCGGGAATCCGCAGGAAAGCACAAGGCCGAGGACATCACATGGATAGCAATACCCCCATCCTGGCCACGCTCTTGCTGATGGCCGCCTGTATGGGTTTCGTCCTGTTTCTGATCAAGGTGACCGTACCCCGCATTTTCCGGCGGGTCCTGGATCACTATGGCCGCCGTCTGGAAATCGCCGAGCAGATCATGAATACCCGCCGGGCCCCGGCCGTGTGGTTGCGGCAGGAGATGGCGCGGATGGAGAAGGCCTCCAATCCCCAAACGATCCAGCGCCTCCAGGCGCAGGCCTGCCGGACCAGCCTGAAGCGGCTGGATGCCATCATCAAGTTTCTGAAGAATGCCAATACCTTCGATACGCCCGAGACCAAGCATATGGTGCTCACCGAGCTGGTCCAGGTCCGGCGGGAATGGCAGGCCCATGGCTGGGCCAGCGTGGAACCGGATCCCGACTACATATTGCTGCGGGACCGGGATGCGGCGGCAGGGGGATCGGAGCCAGCTGCAGGATCGGACTCGGAGGCCTAACGTTCTTCCAGAGACAAATAGGCAAACGGGAAATGGTGATCGGGACGGCTGGGGGTAACCAGTTACCCGTTGCGTGTGAGAGATAGAGGAATTTGGCTGTCTGCCGTTCAGATATGAAATAGCAACGATTTTCGTCTCTTGACCTCTATATACCCCATGATTTGGGCGGTATGCCGGGTGCACTGGGGGCAATCCACCCATAGTGACAGAAGGCCTGGAACGCTGGGTGTGATTTCCGACAGTTTATCCCCAGGACCGAAGTGGTCATAAATCGCTCCCACAGGTACCAGTCCAAAGTCCGGTGTGGAACCTGGGATCCAGAGGCCCTGGGCGTGGCCCGCGGGTACCGCTGTCAGGCTCCGCCTCAGTGAGAGCAGCGTGGCCGGCGTTGCAATGAAAATGCAGACATGGTCAAACCAGGCTTGCCCGTGGTTCAGCCTCAGATGTGGTCTGGTGTCCCCGCAAGCAGAGTGCCATCTGCACGAGGGTGCGGCAGAGGCAATCCCGGGTCTCGGTCTCGTTGTCCCGTCGAACCGGTGAAGTTCTGGACCGGATGGGAGGTGTCCCCCAACGGCCTGACCGGCAATGGTCAGTGCCAGAGCTATGGCGGTTTCCCTCATGATCCGGGCCGGTTGGGCCGGCGCCCAGCCGCTTGCGCTGAGCAGCCCTGTCCTTCTCATTGTGCCCTACGCTCCACACCGCTGATCCTCACATCCGGTTGGGGCTGGGTCACCTCAAGCTCTTCATACTGTCTATCTTCGACTGGGATATGGGATCCTTTGCCTTTATGCGGGAAATCCTTTCTTCTCTGGCCCCGCCTGGCTGATAGGCCACTGTATGAGCTCCAGAAAGAGGGCGGGTATGACGATCGGGCCGCGTACGCGAGATCACGGGTACACACGGTCTGTCACATCCACAGCGGTACCCTTTGGGCCGTCGTGGCTGGCATCGCTCTACCCGAATCATGGCAAGGGTATATGGGGCAGGGGCAGTCCTCCTGATGTTGGCATAAGCCCCTTCATTCTGCATGATCTTCTCTGATGTCAATCATGTAATTCCACAGCAGCTGTACGATTGTCCTTAACCAAGCAACCGGCAAGCACTGTACACCGGTTCCACGCCTCCTGATTCGGCTGTGGTTTTCCCGGATCGTGCGGTTTTTGCCCCGGATCAACAAACAACCAACAAACAACCGGCAAGCATTGTGCACCGGTTTCACGCCTCCTGATTCGTCCCATATCTGTCCTGGTCAACCGACACTCCATGTGTGTCTTCAATCAAAATTCGAATAGTGTCGGCAACTTGGTCAATTTCCCTTGGATGGACCAGCCCAATAAGGCAGATAAGAATGTGTACGGAACCTGTAGTGGGAATTTGGCATGACCAAGAGACCCGATTCTACAGCTTCTTTGCGAAGCAGTGACGCCCTGGTGGCATTCTTTGAATCCAGGCTAAATCTCTCCCGAATTGAAGTGTTGTTGATCGGTTGATTCATGACATAACGCAAACAGGCAGGCCAATCGCAGGCCCCGCCTCCTTCACCCTTATCCATACGAGCCAAGCCGCTGTGAGAGAACAGGACGATCCGGGTGAAGTCGTCTGGAATCTCGAAACGGGGTGCTGGTAACTGGAATGCTTCTATGAGGTCATTCCGCGCCTGCACCTCAGGGATTGGCAACCTTATTCCCGGTACAAAGTCATTCCTGGCGTTTGTCCGGGCCTGTGACTGGGCGCTCTGTCCGCCTGGGAGAATCCTGTCATATCGATACTCTCAGGAAGTTGGCCATCTCCTGGCCATAGATGGTGAAGCCGCACAGTGCCGCATCGGCAGCTTTGCGCAGTAGCGAGCCGGAACCGCAAGTCGGGTTGTTTCGGCCAGATTGTCTTCGCCTAGTGCGACGTCCGGACTTGCCGCAGGCGCGCCTGTCCGCGCGGCGTCAGGCGGTAGCGCTGGTGCTGGCTGCGCGGCTTTTCGGGGATGGTCATTTCAATCAATCCCGCCTGGAGGGCAGGTCGCAGATACGCCTTGCGAAAGTGGTCTTCGTGCTTCAGTCCGAGAGCTTCCTGGATTTGCACCCGACTCATTTCTCCTGCCATGACGCGAAGCAGCCTGACTTCCCCGGTGACTTCCCCGGTGACTTCCCCGGTGACTTCCCCGGTAGTGGATCGACCGTCTGCCTGTGCCCTCACCTCCGGGTTGGGTCGGAAGATGACCGTTACGAAGCCGTTGGCCTGGAATTCTGGTTCCGGGCAGCGCAACTCCCGGGCCTCGGTGCGGATGCGGTGGATGCCGGTGCCGGCTTTCTCAATAAAACTGATGCGGTGCAGCAGGTCGGCGACCAGGGCGTTGCGACGCACGCTCCGGCTGCCCAGATCACCGAGCGACAAGCCCTGGGGCAGGCTGCCGGGACTCACCACTTCAATGCGGTCCGCGTAGATTTCCACGAATACGTTGGCCCCGTCAAAGTACCAGTCCCGATGCATGACCGCATTGGTGATCGCCTCCCGCAGCGCCCCGGCCGGGTACTCCGGGACATTCTGCCGCTGCAATCCTTCAATGCGGTAGGCGGTGCGTGTATTGCGCTCGACGAAGCGCAGGGCGTCCTCAATGTCCGCCACGATCCCGCCCGCGAAGTCCTTGCGGTCAAGAATGTGTGCCTTGTCTGTGCCGCGCGCCAGCAGACAGGTGATATAGGCCTCGGGGAAGAAGCGACGCACGTTCCGGGCAAAGAAGAGCACGCCGACATTGCGGAACAGAAGTTGGCCGCCGGTGCGCTCGGCAGCCTCAATGTTGACCAGTACGTCCTCGACCCGAGGCCCACCGGTAATGCCGGCAAGATGGAGCCAGGCGTCAAACTTCCCGTGGTCAAAGTCCTGGGGGTAGATAAACTGGGGACAGGGCGCCGGATCAAAACGCACGGTCCCTTCGCGTCGGAAAAAGTCGCGGATTTCGTTGCGCGTCAGTTTCTGCGTTACGGCCCCCTGACGCCAGAAAAAGCCATCGCTGCATTGGACAGGCTTGGTATCACTCTGCCGGACATGGACTGCGCACACTTCCCCGACCGATTCGACTTGCACAAGGACCGGCGGATCGCAGTTGCGGGCGATGTCCTGGATGCGGGCGCGCAACGCGTTGGAGTCCTGTACGCCGACCACGGTCCCGTCGTCACGTACACCCAGCAAAATCCTGCCGCCGATGGTGTTGGCCATCGCGACCAGTTCCCGCGCCAGGGACGATGGGAGACTTTCCTTGAACTCCAGCGTAGTTCCTTCTCCCTCCTGGAGCAGGATATGGAGATCGTCCGGTGTCATGCCCGCCCTGCCTGCCGTCGGCAGCCACGCGGGCAACCGGGGGTTTCCGGTGCGCGGTGGCACCCGTCAGCACCCAACCGGGACTGCGTGTTTTCCGCCATTTTGCGCTCCCCTCGCAGGGGTATCATGGCCGCTGGCTTTTCCGGCACCGTTGTGGTTTGGGCACCACGCATCCACAGAAGAGAGGCGAAACGCAACCGCCCGCCGGTGCGGTACACCGGCAGCCTGTATTGGGCGACCACTCCGTAGCGGGATGCTCCCTCCTCCTGCCCAAGCATGACCGGAAAGGGGTGTGGACATGGCCTCCATGGGACTCCGCCTACGGCTTCTTCAGATCTTCCTTGACGCGGGCATACAGAAACGCATCCTGGGGGACGGTACCGTGACCGGGATTGGACAGATACTTGCGGAGGATGCCTTCCTGCTGCATGCCCGCCTTGGCCATGACCCGGGCCGAAGCCTTGTTCTGGATATCACAGTAGGCTTCTACCCGCCAGATTTCGGGCTGATCGAGACACCAGTCACTCAGGGCGACCAGCGCCTCCGTCGTCAGGCCCTGCCCCCAGTACTCCCGGGCCAGGACATAACCGACCTCCACACTGTGGGCTGCGGGCCGCAGGGAGATCATGCCGATCACCTGCTGTTCCGCCTTGTGCACCACACTGTAGGAATAGTCCGTGCCATCCCGCCAACTTTCATTGCATTCCTGCAGGAACCGGCGTGTGACATAAATGTCGGCATGCGGATTCCAGGGCAGATACTGGGTTACCACTTCGTCGGTGGCGTAGTTGCGGTAGATGTCGTGGGCATCCACGATACTGGACTTGCGCAGCAAAAGCCGTGGACTTTCGATCTCTTCCAGAATACGCATGTCGGATCAATCATGTTTTGCGCAGACAGATGCAGGTCCGGCCCTCGCATGCCCTTGCCGGATCAGGGCACAGCCTCTATGGCCGGATTGTATCACCAGACCGGATCGCCGCCGGATACGAAACGCGGTGCAGGAGTTCCCGCATGGGTCCGGTTCCCACCTGTCTTGCCGCAAGCCGCATGGGCCCTGCGCAGGTGGGTATCCGCGTTTGCCCCCTGGCTTTCTGCCCCCGATGTTGGCTGCGGTGTGACAGGAGGCAATGGACCATGTCCCCCGGTGAGGCGCCCAGGCAGGAAACGGTCCGCTTGGGCCGACCTCCAGCTTGGTATGGGCCCCCTGGGACTCGAACCCAGAACCCACGGCTTAAAAGGCCGTTGCTCTGCCAAATTGAGCTAGAGGCCCGCACAGCCCGCAAATATAACATACATGCTGTCCAGGCGGTTGCTTTCCGGTTGGGATCGTACCGTCTGCCGGCTGACCGGAGTGGGGATCAGGTCCTGTCCAGGTTCCCGGGAACCTGGCCGCCCGGATCTGTCGGGCTGACCGAAGCCGGGACCGGAACAGCCGGCCGGTGGGGGCATGACCTCCGGCTTCAGGCACCCGCCAGCTTCGATCCAAAGAAGGGATCGGTATGCTTGCTGCGCTCGGTCCGGAACTGCTTGCGATACAGATCGTAGTAGTATCCGCCCGCCCGAATCAGTTCCGCGTGGTTGCCCATCTCGGCAATCCCGCCATCCTTGATCACCAGGATGCGGTCGGCGTCGCGGATGGTGGAGAGGCGGTGGGCGATCACAAAGCTGGTCGTGGTGGCCAGCAGCGTAAACATCCCTTCCTGAATCTTGGCTTCGGTCAAAGTGTCCACCGAACTGGTGGCCTCGTCCATGATAAAGATATCGGGCTTGGCCAGAATCGCCCGGGCCAGACTGATGAGCTGGCGCTGGCCCAGGGACAGAAGCGAGCCGCCCTCTCCGACTTCCGTCTCGTAGCCCTCCGGCAGGGCCTCAATGAATTCGGCTGCGCCCGCCAGATGGGCCGCAGCCCGGATCTCCCGCTCCGTGGCTTCCAGGCGCCCGAAGCGCAGGTTTTCCATCAGGGTGCCGGAAAAGAGATAGGGCGTCTGCAGCACCATCCCGATCCGGGAATGAAGGGCATGAAGCGTCATGGCACGGAGATCCTGGCCGCCGATGCGGATCGCTCCGCTTTGGGGTTCGTAGAACCGGCACAGCAGATTCACCACAGTACTCTTGCCGGCTCCGGTCGGGCCCACCAGGGCAATGGTTTCTCCGTCTTCCACCCGCAGGTGGAAGTCCTGCAGGATGGGATGGTCTGGTTCGTAGGCAAAGTGGACGGCATTGAATTCCACGGGACCCCGCAGCGAGGTGTGGGACACGGCTCCCGGCTGATCCTGGACCTCCGGCAGGGAATCGATCAGCGAAAAAATGCGTTCCGCGGACGCGATGGCCTGCTGGAACTGGGCGAACACGCGGGCCATTTCCTGAATGGGAAAGAGCATCCAGAAGATGTAGGAAATGAAGGCCTGGATTCCGCCCACCGTAATGGTGCCCTGCTGGAACTGCCAGCCGCCCATCTGGATGACGGCACTGACTGCCAGGGCCGCTATGATCTGGACCACGGGCAGGAACAGGGCCGACAGCCAGGCCGCCCGGTAGCTGGCATGGAACATGGCGGTGGCCACGGGACTGAATTCCGCCAGATTGGCAGCCTCGCGGTTGAGGGACTTGGTGACCCGCACCCCGTGAATCCCCTCGGCCAGCGTGCCCGTGATCCGGGAATTCAGGCGCCGCACATCCCGCCACTGGCCGAGGATATGCCGCTGGAACAGCAGGGCACACAGCACCATGACCGGGATGATCAGCAGCATGATCAGGGCCAGGGGGCCGTTGATGGCGGCCATGAACGACAGAAAGACGATGACCGAGGTGGCGCCCCAGAGAAAGTCCAGGAAACCGAAGGAGACCAGTTCGGACACCCGGCGGGAGTCGGAGGTGGTGCGGGCCATGATCCAGCCCACCGGAGTCTTGTCGTAATAGGACAGCGACAGTTCCTGCAGGCGGCCGAACATGGTCTTGCGCAGGTCGTAGTTCATGGCCTGGCCCATGGAGCCCGCACAGAAGATGAAGATCGCGACACAGGCCGCCAGGGCGACGCTGACCAGGCCCCACCACACCAGCAGGTGCCGGACCGGGTCCATATCGCTGCGCATTATGCCTTCATCCAGAATGCGCTTGGCGAGATAGATGTGCGTGGCCTCCATCAGGCACAGGCCCAGGACCCCCAGCACGTAGCCGGCAATGTACTTGCGGTAATTCAGGGCCAGTTTCAGCAGCCGCCACAGGGCGGGACCGCTGAGCGCAGCGGCGAATTCCTCTTCCTCGAATTGGCGGTGCGTGCTCATGGGTGGACGGGGGCCAGAATCGTTTCCAGATCGGCGGTCAGTTCCTGTTCGATCGTGGTCTGCAGGTGGAACACCTCGGCATAGATGCCGGGCTGGGCCAGCAGTTCGGCATGGGTGCCCGCCTGGATGATGTGGCCCTGATCCAGGACCAGAATGTGGTCGGCCAGGGCAATGGAGGAGATGCGGTGGGCGATGATGAAGGTCGTGCGGCCCCGCATCAGGTGCCGCAGGGCCTCGCGGATGGATGTCTCGGTATCGGCATCCACAGCACTGGTCGCGTCATCCAGAATCAGCAGGGCCGGATCCTTGAGCAGGGTGCGGGCGATGGCGATCCGCTGCCGCTGGCCGCCGGACAGGGTCACGCCCTGCTCGCCCACGACCGTGTCATACCCCTCGGGCAGGGCCAGGATGTTGTCGTGAATGTTGGCGGCCCGGGCCACGGCCTGGACTTCCGCGTCCGTACAGGCGCGTTCTGTGCCGTAGGTGATGTTCGCGCGGATGGAGCGGCTGAACAGGAACGGTTCCTGCTGGACAATGCCAATCTGGCGGCGCAGGTACCGGCGGGGATAGCGGTTCAGCTCCACGCCGTCCAGATAGATGTGGCCCTCGGTATAGTCGTGGAACCGGGGCAGCAGATTCATGAGGGTGGACTTGCCGGAGCCGGTGGCCCCCAGAATGGCCACTACCTGTCCCGGTTCCACGGCGAACGAAATGCGGTGCAGCACGACGGGCTGCGCCGGGCGGTCCGCCTGCGGGACGGCCGTTGCCTCTTCCTCCTCGTAGGTGAAGGAGACATTCTCGTACCGCACGGCCCCGGACAGGCTGTGGGATGGCAGATGGTCCCCCGCGTCCAGGGGTTCCCGTTGCGGCTCGATGATCTCCATGATGCGGGTGAAGGAAACGAGGGCCTGCGCGGTCAGGGCAAAGATGCGGCCCAGATGCCGGATGGGGCCAATCATCATGCCCAGCAGCCCCGTGAAGGCCAGGAAGGTGCCGGGCGTGATCTGGCCGGCCACGGCCATGCGCGCGCCCAGCCAGATGGAGACGATCATCTGCAGGGAAAGCACGATGTCCATCGTGGGCCAATAGATGTTGTGAAACCGCACCAGCCGCTGGCCCCGGCGGTACAGCTGGGTATTGGCCGCGTCGAAGCGCCGGATTTCATAGGGCTCCCGGGCAAAGGCCCGGATCACGCGCACGCCATACAGGTTTTCCTGGAGCAGCGAGGACAGGTGGGCTTCCTGATCCTGGAACGCGTTGTAGATGCGCGCCAGGTGACTCCAGAACCGGGTGGAGATGAACACGGCAATGGGAATGACCACGGCCGAGGCCAGGGCCAGGCCGGGCTGGAGACGGTACATGGCGATGAAACTCATGGAGGAGAGAGTCACGATGCGGCCCATGCCCATGATGTGTTCGGCCAGAAGTCGGCGCACCTCCTCCACATCGGAACTGGAACGCTGAATGAGTTCGCCGGTCTGCATGCGGTTGTGGTACGCGAACGGCAGGTGCTGCAGCTGGTCGTACAGGAACACCCGCAGGCGGCGTACCACGCCCTCGGCAGCCCCCGCCGCCAGTCGGCCCCCGCCAAAGGTCAGACCTCCGGAAACCGCGGCCAGGCCCAGAAACAGCAGCCCAATCCAGGGCACGCGCTCAAACTGCTGGGCCAGCAGCACCTCATCCGTGAAGTACCGGATGACATAGGCAAACGAGGCACGGGCCAGCGCCGCCACCCCCAGCGCCAGGGCGGCGGCCAGCAGGACCCAGCGGTAACCGGTCAGGAAGCGCCAGAGGGCCCGGGTGCGGGGAACCCCCCGCAACGCCCGGAGATCATAGTCCTGGGCGCGCAGGGCGCGGAACAGGGCAGGAGGCATGGGACAGCAGTCGGGCAGGGCAGGGAACAGGGAGCTGGGCCCACACGGGGCGGTCGCCCGTACGGGAACCGCTTACAGCAGGTCCGGATTGAGACGAACCCCGAAACCGGGCCGATCCGGCGGGACGATACAGCCGTCTGCCAGCGGTGGGGTGTCCAGCCAGAGGCGGGGCGCGTCGTCACGCCAGGTGTCGGCATGGATTTCCGCCAGGTCCATGCAGTCGCTGGCGGCTACCAGGTGCAGGGCCCATACTTCACCACCACGGTGCGGGGTGACGGGAATGCCATGGGCCTGGGCCAGGTCCACGATACGCAGGGCCGCGGTCAGGCCCCCGCACCAGGTGACATCGGGCTGCCAGATGTCCAGGGCCTCCAGCCGGGCCATGGCGGCATAGGCCTGGTAGGCAAATTCATGTTCGCCGCCGGCCAGGCGGGTCGTCTGGATCTGGCGGCGCAGGCTGGCGGTCTCCTCCAGGTCATCCGGCGTCAGCACGTCTTCCAGCCAGAACAGATCGAACTCTGCCAGCAGGGCGGCCATGCGGCGGGTGACGGTCGCATCCCAGGACATGTAACAGTCCGCCATGACCAGGCCCGCGGGGCCGAGCGCCTGCCGGGCCTGCTGCGCCAGGTGGACGGCCGAATCGTAGTCCGCCTCGTCCCGCCACTGGTGGCTGAACTTGATGGCGGTGTACCCCCGATCCCGGTACCGGGCGAACTCGGTACCCGAGGCATAGGCCCGTACCCGGGGCTTGCGCAAGCCCCCCAGCAGTTCGTAGACCGGTTTCTGTTCCGCCTGCCCCAGCAGATCCCACAGGGCGATATCCACCCCGCTCAGGGCCATGGACGCGATTCCGCCCCGGCCATACGGCAGGGACGCCCGGTACAGGATCGCCCATGCGCGGGCGATGTCTTCCGGACAGTCGATCCGGAGCCCCCGCAGGTGATGCCGCAGGTGCCGGTTGATGACGAGGACGCCCGGTTCGCCGCCCCCGCCGTAGCCGTGCCCCACGACACCGGCATCGGTCTCCACGCGCACCACGATCTGCCAGAAATGGGACTGCCAGCGCAGGGAAAACGGGCGCTGCCATTGCGGATAGACCGCCTTGACATCCGTTATAATCATGGAGCGTTATCTCACCTCGCCCAAGCCCGCTGCCTGCCGTTCCGCCAGGCCCTCATGGCCTGCCAGACGGTAACGGAGCGTATTATGGGGCGTACACACAGAATTATCAAATGCTCATGCCCGGTGACCATGATTGCCGCGCAACCGAGCCCCTTGTCCTGTGCCTGAAAGGAGCATCCTGCATGACTATGCCCCGCCCTGAACATCCCCGTCCCATCTTTGTGCGTACCCCGTGGCAGAACCTGAACGGAACCTGGCATTTCCAGTTTGATCCAGAAAGCGTGGGCGAGCAGATGCGCTGGGAAAGGACGGGCCATGTGTCCCGTGCAGGCAGCACCATCCAGGTACCGTATCCCTGGGAAAGTGCGCTCTCGGGACAGGGCCGGACAGATTACAAGGGGGCCGGCTGGTACGAACGGGACATCACGATTCCGGCGGACTGGCAGGGCCTGGACCCCATCCTCCATTTCGGGGCCATCGACTGGGAAGCCCGGGTGTGGATCAATGGCCAGCTGGTGGCGGAACACCGGAACGGCTACCTGCCTTTCGCCTGCAATCTGCGGGACCACGTGGCTCCGGGGGAGTCCGCCCGCCTGACCGTCCGGGCCTACGACAATGCGGATGCGGAAACCCTGGTGGGCAAGCAGGTGCCGCGCTGGTACACCTACAGCAGCGGCATTTGGCAGACCGTTTGGCTGGAAGCCCGGCCGGCGGACTGGATTGAACACATCCGGTTTGGGCCGGACATTGCCGGGGAGCGTGCAACGGCCAGTGTGCGTGTCCGGACAACGCGCAGGGGCCCGTGGACTCTGGAGATCGAGTCACCCGACCAGCAGTTTGCCCCGGCTGTCACGGTCCGGGACCTGGACCCGGGGACCCACACGGTGGAGATGGAGATACCGGTGCCGACCCCGCATCTCTGGTCACCGGATCATCCCTTTCTCTACGATGCCCTTGTCCGGCTGTGCCCGGATGACGGCGCCCGGCCCGATGAAGTTGCCACCTATTTTGGCATGCGCGAGTTTGGCCGGGCCGTGCGGGGGGACAACGCGCAGGAGTACCTGCTTCTCAATCATGAACCGGTGTACCTGCGCGGCGCCCTGGACCAGGCATTCCATCCGGACGGCCTGTATACCTATCCGACCGACGACGACATTCGCCGGGACATTGCCCTGGCCAAGGCATACGGCCTGAACATGCTGCGGTGCCACATCAAGATCAATGATCCCCGGTACTACTACTGGGCCGATCGGCTGGGCCTCCTGATCCATTACGACATGCCCAGTCCGGATCTGGATTCCCCCGCCATGCGGGCGGTGTGCGCGGACACGATCCGGCGCATGATCGAGCGGGACGGCAACCATCCTTCCATCATGCTCTGGATTCTGTTCAACGAAACCTGGGGGCTTACCCAACTGGACACGCAGGAGGGCCAAGAGTGGCTGCGCCAAATGGTGCATCTGGCCCGGGAACTCGACCCGACCCGCCTGGTGGAGGACAATTCGCCCTGCAATTATGATCATGTGGAGACCGATGTCAACTCCTGGCACTTTTACATCAACGACTACGCCAAGGCACGGAGCCACATCCAGCGGGTGGTGGACAATACCTACCCCGGCTCCGCCTTCAACTATATCGGGGAAGGCAATGTCCAGGGCCGTGAAGCCCTGATGAACAGCGAGTACGGTGGCATCAGCGCCGCCATGGGCGACATGGACATTTCCTGGTGCTTCAAGTTCCTGACCAGTGATCTGCGCCGTCATGCTGCCATCTGCGGCTATGTCTATACGGAACTGACCGACATCGAGTGGGAGCACAACGGCTTTGTCAAATATGACCGGTCCCGCAAATTCTATGGGTATGAGGATTTCGTGGCAGGCATGACCGTGGCCGATCTCAACGCACCCCTGTTTGTGGGCCTTGACTGTCCGCCCTGCCAGACCCTGGCACCGGGCGCGACCTTCCGCGCCCCGCTGTTTGTCAGCAACTGGGGACCGGAACTGGACGCCGCCCGCGTCAGCTGGGAGGCGGTGCTGGTGGACACCGGCGGGGAAACGTCCGGGATCGCCGCCGGTACCATTGACGTGACCCCGGAACGTTTCGGGGTTGTGACCGGTCCGGAAGTGGTATTTCCGGTGGGGGCCGTGGCGGGCGTGGCGACCGTGGCCCTGCGGCTCACGAACGCCGCGGGCGAGATCCTGCATCGCAACTACGTGAACCTGGAAATCACGGCCGGTCCCGCACCCCGGCTGGAGAAATGGGCGGATGCCACGTGGGTCCGTTTTCGGCCTGATACCTTCAGGGCCTGCACCTGGCCCATCCCGGAGCAAAGTCCGGCCGGCAGCAAGGTAGCCGGGGCCGGTCCGGGCGCCCTGGACTATGTCATTGCCATGCCGGCAGCCGTGGATCCGGAGAAACTTTCCTGTATTGAGTTCCGGTGTGAACTGGGATCGCGGGCGGACAGAATGGAAAAGCTGTCCTGGCCCCCGCGCAACTGGCGGCAGCACACGCCACAGACCATGGAACGCCAGTTCCCGTCCCGGGTGGAGGTAAGCCTGAATGGCATACAGGTGGGCACCCTGGAACTGGCGGACGATCCGGCGGATGCCCGGGGCGTCCTGAGCCACTACCATGGACATGAACCGGGCTCCTACGGCTATCTCTGCCGACTCTGCATAGAAGGTGAGGCCCTGCAGCAACTGTCCCTGGATGCGGGCACCGGCCAACTGGCATTGCGTCTGGACTCGGCCAGTGCGGGGTCCGGGCGTGGCTTCTCGGTGTACGGGGAAGAGGCTGGCGCCTATCCCCTGGATCCCACCCTCATATTTTTCATGAATCCGTAGACGCAGGACGCACCGGGGACGATCGCAGTCCCTGTATCCCCGGACTTGATCCGCTCCTCACACAGGAAGGAGGAAGGTCTGGGGTTACTCGCCGTTGCCGGCAGTTCCATCAGGACAGGGAGCCGTGGCCGAGGGCAGAACCGCCACGGCGCAGCCACAGGCACGGAAGACTGCCCGTGGAATTGGGCCCTGCGTGGCCCTGGCCGATGGGCCGTGCGCGGTCCCGGGTTTCATAATCCCTCAGGAATCCTGGTGACCCATGTCGCCAGGACTGCCGGACACCCGGGATCCACGGGCCACATCAGGCAGCGTTCGTCGCCGGACCGCACGCAGGGACCCAGGACTGTGGGCTATCATCAGGGTCGCACGTTGAGCACAATTTTCCCGATGTTGCGGTTGTCTGCCATATAGGCCTGTGCCTCGTTGGCTTGGGCAATGGGATACACGGAATCAATGATGGGTTGAATGGTGCCTGCCAGCAGCTGGGACCGGAACTGTTCATCGAAGCGTTGCATGATCGTGACCTTTTCCGCTACGGACCGGGGTCGGAGTACGGACCCGATCAGCCGCAGGCGGGGGCGCATGAGCTGGCCCAGATTGATGGAAGCGGTAGCACCTCCCAGCACGGAAATGATCACGAGGCGCCCATACACCCTGAGCAATTGCATATTCTTCTCCAGGTAGGGGGCGCCCACCATGTCCATGATGACGTCAACACCTGCCCCGGCCGTGAATTCCTGGATCCGCGCCACGAAATCGTCCTGCTTGTAATTGATCGCCAGGTCCGCGCCCAGTTCCCGGCAACGGGCGATCTTGGCTTCCGTGCTGGCCGTCACAATCACCCGGCATCCTGCGGCATGGGCCATCTGTATGCCTGCGGTCCCCACGCCACTGGCGCCCCCGTGCATCAGCACGGTTTCCCCGGCCTGCAAACCGGCTTCCATGAACAGATTGAGATAGGCGGTCAGAAAGACTTCCGGGATGGCGGCCGCATACGTGAAACTCCAGTCTTCCGGCATAGGCCACAGCATGACGGCGGGCACGTTGACGCGTTCTGCATAGCCGCCGCCTGTTAAAAGGGCATATACGCGGTCGCCTACCGACCAGCCCTCAACCTCATCCCCCAGGGCTGCGATGGTCCCGGCCATCTCCAGGCCCAGAATGGACGAGGCGTCTGGTGGTACAGGATAGTTGCCCGCCCGCTGCATCAGATCCGCTCGATTCAGGGCGGTGGCATGGATATCTACCAATACTTCGGTGGGGGCATAATCCGGGTCCGGAACCTCGGTCCAGACAAGCGGGTGTCCGGGGTGGTCCGTGCGTATGTCAATGGCTTTCATAGGTGTTTCCCAATTCGGTAAAGTTGGCTGGAATGTTCCCGGGAGACGGCAACTGCCGGTTGCGGCCTGTACCGGTCTCGGGCCCAAAGGGACTTGGCATCCTGTGAGCGCTGGACTGCTGTCCAGGCACATGGGGAGATCAAGGCGGCAGGGAACCTGCCGGGCAAGGGATCCGCACGCTCGCACCGCAGGCGGTGTCACCGTCTGCCATCTCCGTTTATAGATCAGGGCATCAAGTTTGTCAAAGTCACGAGGGTTGGGCATGCCCGGAGCCCGAACCGCGCATCCAGAAGAGACTATCCCTCCAGGTGGTCTCCCAGCGGTCAGCATATTGCCTTGTGGTTAGCCTTACCATAGTATTTGGCTTCCCTTGCGGCTGGCATGAGGTTACATTTTCCTTCCGGCAACAGATCCATAACTATATGTTAAACAGGGAAATACAACCCTTGAATTGATCAAAATGGTGAAATATATAGAATTTCCCTATGGTATTGAGGAAATCCCCCATTGGCATCCGAATATAATGCTTGTCCAATTTACCCTCTCCAACTGGAAGTCTTTCCGTGATCCCGTGACATTTTCCCTGATCGCCAGCAGGGAACGGCAACACGGCAAGCGCCTGGCCCGACTGGATAAACATCAAATTCGGATCCTGCCGATAGCGGCGTTGTATGGTGGCAATGCATCAGGCAAAACGAATTTGTGTGATGCTCTGGCTTTCGCCCAACGCTTGGTCTGCACGGTGACCAAACCCAGGCAAAAGCTCCCGGTAGAACCGTTTCTTCTGGATGACAACAGCGTGAAGCATCCTTCACGCTTTGCATTCGAAATCCTGGTGGATGAAGATCTGTACGAATTCAGCTTCGCTCTGACACGCAACGAGATTCGGGAAGAAAAGCTCGTGAAAATCACAAGTGCGCGGGAGCAGATACTCTATGACCGCAGGAATGGTGAGCCGAATTTTCACCGATCTCTTGAACAGGATCCGTTATTGCAGTTCGCCTTTCGCGGTACTCGCGCCAATCAGTTGTTCCTTACCAACTCTGTTTCGCAGACCGTAGAGGCCTTCAGGCCGGTGTATGACTGGTTTGAGGATTCCTTGACAATCATCACCCCGCCGGTCAAACGCTGCGCCCATGTCTCTACGGGGGGATCATCGCTTGTGGGAGAATACAGGCAAAGTGCTGGCAGAGTTGGATACAGGTATAGAGCGATGGGGTGAAGAAGAACTGCCCGCAGAAGAATTCCTGTCTGAAATGTCAGTGCCCGCGGAAATCAAGTCTGAAATTATGGCAGAGGCCGAAGAAGGCAAATACATCAGCATTGTTTCCCACAGAGGACAAATGGTTCTGTTGACCCTGAGGAACGACAGACTCGTTGTCAAAAAACCGGTTTCTTACCACTCCAAGGTGGATGGCACGGATTTCAAGTTTGGTCTCCACCAGGAATCGGCGGGAACACAGCGGCTCATGGATCTGTTGCCGGCATTCCTGGACCTCATGGCCAATGAAAGGCAAAGATGTTACGTCATTGACGAAATTGACAGCAGTTTGCATACACAACTCACAAAGCATCTTTTGGGAATGTTTTTGTTCCAATGCTCTGCTTCCCGCAGAGGCCAATTGCTGTTGACGACCCATGATCTTTTGCTTATGGATCAGGAGTTGCTGCGTCGTGATGAAATGTGGATGGTGGAACGGGATGCATGCAACATCTCCCAATTGCTTTCTTTGAGCGAATACAGGGACATTGACAAAGACACCGATATCCGCAAATGGTACCTGCAAGGTCGTTTGGGGGGCGTGCCAATCCTGTTGCCCGGATCAGAGTTTGTGGATATTGACTAGCCGACCGGATATTCCTGTGGGCGTACCATCATGGGAATACTCTGATGCCACAACGAAAGGCAAGACACAAGAGCCCCCATCGTCAGCGTCGATCAAGAAACGTGTTTGTTGTCTCGCCAGAAGGAGACGTGACAGAACCTGGGTATTTTAAGGTTGTCAAGCGGCTTAAACCGCCAGTTGAAACCACTGCATAGGTGGTCCCGGCAATCCCGAATGCAAGTATTGATTGCTGCTCCACTTGGAAGATGCCAAAGTCAAGAACGCCCGGCCCTGTACTGAGCACTTGAAGCAACACGTTCACAAATATGACAAACACGCTTCTTTCAGGATTACACGAGAAATGATAGACGATGCAGTTTGCAGAGCCAGGAAGTACGACAACCCCCAAACCCAAGACTGGTCGCGCGACAACGGTACAACCGTTTACAGGTTAGTGGAAGGTATCCTGACTGCACATTCCCAAAATTCACGTTCTGCATCCCTGTGAAGGATTGCTGTAGTATCAGGTTATGAGAGCACGTTGCTCTTGCCATGCATCTGTCCCATGTTTACAGGAGTGATATAATTCTGCTCGACAAAGACCAAGGTATGATTTGGCAGTGACAGCCGGCTACCGGGCTACGATCTTGTCCGATGGCGACTGGTACTCCATGCACGGCAGGAAGGAGCAAATCCATGAGTGAAATACAACTGACCCCGTTCCGCGAGTCCAACGATTTGTTGGGAAATGGTGCAGGTTTGCGGGCACGCATGCAGGAGGAAGGCTACCTCTTCTTCCGTGGCCTGCAGGATCCGGAGGCCTTGCTGGATCTGCGTCTCTCTATCCTGACCGTACTGCGCGACAATGGCTGGATCCTGCCGGATACCCCGCTGATCGATGGGGTGGCGGATGTATCCAAACGGTGCACGGAAGGCGATCTGGAATACGCGGACGTGTATCACAAGGCCTACCGGCTGGAAGCCTTGCACGCCATTGCCCACGCGCCCGAGGTGATGGATGTCATGGGCGACATCATGGCATCGGAGGTGTTCGCGCATCCCCAGAAGATCTGCCGCATGTGGTTCCCCCAATTCACGGAACACACCACGCCGGTGCATCAGGACTTTGTCCATTTTCAGGGCAACTACGAGACCTTTACCTGTTGGACACCCCTGGGCGATTGTCCCATTGAACTGGGAGGCCTGGCGGTAGTGCCGGGTTCCCACAGGGTGGACAGGGTACTGGAGCATCACTTCTCTCTGGGGGCCGGACAGTTGAATGTCGAGGCCGATGCCTATGACGGGGAATGGCACAGCATTGACTATGAGGTGGGCGACTGCCTGATGTTTCACAGCCTGACCCTGCATCGTGCCTTGCCCAACGTCACTGCGGATCGCATGCGTCTGTCCCTCGACAACCGCTATACCTCCTGGAATGCGCCGGTGTCAGACCATATGCTGACACCCCATCTCAGTCTGCACAGTCCCCTGACGTGGGAGCAGGTCTACGAGGACTGGACCGGTGACGATTACAAGTTTTACTGGGAGCGGGACGATCTGGATATCGTGCCCCAGGACATGCAGTACTCGGAGAAAGGGTTGGCCGAAGCCATGGAACGGGCCGCCCAGGGCGACGATGCGGCCAAGCTACACCTGATCCGGGCCATCAAGCGCGATCCAGAATCCGAATTTGCGCAACGGGCCCAGGAAATCCTGCAGGGCGAACCGGTTGCTTGACCTGCAGCTGAGGGTTGGGAGCCCGGAACTGTCGGAGGCAGTTCCGGGCTCTGGTCAGCGCAACCCATTCTGTCCACCTGCCGGGGACAGGAACGGGTTTGCGTCCTGTGCCTTTGCGCATTCAAGCCCATCTCTCCCCCCGGGTCAACCCTGTCCGTAACGGTTGCAGACGCGGTCCTTTCCGGCTCTCCCTACGTCCCCATGCCTGGCGCAGGTTGCTTGCCCGGTTCCTGCATGTCCGCTGTCTTCGGTGCAGGACCAAGGTCCTGCCGAAGCCGTCGGTGCATCATGCCGCCAGATTAGGATTGTCAGCGTCTGTGGCCCGGCAACGGGCCGGTCAGGGAGGTGTGGCAATGCGACCGGAAGCCGGGCTCACTGTGCGTGCCCACAGCAGGACCATACCGCAGAAGGGGCAGAATGATCCCACGCCTTGCGCCATAGGGCGGATAATGCAGGGATGCGCATGGGGAATTTCAGTCAACGGTGAAAATGCATGACCTCTGTCCTCCCGGAACTCACTCGCCACGCCCAGGAACGCATCCTGATCATGGATGGTGCCATGGGGACCATGCTGCAGGGCTACCGGCTGTCGGAGCAGGATTATGCGGGGACGCCATTCCGGGACCATGCCGTCTCGCTGCAGGGCTGTCATGACATTCTCTGTCTGACCCAGCCCCACATCATTCGCGAGGTCCATGATGCCTATTTGGCGGCCGGATCCGACCTTGTCTCCACCAATACGTTCATCGCGACCGCCATTGCCCTCGCCGACTTCGGCATGTCCCACCGGGCCTACGAGGTCAACCGGGCTGCGGCCCGGATTGCGCGGGCGGCCACAGATGCCCAAACCGCGCGGACACCGGACCGGCCGCGCTGGGTCATGGGGTCCATGGGGCCGACCAATGTCACCGCCTCCATCTCACCGGATGTGGAGGATCCCGGTTACCGGAATACGTCCTTTGCCGCGCTGGCCCAGGCCTATCACGAACAGGCCCGGGGACTGCTGGATGGCGGGGCCCACATCCTGCTGATCGAAACCGTCTTCGATTCGCTCAACGCCAAGGCCGCGGCCTATGCCGTGCTGCGTCTCTTCGCCGAACGGGGGGCCGCCGTCCCGGTGCTGGTGTCGATCAGCGTGGTGGATGCGAGCGGCCGCAATCTGTCAGGTCAGACCCCGGAGGCCTTCTGGTATTCCATGCAGCATGTCCAGCCCTTTGCCATGGGCGTGAACTGTTCGCTGGGCACCCGGGACATGCTGCCCCATCTGGCCCAGCTGGCGCGCATCGCGGACACCCGGACCCTTTGCTATCCCAATGCCGGTTTGCCCACGGCCTTCGGGGATTACAGCGAGACGCCGGATGACATGGCTGCCAGTCTGGAGGAGGCGGCCGCGCAAGGGCATCTCAACCTGGTCGGAACCTGCTGTGGCTCGACCCCGGAGCATATACGGGCCGTGGCGGAGATCATGGCTGCGTATCCGCCGCGTCAGGTGCCGACAGTGCCTCCCGTGACGATGCTGGCGGGCATGGAACCCTGTGCCGTGACCGCCGCGGCGAATTTCGTCAACATCGGGGAACGTACCAATGTCACCGGCTCGGCCCGCTTTCGCAAGCTGATCCTTCAGGAAAACTACGAAAAGGCGGTATCCATTGCCCTCCAGCAGGTGCATAACGGCGCCCAGATGATCGACATCAACTTTGATGACGGCATGCTGGACGGGGTGGCCTGCATGACCCGCTTTCTGCGCCTCATCGCCGGCGAACCGGATATCGCCCGGGTGCCGATCGTGCTGGATTCCTCGCGCTGGGAAATCCTTGAGGCAGGCCTGCAGCATGTCCAGGGCAAGGCCCTGGTCAATTCCCTCAGCCTCAAGGCCGGGGAAGAGGAATTCCTGGCCCAGGCCCGGCTTTGCCAGCGCTACGGCGCCGCGGTGGTGGTGATGGCCTTCGACGAGGAAGGGCAGGCCGATACGGTGGCGCGCAAGGTCGCGATCTGCACGCGGGCCTATCAGCTGCTGACCGGGATCGGATTCCGTCCGGAAGACATCATCTTCGATCCCAACATCCTGACGGTAGCCACCGGCATGGAGGAGCACAACGACTATGCGGTGGCCTTCATCGAGGCGACGCGCCAGATCAAGGCGACGCTGCCCCACTGCAAGGTCAGCGGGGGCGTCAGCAATATCTCGTTTTCCTTCCGGGGCAACAATATGGTGCGCGAAGCCATGCATTCCGCCTTCCTCTACCATGCCATGCAGGCGGGGCTGGACATGGGCATCGTCAATGCCGGGCAGCTGACCGTATATGCCGACATTCCGTCCGATCTGCTGACCCGTATCGAGGATGTGCTCCTCAACCGGCGGGAAGATGCCACGGAACGGCTGATCGCCATCGCCGAAACCCTCAGGGGGCGCAAGGGACCGCGCCGCGCGGCCCCCGATCTGTCCTGGCGTACGGCCTCCGTGGCGGTGCGCATTGCGCATGCCCTGGTGCATGGCATAGATCAATACATAGAAGAGGATGCTGCCGCCGCCCTGACGGAATTCGGGGATCCTGTGCACGTGATCGAGGGCCCGCTCATGGACGGCATGAACCAGGTGGGAGATCTGTTCGGTTCCGGACAGATGTTTCTGCCGCAGGTCGTGAAGAGTGCACGGGTCATGAAGAAGGCTGTAGCCTGGCTGACCCCCTACATTGAGGCGCGCAAGCAGGCGGCCGGGGATCGGGATACGGCGCCCCGCATCGTGATGGCCACCGTCAAGGGCGATGTCCACGACATCGGCAAGAACATTGTGGGGGTCGTGCTGGGCTGCAATGGCTACGAGATCCGGGATCTGGGGGTCATGACCCCCAGTGACCGGATCCTGGCCACCGCCCGGGAGCAGCAGGCCGCGGTGATTGGCCTCAGCGGGCTTATCACCCCTTCGCTGGATGAAATGGTCCATGTGGCTTCCGAGCTGGAGCGCCAGGCCTTCACGCAGCCCCTGCTCATTGGCGGCGCCACGACGTCACGCATGCATACCGCCATCCGCATCGATCCGGTCTATTCCGGGCCCGTGATCCATGTACCGGATGCCAGTCGCAGTGTGGGCGTGATGGAAAAGCTGCGCCATGACCGGACCCGGGCATCCTATACCCGGGAGATCAAGGCGGAATATGCCCGGTTGCGGGAGTCCTATGCCGACCGGACGCGCACAAGGGCCATGCTTTCCCTGGCGGAGGCCCGGTCCCGCCGCTTCCCGTTTGTGCCGGTGCAGGCGGCGCTGCACCGGCCGCACTGTCCCGGCCGTCATGCAATCCGGGATGTGTCCCTCACGGCCTTGCGGGACTTCATTGACTGGAGTCCGTTTTTCCATGCCTGGGAAATGAAAGGCCTGTATCCGCGCATTCTCAACGATCCGCACAAGGGGCCCGAAGCCCGCCGGCTCTGGGCCGACGGCAATGCGCTGCTGGACCGTATCATTGCCGAGCAGAGCTTGCAGGTCCGGGCGGTGTGGGGTCTGTATCCGGCGCAGAGCGAGGACGAGACGATTTATGTGCGGCGGGACCCGGCCGATGCGGAAACGGAAGTGGTGTTTCCCATGTTGCGCCAGCAGGAAGACAAGGGCCAGACCCGATCCCAGCTGTGTCTGGCCGACTTCATTGCCCCCCGGGAGTCGGGTTTGCAGGATTACCTGGGGTGTTTCGTGGTCACGGCCGGCCTGGGTGTGCCGGAACTGGTGCAAAATCTGGAGGCACAGCAGGATGACTACAACGCGATCATGGTCAAGGTCCTCGCCGACCGCTTGGCCGAGGCGTGCGCCGAGTGGCTTCATCTGCAGGTGCGGACCCGCTATTGGGGCTATGCGGCCCAGGAGAATCTGGATGCCCAGGCCCTGATCGCGGAATCCTATCGCGGAATCCGTCCTGCTCCCGGCTATCCAGCCTGTCCGGAACACAGCACAAAACGGACGCTCTTCGATCTGCTGGAAGCAGAAAGGCTGGCCGATGTCAGCTTGACGGAAACATTCGCGATGTGGCCTGCCGCGTCGGTAAGCGGCTTCTACTTCGCGCATCCCGAGGCCCGGTATTTCACGGTGGGTCGTGTGGCCCGGGATCAGGTGCAGGCCTATGCGGCCCGTCAGGGGGTATCCGTATCCCAGGTGGAACGATGGTTGAGTACCCAGTTGGCGTATCAGCCAGCCGCCTAACCCTGGAACCTGAGGATTGTCCACACGGGGCGGCAGCGATAGGACACAGGTAGCGCACGGGAGGGGAAGACGTCTTGCGGACGGCAAATACGAGAGAGGCGGTGAGCCAAGAGACCGGTTGCGCCTGCCGACAGCGTTTCCCCGGACGGTACGGAAGGCCACTGCCCTGTCCTTCATCTGGCGCCTGCAGGACGGTTCCGTGGTGCAGGCAGCATCGTTTCCCAGGCCGTTCCATGATTCCATAACTTGCACGGATTCCCGCGGGGTCTGTATGAACGGGATGTCCGCACAGATCTGGGTATTGCTTCCCGTTCCATGCGATGAAGGGACATTGCCCATAACTCCTGTCCCTGGTGGTCCTGTTACTGGCCGTGCTGGAAGTGGAACCGTTGCAGGGACCATCGGTGGTTGACGCAGGCACGTTCCGGAGCTGTGTCTGCAGGCTATGGGACATGGGCAGGAGGATGGTGGCGCACAGTTCCTGTCCAGAAACCGAAGGACTGTCACCAGAGACTGCATGCCGCTTCCGGTGTGGCGCTGGCAATGGGATGAAGCCCCTGGAAGACCTCTGTAACACGGGAAGCTTCCCGCATGTTCTCCCGTTGGATGCGGCAGGGATCCGTCGGCGTACCGCTTACTGCCGCCTTGATGGCAGGGGACAGAATGGGGTGGACACGGTATCTCTGGCAATGCAGCTACGTGGTGCCAGTGCCGTGGATCCCGGTTGGTGGATTTCTTCGTCTTCAAGCGTCGGCTGCCGTTGCGGGGCATGCAGGACGTGGTTGCGCCCAATGCGATTCAGATCCATGACGGCACAACGCAAACTGGATGGCAGGACTCTGGTGTCTGCAGTGCGCGCCCAACTGCTGCAAGTCTGCCCTTTGCCACACGGCCAGGACTTCCTGTGGTGACAGCCCCGCATTTCTGGCATAGGTCTCAGCCTGAGCCATGAGGCAGCCGCATTCCAGCCGGGCTACGGGTACGGCCACTGTGCCTGATGTTCCTCAATCCATCGTCCGGTGTTCTGTATGCGGGAGGGCAGAAACCCTGGCCCATGCATGGACCAGGGACTGTCCTCCCGTATGGGGTGGTCACTTGGGAGTTGCCGCATTGGGGTTTTGGTTTGGCCAAACCAAAACCATAGGACTTGTCGCAATCCACCAAAGTCCAGTACCCATGCAGCCAGGATGCCGACCCCTGGGTCTGTCCAAGTTGCTTGAACGACTCCCAAGGTCCTTCCTGCCAGTATACGGCGCAATCGGCGGGTTTGCGTTCATGGTTTATCGGCGTCGGGTTGCAAGCAACGGCAGATCGTGTAACACCGCCGGGGATTCAACACCATGGCCGCACAGACCTGACGGCGCACGTCGTCTGGTTTATGGCAGTTGCGCAAATCCCGGGGAAATGCGTTTCCGGCTGGTCATGTCAGCCCACCGGAGACACGTTGGGTCCGTGCCATGGCCACCCGTGGGGCTGTGGCGCCTGGTGTTGAGGCCCCAGCCCGCCTGCTCTCCCTTTCACGGCGGGAGATGCCGCAGAAATCGGTGCTCCAGGCGTTGCCCGGAAGACCTTCATTGGAACTGGCAAATCGGTGGGGAACGCCAAACGCGCCAAGGGACGGATACCCTTCGGTCCTAACGTTCCGCTATGGGTTCCTGCACGAACCCCCGTTGGTGGAACCGGCACCGAAAGTCTTCATCAGACCGCTTCGGCCCGGCATCCCATAACTGTAGCCGACGGTGACCACGGCCTTTGCCGCCGATGGGAGTGCCCTCTTGCCTCCGCAGGCACACATTTTCGCCAGCGTTCTGCCGCTATCGTCTCTGTCCCTCATCCAGTTCTGCTGGGCAGGATGCCGGCTATCCCTACTGCTTCAGCGCATTTTCGAGAGTCTTGGCCGCCGTGTCGAACATGTTGGCCAGAACCTGCTGGCGTTGCTTGCGCAATGCCTCGACTTGCTGCCACAAGACTTCCTTTATCTGTGCGATGGCTGCCTCTCGCTGGTCGGCAGGAATCGTCGTGTCGTTGCCAAATTCATATTTCTCTAATGTGAAAAGGGCGATGTCGTTGACGTTATCGCGCACGATATCCAAATCGACAGATCGCTTGAGACTCAGTCCCGTGCTGTCGTTGTGTGGCTCTTGGCCCATGGTGTCGATACCTTCAGAGACTGTTTTATACAAGGCAATGATTTGGCCAAAGCCACTGACATTCATCACTTCCTGCACGGGACCCTCAAGGGCACAGACACCGAATTCCTTGCCCGCCTCCTTGAGTTTCTTGGCGGTTGCCAGGCTTACCCGCAGGCCCGCACTGCTGATAAAGTCAAGATTGACAAAATCCAGAAGCAAGGCATTGTCTTCCTCGCCCATTTCCACATCCAGAACACTTTGCACGTCTGCCGCATTGCTGCTGTCAATACGGCCGGATATCCTGGCAACCAGGACCCCGTTTGTTCTTGTCCACTCAACATTAGCTGTCATCATGTCACCCACTGCATCTTGCCCTGATTGGCACAAAAATCTCTTTGCGGATACCAGACAAGTATATCAGTTTCTCCTACCGCAATAAGGGCAATGAGCCAATTATTCCTGGGTGACGGCATTAATCTCTGTCATGTATTTGCCGCTTGCCGCCTAAAACTTGACAGCAAACAAAAATGCCATCCCCCTGCCCACAAACCCCAGGCAAAGTGTATCCAGCCCAACACCGCGGCCCCACTACAGAGCTGCAACATCTGCCAGGCAACCTTGCTGGATAGGCTGTGGTCGTGGCGGCAACTGCCACTTCGGGTAATTCGTCTCGCCGGGATATACTTCCCGTTTCCGCATTGCCTCCTCGGATCGCGTCGGCAGGAATCGGCTATCTTCCCTGCATCAGCCGGTACCGTGCACCGGGAAAGTTTGCCCTGATCATGATCCCGTCGCGGCGTTTGGGTTATACTTGACCCCAGAAGGCCGCAAGGCAACCACTGGGGCCAGCCCGTCTGTAAGGTGCAGAAATGGTGCCGGGACGGAGCTTCCTGTCCCGGTCCGATTGCCTCCTGGCCACAAGCACAGCAACAAGAAATCTTTCCATGAGCAAGAAGGTATTGCTGACAGGTCCTGCGGGGCGTATCGGCACCCACTTTGCGGCGTATGCCCGCTCCCGGTATGACCTGCGCCTGGGGATTCGTTCCACGCCCATGCCCGCACACTTGAGGGACCTGGAGACGGTCACCCTGGACATTGGCAATCCGGACTCCTGTCGCGCCGCCTGTCAGGGCATGGATGTGGTCGTGCATCTGGCCGCGGAGGCCAGTACCGAGGCCGGTTTCTATGAAACGCTGCTGGAACGGAACATCAAGGGGGTGTACAACATCCTGGAAGCCGCGGTGGACACAGGCTGCCAGCGGGTCGTCCTCTCTTCCTCGGTGCAAGCCATTGCCGGTTATCCCCTGGAGCATCAGGTACAGGAAGACTCCGCACCGCGTCCCCTGAACCTGTACGGCGCCACCAAGGCATTCGCGGAGGCCATCGGACATGTCTATGCCCAGACCCGGGGCCTTTCCTGCCTGGTGGTACGGATTGGATCCTTTGAATTCAACCAGCCCCACTTCGATGTCAACGGCCGAAACCTGAGCACCTTCATCAGTGCCCGGGACATGTCCCAGCTGCTGGCCTGCTGCGTGGATGCCGATCCCGCCCTGCAATATGGCATTGTGCACGGTGTGTCCAACAACCGGTACAAGCGCATGGGCCTGACCCAGACCCGAGAATTGGTAGACTACACTCCCGAAGACGATTCGTTCATCCATTTCAACATTGGCATTCCCTACCGGGAACGCTGGTACGACGAAACCGGTGGCAGCCCGCCCGCGACCGCCGATACGACCACCTGATCCCTCTCACCTGCAAGGAGCAATCCCCATGTCTACTCCCATCCGCGTCTCTGTGATCGGTGCCGGCAGCGCCACCTTTTCCCTGGGCCTGGTCAAGGACATCTGCCTGACGGAAAGCCTGCAGGGCAGTGAAATCAGTTTCATGGACATCGACACCGAGCGCCTGGAAATGATCCACCTCCTGGGATCCCGCTATGCCCGGGAACTGGGCGCGGATCTGCGCTTCTCACTCACGGACAGCCTGGAGGAAACCCTGCAGGATGTGGATTTTGTCATCAATACGGCCTCGGCCCACTCGCATGCCAAACAGCGGCACATCCGCGAGCTTGCCGACAAGTACGGCTACTATTACGGGGGTGGTGTCGGGGGCGGCAACTATTACAACCTCCAGCTGATGCGCAATGTCGTACGCGCCATGGAGGACATCTGCCCGGACGCCTGGCTGATCCAGAGCGGCAATCCGGTGTACGACGGCTGCACCCTCATGACCCGGGAAAGCAGCATCAAGGTGTGCGGCCTGTGTCACGGCCACTATGGCGTGCATGGGATCTGCCGCGTGCTGGGCCTGACCGATTTCTCCAGGCTGACGTGGCAGGCCCCGGGCCTGAACCACAATATCTGGCTCACCCATTTCTACTATGACGGCGCCGATGCCTATCCCCTGCTGGAGGACTGGATCGCGAACGAGGCCGAGGACTACTGGGTTTCCCACCGGGCCGAGCGCACCCATGACATCCAGATGTCCCGGGGCACCATCCACCAATACCGCATGTTCGGGCTGATGCCCATTGGTGACACGCCGCGCCGGGGTGGCTGGTGGTACCATACCAGCCTGCCGGTCAAGAAGCACTGGTTTGGCGAACCCTTTGGCGGACCCGACACCCACATTGCCCGTCCCGTGCATGTCCAGATCCTGGAGGATCGCATTGCCGAAATGAAAAAAGTGGCCGAGGATCCCCGGGCCAGCCTGATCGAGGCCTTCGGCCAGGAAAAAACCCACGAGCAGCAGGTGCCCATCATCGACGGCCTGGTCAATGACAATGAGGGGCATTTCCAGGTCAATATTCCCAACAGGGGCGCCCTGGCCGGTGTGCCCGACGACGTGGTGGTGGAAGTCCCGGCGACGGTGAACAAGATGGGGATCCAGCCCCTGCGCGTGCATCCCCTCCCCCCGAAGATCATGTACGAACAAATCCTGCCCGAATGGCTGGACATGGAGCGTAACCTGCTGGCGTTCCGGGAGGGCGATCGCCGGACACTCCTGTACGACGCCCTGATCAGCAACCAGACCCAGGACTACGACCAGGCCCTCAATGCCCTGGAAGACGTGCTGGCGATGGAAGGCAACGAGGAAATGAATGCGCATTACCGCTACGGTGCCGGCACCGGTCTCATCACCTCACGGGTGGGTCTGGCTGCCGCCAACGGACAGCACGCCGGATGATGGCCACCGTCACGGTCCTGGATCCGCCCGTCGCCCACGTGGATGATCCTGAGTCCCTGGCCAGGCTACCGGAAATCTATACGCGTCTGCATGGAGATGACTGTCAGGTGGCGGTCCGGCATTTCCGGGGCAGTGTGCAGATCTACCCCATGCCCGACCGCCTGGTGGCCCTCTTCCTGCTGCAGGCCCACGAGACCGGCGTGAGCCTGTATCCGGGGGACTTGGTGCGGGGACCCAATCCCCGCACCCGCTGCCAGCCGGCGGCCGGCGATCTGCACGCAATCACGGAACGCACATGGGAGGCCCTGCAGCCGGGGGATACGGTATGCGTGGATGGGCACTCCCGGTCCCAAGCCACCCTTTCCGGCCAGGGCGTCTACTTTGAAGTGACCGTGCCCCTCACCGCGTACCAGGCGCCCCGGTTGACCCTGCTGCGCAATCTGCCGGACAGGCCGGGGGGCTGTGCGGCGTATCCCGGGGCCTTCCGGCGCGAGGCGCTGCCGCCGGTCAGGACGGAGCCGGGGGCGGTGGATGAGCGTGGGGTCAACCGTGTCAACATGCACGTGCTGGACATGCGCACGGATCGGGAGCCCCCACCTTCCCGCCATCATCATGGTCCGGTGCCCATCCAGGCGACCGCCAGGGTGAATCACTCGGAAACGGCGCTGATTCTGCCCCGGACCGCCTATGGCCTGCCGGCCCATGCCCGGGGCGCAGCCGAACATGTGGTGATGTATCGCCGCCCCCTGGCCGATCCGCAGGATCAGGTGATTGTGCCCGTCCAGCCCGGCTCCATCGTGGTGACGCCCGGGGCCGCGGACTGGACCATGGGGCATGCCTTCGCGAATGCCTTTGCCCTGTTGGTGGCCGTGCCCGGATTTGTATCGCCCTATCGGCACCTGGCCTGAGCACCGCAACCGTAGGCGGGCACGATGGGATCAATCCTGCGCACCACCGGCGGCCTGTTTCTGCTGACCCTGAAGCGGCTCCGGAGCCGCCCTGGTCTTTCCATCCTGGCGCTGATCGGGATCGTGCTGGCCGTGGGCCTGCTCAGCAGTGCCGGCTTCTTCGCGCAGGCCGTGGATCGCATCATCCTGAATCAGGAACTGGATGCACTGAGTGCGGCCACCAACCGGCCGGCGTTCTCCACCCGCATCTACTTTTTCCCGTCCTCGCGCAAGCGCATGGGGATTCACGCGGCCGAAAACGCGGGCCGCAGCATCAGTGAGACCCTGTCGGCGGAAATCGGCCTGCCGGTGGACCGGCAGGATCTGCAGATGGAGAGTGGCAGCATGGTCCTGCTGCCCCAGGAAGATGAAGGGGTCTATTCGGAAGTCCGGGAATACCTGACGTCCGTCAACGTGGTGTACATCGAGGGGGTGCAGCCCCATCTGGATGTGCCCGAGGGCGAACCCTATCACACCGAACTGGCCTCGACCGAGGTGCTGGATGCCTGGATGCACATTTCCCTGGCGGACCAGATGGGGGTTTCCGCCGGGGAAGTCTATGATCTGGCCCTGAATGCCGCCGGGGAAGGCATTCCGGTCCGCATCGCGGGCATCTGGCGGGCGCAGAATGGCCTGGATACGTTCTGGTTCAATCCGCCCGATACCAAGCTGCGGGATGCCCTGCTGATCAACCGGGCCTCCTATCTGTACTTTATTGAAACCATCCTGCCCAGCCGCTCCCGCTTTGTGAGCTGGCACATCAGCCTGGACGACGCCACCCTCAATCCCGCCTATGCCCGGGAATATGCCAATGGCTACGAAAAGGGCATGGCCGTCATTGACAAGTACCTGCCTGGAGCCAATCTGGATATTTCGGCCCTGGATCCCCTGAAAGAGTTTGTCCAGCGCAATACCATTCTCACGATTCAGCTGCTGGGTTTCAATGTGCCGGCCCTGGGCTTTCTAATCTACTTCCTGATCATGATTGCCGCCATCATATCGCGCTGGCAACAGCGGGAAACGGCAGTCCTGGTGTCGCGCGGCCTGAATGCCAGCGGCGTGCTGACCATCGTCCTGATGGAGGAGTTCATCCTGTTTGTCCTGGGCATTCCCCTCGGCATCGGCTTTGGCATGCTGGTGGCCCAGTTCATGGGCTACACGGTCAGTTTCCTGAGCTTCACGGTGCGGGAACCCATCCCGGTCTCCCTGCAGGGCCTCAACTGGTGGCTCATCGGCGCCGGCCTGCTGGTGGCGCTGCTGGCCCGCCTGATCCCGGCCGGCCGCAGTGCGCGGAACAGCATTGTGGAAGCGGAACGGGCGCGGCACCTGCGGCCCCCCTTCTGGCAAAGGGCCTATCTGGATGTCTTGCTGATCGCCCCCACCTGGTACGCCTATGATCAGCTGGCCAATCAGGGGACCCTGGCGGCCATGGTGCAGGAGCGCACGGCGGAACTGTTCAGCGATCCCCTGCTGATCCTGGTCCCGGCGCTCTTCGTGCTCACGGCCAGTCTGCTGATTATGCGCCTGTTCCCCCTCTTCATGCTGTTGCTGGACACCCTGGCAGGCCTGTCCCGGCTCCTCACCCTGCATCTGGCGCTCCGGCAGCTGGGACGGCATAGCCAGCGGTACATCAACCCCCTGCTGCTGGTGATTGTGTCCCTGTCTCTGGGGATTTATACCTACTCCATGGCGTTGAGCCTGGACCAGTGGCTGGTGGACCGGGTGCGCTATGCGGTGGGGGCGCATGTGACCTTTGAGCCCTATATCCCTCCGGACAGTTCTGGGGGTCCTACGGGCGGCACCCTGATGGATGGCACCGGCATCTGGATCCCCACCTCGGACGAATTCGAGGCCCTGCCCGGGATTGAGGCCGCGTCCCGGGTGGGAGATTACCGGGCGGAAGTGGAAGTCACCGGTGGCGAAGAGTGGCGCCTGCGTTTTCTGGCCGTGGACCGCCTGGACTTCGGCCGGGTTACCTGGTTCCGCCAGGATTTCGCGCCTGAATCCCTGGGGGGCTTGATGAATCAGCTGGCCCTGGAGCCCCGCCACATTCTGGTGCCCCGGCCCCTGCTGGCCCAGCTGAACCGGAATCTGGGCGAGGAGATTCGGCTCAAGGTCAGCATGGCGACCGGACAGTCCGTCCAGGACCAGTTCATCGTGGCGGGGGTATACGATCACTTTGCCACCGTGTACCACGAACCGTACCCCACGATCATTGGCAATCTGGACCACCTGTTTGCGCTCGCGGGCACGGCCTTTACCCACGATGTCTGGCTGCAGGTGGACGAAACGGTGGAGCCGCTGGCGCTCAAGCAGGCCATTCGCACGCTGGGCATAGAACCCGCCAAGTGGCGCCATGTGCCCACCCTGATCACGGCCGAGCAGGAGCGCATGGAGCGTGTGGGCATCTTTGGCACCCTGTCCGTGGGCTTTCTGGCGGCGGCCGCCATGGCGTTTCTGGCCCTGCTGGTGCACAGTTACGCCTCGCTGCAGGATCGGATGTTCCAGTTTGGGGTCTTGCGGGCGGTGGGCGTGCTCCGGGGGCAGATCATTGGCCAGATCAGCATTGAGTACATTCTGCTGACCGCCTACGGCACCGTGTCGGGCGCCCTGGTGGGGGCCGCGGCCTCGACGCTGTTTTCGCCCTTCTTCCGGGTCACCGCGGAAGTGCGCAATCCCCTGCCCCCCCTGGTGCCGCTGGTGGCCCAGGATGAGATCGCCCTCCTGGCGATCATCTTTGCCGTTGCCATCATCGTGATCGAGGTGTCGGTCACGTTTCAGGCGCTGACCCGGCGGCTTTTTGATGCCTTGCGCATGGGCTACCAGGAGTAGTATCCGCGCCCCGCATGGGGCCGCCGTGGACCATACACCGCCAGGGAGACAGGAACGCATGCCATTTCAACCCCGCGTCATCAAGGGTATTGCGCGCTATCTGATGGATGTCGACGTGACGGGGGAACCCCTGCATCTGCACATTTCGGAAGTGCCGCCCGGGGCACGCGCGCATCCGCCCCACCGGCATGGCGGCTATGAAGCGTTCTATCTGCTGGCTGGCACCGCCACCCTGGAGTTCGACGAGGAACGCGTGACCCTGCACGCAGGGGAAGCTGCGGTGTTTGATCCCCACAAGCTGCACGGCCTGGTCAACACCGGCGCCGTGCCCCTGCGCTATATGGTGATATTGGTGGATGCCGACCTGGTCAACCCCTGACCGGTACGGCAGTCTCCTGTCGGTGGGGGCAGGGCCGGGAACTGACGTATCGTGGAGGCCCGACCGCAGTTCCCGGCCCGATGGCCCAGGCGATGTGCTCAGCTCTCGCTGAGCATGGCCTGCAGGCCGGCAACATTGTTCAGCGTAATCTGCATGCGGCCCTTGGTGATCAGCCCTTCCTGGGCCAGCTGATGCAGAATGTTGGTCACGGTTTCCCGGTTGGTGCCGACCAGATCGGCAATTTCCTGGTGTCCCAGGTCTTCCAGCACCGGACTCTTGGTGGTCGTGTAGGCCAGCAGCAGGGCCCGCACCACACGGAGCAGAATGGATTCGAGCCGGATGCTGCGTACGGTTTTCAGGGCCTGGCCCAGTTTGCTTTGTTCACTCTCGTACATGTTGAGGGTCAGGGACGGGAAACGGCGGCGCAGATAGGCCAGATTCTGGCGGGTGATTTCCACACAGGTTGTGTCCGTCAGGGCTTCGGCCCAGGAGGCATGCATCCGTTTGCCGGACAGTAGGGTTTGTTCGCCGAAAAATTCCCCGTCGGTGACGCGGGCCAATACCACTTTCTTGTAGGATGAACTGTAGCGGTACAGCAACACTTCCCCCTGCACGATGAAGAAAACCGCTTCACAGTCGTCACCGGAGCGATAGAAACAGCCGCCCTCTTTCTGCTTGCTGAGCCGGATGACGGGCAGAACATCGCGCCGCAATTCCTTGCGGGGAATTCCGGCAAAGGGTTCCAGGGTCGATAGCAGATCAACCAGGGCAGACAGGTTTTGCATGAAGTGTTCCTCTCCGACACATCCTGTCTCCGTCACACGGGCATGGTCTGGGACAGGCAAATCCGGGTGCAAGTCATTGCCCAGAGTGTAGGCCAAAAGCACCGCAAGTCTGTTAACTTCACATTAAGGCAGCCACCTGTGGCGGGATAAGGTGTTCTCTGTACCAGGGACATGCGCAGGGGAGGGATGTGACCGGGACGATGGCAAGATGGCCGGGAAGCGACGTGTCCCCCGCTGGCGACGCATCCCCACCGCCCCCACTGTCGATCCTGACTCCCTGCCGGACGCCTGAACTGGCCTGGCCGGATTGGCCCTGGTTGCTGGCTCGGCAGCAACCAGGGCCAATCCATCGCTGCGGATGTACACCCAAGCCAGTTTGGGCCCATCCTTTCCAGGGTTCGTCAAATTACTGCAAGTCAATTTTCGCCGTGTGTGTCTTGCCGGCTGTCAAAGCCGCGGGAATTTGGGGCGAGGCGGCATTACAGGTACCGGCCGCCACATCGTTATAATTCACCTGCACATAGAATTCCCACTGGCCAGGGTTGTTCGCCGGCGGACTCGGAAGCGGCACATTGTTCACGGTATAGGTATATTTCACGATGGCGGATTGCGCGGTAATTTCTGTGGTCTGGCATACACAGGGGTCGCCATCCTTGGTGCAGTCGTTGTCAGTGTCGGTGGCGAAGCCCGTGGACAGCAGTAAATGACTTGGCTTCGCGTCATTCGAATCGTCGGGCTTCCACTTGGCTGTTACCTCTATCAAGTTGATGCCATACATCAGATACCAGGAGGTTGGGTTGCCTTCAATAGTATAAACATCCACCGGACGCCTAATCTGCAGGTTGACGTCGATTTGGGTATTGGCGTTGCCACTCATCGCTGCACCTGCTTGCTCGGCTTGTTGTATTTGCGGGGTGGGTGTTTGCGTATTGCCACCACCGTTGTCGCCACCGCCACCATTATTATCACCATCACCATTGCCACCGTCGCCATCGCCATCGTCGCCGTCATCCACGACACAACGGTTCGTCTCCCATTTGTATCCCGGTGGACAGGACGGATCGGCAAGAATCCGCCGGCAGGAGCCGTTGACCATCTCGTAGCCAGCGGGACAACCCGTTTCGTCCCGGGTCTGGCAACTGCCATCCCGCCATACCTCATCTGCCTCACAGGTTTGCCCGTCAGGCTGACAGCGCCCTCCGTACAATGTCCATCCACTCTTGCCGCAGATGTCCGGTGTAACGGCAACACAGCCCTGGTGTATCATGTAGCTTTGTCCGTTCGGGCATGTGAGATCGGTGTTCGTCACGCAACTGCCACCAAACCAGAAGCTGCCAATGGGACAGGGCGGGTTGGGATCTACCACACACTTGTTCTTGCTGGTACTCCAGAGGTATCCGTAGGGACAGGTTTGCTCTATGATGTCGCGGCAGGAGCCGTTGATCATCTCTTGGCCGGCAGGACAGGACGATTCGTCCCGGGTCTGGCAGCTGCCATTCTGCCATACCTGACCCGCATCACAGGCCTCATCTACATCTTGGCAACGGCCCCCTTTCATCACATAGTTGCTGAGACCACAGATACCGGGCGTCTGCCGCACACAGCCGCGCAGGGCCACGTACACGAAGCCCGTGGAGCATGTACGGTCCGCTACCGTGGTGCAGCTGTTGCCTGACCAAACACTGCCGGTGGGACAGGATGCCGTCGGTGAGGTAGAACCATCATCGCTTTCGGTCACACAGAGATTGTCCGCGGTACTCCACTCATATCCGGACGGACAGAGCGACTCTACGATCGCCTGGCAAGTGTCATCGATCATCTCCTGGCCAGCGGGACAATCCGCTTCGTCCCGGGTCTGGCAACTGCCGTTCCGCCATTCCTGACCCGCAGCGCAGGATTGACTGCTGAGCTGGCAGCGTCCTCCGAACATTATCCACCCCGATGCACCGCAGATGTTGGAATTTTCTTTGACACAGCCCCGGGTAGCTACATAGACGTAACCCGTCGTGCATGTGCGGTCCTGCGTCGAGGTACAACCATTGCCGGACCAAACCTCCCCGGTGGGACAAGAGTCCTGGGTAGGATCACTGGCGGCCCAAACCGGGGAGGAAGTGATTATGAGGAAACCCATGACAATCCCCAAGATCCCCAGCCAAAGGGATATTGGGGCGTGGGTTATGTATCTGTCGGTCAACCGATAAATCAATACTTGCAGCAATGTTGGCATCACAGCCTCCCGGTCAATGTTGCTGGCGATGTTGGCTTTGGAAGCGCTCAAGTGTGTACCATAGAACGTAGGGAAACACCTGTTTATGTATAGTTCATGTCATGGCATCTCAAATACTGGCTCAAACCCAAGGAGTTTTGGGGCAACGCAGGTGTAGCCGTCCAGCCTGAAAAACGCCGTCGGACGCCCCGTGCGTCGGGCCCTCCTCCCGCCCGTGTGGCGCGGGGATCACGTCGTCCCGCGGGGCACGCGGGATAAAGCCCTGCCCCGTGTACGCCCGTCGCCGCACCAGGCGTGCCACCACTGTGCGCGGCGTGGGAAGAGGGGTGTGCAGAGAGGGCATACAGGCATGCAAATGCCGCCGTACTGCCCTGGTGGTCAGCAGGCAATCAGGCATGGCGACCGGGGTCGCCGCGACGGGTGTAGGAGGCCAAGGCACGACGCAGGCTCCAAAGATAGGTCCTGTTCATGTAAGACGAACAAGTCGAACCTGTGTTACGCACGACTTCTGCATGCACGAGCCCAGGGGACACAACGCTCGGGCTGTTGTGCCTCGGCTGTAGCCGGTAGCGGGCACGACGGGCGATGGCGTTCTCAAGGCGGATACCGCAGGCGACCGCCAGCAAGGTGGTCACCGCGAGTACCTGTCTGTCCCGGGCCACCCGCGTGAGATTCCGATGTCACGTCTTGCGCCACCCACTGGGCTGCCGACCGCGCAACCCCTGTTCCATCCTGTGTGGGCCGGCGGAGAGGATAACGGGTCTAATCGGGCGGGGTGTGGGTCGGCAGGGTTCAGGGCACCGCCTGATCCGGGGCGGGCATACCCGCCGCGTACAGGAAAAGGTCAGGCTCAGCCCATGTTGCATGGCCCGCAGACAGTACGCGAAGCGGGCGCTTCAATTGGGAGCTACGGTGGTCAGGTAAGCGAACAGGGCCTCAAGGCCCGGGTTGCTGACCTTGGTGGTGCCAAACAGGTGATCATTGCCCAAATCACCCCCGGTACGCAGGAATATGATGAAGTCGTCCATGGTCATGTCCAGGCTGGTGAGGGCCCTGCCCGCATCCGTGCCCTGCCGCTCGGCGCCGTGGCATTCGGCGCAGCGGTTGGCATACACCCGTTGCCCCGCCTCGATATCGCCCTGGATGGCCACGGCGGTGGCCTGGATCTGTTCCTTGGTTTCCTCGGCGGCGGCCTCATTCATCTCCCCGGCCACAGGGGTAAAACGGGCCACGGGCATGGTGGGTGTGGGCAACACCTGAACGGGTTCGCGCGGTGCACTGCCCGTGCAAGCCGTCAGCAGTGCCCCCAGCAGTCCGATCAGAACAGGAAGGCACCACGACGGCAGGAAAGGATTTCGGAACATGGCAAGAGGCCTTTTTACTCGATCAGGCGGGGATCCAGGGCATCCCGCAGGCCGTCACCCATAAAGGAAAAGCCCAGCATGGCCAGGGCAATCGCGAGAGTAGGGAACAGGGCCAGATGCCAGTATACGCGGACATAGGCATTGCTGACACCTACCATTTTACCCCAGCTGGGCAGGGGATCGTTGATGCCAATGCCCAGAAAACTGAGACCGGCCTCCCCAAACATGGAGGCCGGGATGCCAAAGCTCACGGCGACCAGCAGGGGCGTCAGGGCATTGGGAATGATGTGGCGGGCAATAATGCGGGCCTGGGGGGTGCCGGTGCACACCGCCGCCTCCACATACCCGCGTTCGCGCAGTTGCAGGAACTGGGCCCGGGTCAGGCGGGCCAGGCCGATCCAGCTGATGATACTCAGGGCCATAATGACCTTGAACAGGCCCCCGCCCCACAGGGAAATGATGAGAATCGTGAACAGCAGGCCGGGAAACGCGGACATGATGTCCACGACCCGGGTGAAAACATAATCCACCTTCCCGCCCAGATACCCGGCAATGCTGCCCAGGGGCACACCAATGGCCACCGCCACGATCTGGACCGCAATGCCTACGAAGAGGGACGTGCGGGCACCGTGCAGGAGACGGCTGAGATAATCCCGCCCCACCTCGTCTGTGCCCAGCAGGTGCTCGGCATGTTCCAGGGGGAACAGGAGAACCCGCTCAAAGTACACCTTGTCATAGGGATGGGGGGCCAGCAGGTCGGCAAACAGCGCCAGGAAGACAAAGAAGCACACCAGTCCCAGCCCCAGGATCGAAAGGCGATTGCGCATGAACTGACGCACGGCATTGCGCCAGAGGGTACGGTGTTGACCCATGACCGCGGGAACTGAAGATGAGAACCGGCGCCGCAGGCTGGGTATGGGGACAGGATTGGACATGGAAGCGAAACCGTGGGGACGCAGACGGAGCGCGCAGGGACGCGCGTGATGGCAGGCAGGTCAGGCAGCTTGCACGCCTCCCAGGCGCACGCGGGGATCGACCCAGGTATAGGCCAGGTCACTGAGCAGGTAGGTCAGGCCCCAGAGGAAGGCGATCAGCAGGAACAGCGCCATGATCATCGGATAGTCCCGATTGAAGACACTGGTCACAAAGTACTTGCCCAATCCGTTGATACCGAACGTCGACTCAATGAAAATGCTGCCGGTCATCAGATTGGGGACCTCGGTGGCCAGGGCCGTGATCATGGGAATCTGGGCATTGCGCAGGACATGCCGGAGCATGAGCATGCGTTCCGGCACGCCCTTGGCGCGCGCCGTGCGGGTATAGTCCTGGCGCATGACATCCACCACACTGGCCCGGGTATAGCGTCCAATCACGCCCAGGGGGCCCAGCGCATAGGCAATCACCGGCAGGATCCAGTCGGTGCAAAAGGCGGCGTCGCCCACAAGACACTGCCCGGAACTGCTCCAGCCGCGCAGGGGCAGGATTTCCAGGCGCACGGAGAAGATCAGAATCAGCCACAGGGCGACGACAAAACTGGGCACCACGACGCCCAGCATGGCCAGGAACGTGACGACATTGTCGATCAGCGAGTTCTGGTGGTAGGCAGCCAGAATGCCCATGCCAATCCCCCCGCCAAAGGCCAGCAGCACGGTCAGCACGCCCACCTGCGCCGTAATCTTCCAGCGCTGCAGAATGACTTCGGCCACGGTGGAGGTGGGTGCCGAATAGGGAATGCCGAAGTCGAAACGCAGGGCATTCTTCATATAGTTGAGGTACTGCACGTGATACGGCTTGTCCAGCCCGTATTTGCGCAGGATGTTTTCGCGGGCGGCCGGAGGCAGCCGCCCTTTCGTTTCATCAAAGGGGCCGCCCGGTACGGCGTGCATCAGGGCGAAAGTCACCATGGACACCACCCAGACCACGAACAGGAGTGACATGATCCGGCCCAGCAGGTACCTGGTCATGCGTCATGTTCCCGGTTGGGTCCGAACGGCCCCGTTGGCAGCAGGTCGCGCCTATTCCTCCTTGGCCGTCGAAATATACAGATCGGAAATGGCGGTGTCATCTCCCCAGTGGAAGCCGGCAATGCCCTGGGAGTCGGGTTCGCGGAAGGCTTCGCCCTGGATCCAGGATTGCACCAGGTTGCCGGCCCAGCGGTGGGCGATAAAGGCGCCCCCAACGTCATCGACCAGGATTTCCTGGGCATCGCGGAACATCTGATCCCGCCGGACCGGATCGCCCACGAGACTGCTGGCCTCGCTGACGAGACGATCGAATTCCGGATTGAGCCAGGAATGGCGCCCTGTGGAAACCCAGATCCCCAGCAGATTGGCGGGATCCAGGAAGTCCATGCCGTAGGATACAGCACCCAGGGTCAGGGTCGTGGGCTTGGCGTTCAGGGCATCCATGTAGACCTTGCCGTCCTTGTTGGACACTTCGACCTCAACGTTCAGGCATTCGGAAATCGAGGCAGCCACGGCCTGGAATACCGCGGCCATGGCCGGGCTCTCGTTGCGCAGCCACATTTCCTGCTTGGGGAAGCCCTCGCCTCCCGGATAGCCGGCATTGGCCAGATGTTCCTGGGCGGCCGGACAGTCATAGGCCTGGTAGTGGTCCAGCAGGCCTTCGGTATCGGAGGCCGGATAGCCCGGCATGAGCATGCTGCGGGCCGGCATGGCCTTGATAGCGCCAAACACGTTCTCCACAATGGGTTCGCGGGCGATAGCCTTGGCGAAGGCCTTGCGCACATCCACGTTGTCGAAAGGCGGATTGAACGTGTCCCAGAGCAGGTAGTCGGTGCGGAAGTCCCCGAAGTGGCGCAGATAGTTCGAGCTCATTTCCGGATCGTTCAGCACGATTTCGAAGTCCGCGGGGGACAGGGCCTCGTAGCCGATGTTGTCGATTTCGTTGGCCTGATAGGCCAGGAACTCGGTGCCCGGCGCAATATAGACATGCTCAATCCGCTGGAGACGCGGGGGCCGGATGCCCTTGTACATGGGGTTGGCCACAAGCACCAGCTCATTGCCCGGATCGTAGGATTCCAGCATGAACGGTCCCGAGGATACCGAAGTTTCCGGATCGTTGTTGTAGTACGGTCCGTGTTCCTCTACGGCATGCGCAGCGATGGGCCAGGAGAACTTGAGCACACCGGGCAGCGGAGGAAAGAGATCTTCCGTGGTGATGGCCAGGGTGTAGTCATCCACGGCCTGGACACCCAGTTCTTCCACCGGCAACTCACCCGGCAATCACCTGATTTCCAGTTCTTGATGCCACCAGGGCCCAGGAAACCGTAGAACCAGGAGAAGTCCCAGCCCGTTTCCGGATTGGCCGAGAGGCGGTACGTGGCCACGTAGTCGTGCGCCGTGAGCGGTACCCCGTCATTCCACATCTGTCCTTCCCGGATCTTGATGTACCAGGTCAGGCCATCTTCCGAAGGCTCCCAGCTCTCCGCAGCAAGCGGCTGCACATTGAAGTCCTTGTCCAGTGTGATCAAGGCATCGTTGAACTGGTCGGCCGTGCAGATGCGCTGGTAGACCGAAACCGCGAAATCGAATGTGACCTGGGTCGCTGTGTTGCTACAGGGCAAGCGGTATACCTGCTGGCTGTAGGGCAGGGCATCGTCCGGCAATGTCGCCCCGAATACCGTTACGTTGTCGGGGGTGGCTTCCTCTTCCATCATGGGTTCGGGCGCCTCTGCCGGTGGTGCCACCGCACACGCGGTGAGCAGAAAACCCATGAGCAGGGTCGTCAGCCATACGGATACTTTGCGCAATGGGAATCTGTGCGCGAATGCAGATTTCTTCATACGAAATCCTCCTTATGATGAATTGAAACAGGAAACTGCCATCTTGCGCCGCTGCATACGGCAACCGGGGATAATGGCAGAATGACAACAATTATATGATCCCAGGCTTGTATTGCTGACATTCTGGGTTTGGGGTGTTCCCGATTGAGAAAACCCGTATCGGTGCCTTGTCCGCGTTGGGGCAACGCTCGGGCAATTTCCATGGCTGTCCTGGACCCGTGTCAGGCAATCGCACCAGCACTGTTCCCGGGATCTGCGTCCTGCACCACTCCCGCCTGCCGCGCGCCTGGAAGATGGACAAGACTGCAGGATCAGGGGCAGGTTCCCCCATTCCGGTGTATCCGACGAACTGGGCAGAAAGCGCAGGCAATACCCCAATTGGGCCTGCGGGTACGTTGATCACGTCCTGTTCCAGGTGGATGACAATGGTGCCTACAGACAACGCCAGTGCGGACAGGGCTTCCTGCAGAGCCCTGATGGCCCGCTGGCGGGTGTGCGGGACCACCCTGGTTTCGGCTACCTGCATCAGCTTCCCGTGCGATCCGGCACTGGCATCACAAGGCCCGCTTCACGACCGTGTCGGCGCCTGAAATACAGGAGCGGGACAGAAATTTGGGATAACTTGGGAAAAATTTGGGATAACTTGGGATTTCGCCCCAGACCGACTATGCGGATCTGGCACCTTAGCTTCATGCAGGCGCCATCTGTGCATGGGGTATGACCGACCAGGGTGCCCGTGGCGTCTGCCACGACACAATTCGGCGGGAAGTGGCCGCCACCAATTGGCATGACCGGATCGCTGTCTGGCCTGATGACCTGTGCTGCACCCGCATACGCCTCTTGTGCCGTTTCTTTGGCATCGATGTCCCGTCTTTCACGACGGATTCTCCGATGCCATTCCACTTCAGGCGTATGACAGGCGCAGCTCCCATCTTGCGATGGCCCTGGAGTTTCTCCCCGCAGGGCTATTTTTTGGTACACTAGGGGATAACCCCGGTCAAACGTGGCACGAGGCGCTCTTGGCGTGTATGCGCCCAGGGTGGCTTGGCAGATACCAGGGGATCCGTTTAGGACACATGATGCCACAAATGCTCTAAGCCTCGGACGTACGATGTCAGTTGCAATCGCACCCCAACCCACTGGCGTGGCGGATCAGCGCAAGACCAAATGGTCCCAGATGTCGGGCATGGCGCGTCGGGAAGCGCTGGAGGGCTACCTGTTTCTGGTGCCCAACTTCCTGGCCTTCCTGATCTTTCTGCTGTTTCCCATGGGAGCCGCGGTGTATTTCGCCTTCACCGGCTACGACCTGCAGTGGCCGCCGCGCTTTATCTTTCTGCAGAACTTCCGTGTCATGTTCACGGACAACCTGTTCTGGCAGGTGTTCGGGCAAACCTTTTACTGGGCCTTTGGCATGGTCCCGGCCACCATTGTCTTCGCGTTGCTGCTGGCCCTGCTGATCAACCGCGAAATGCGGGGGGTGCTGACGTACCGTCTCATCTATTTTGTGCCCCATGTTACGCTCAGCGTGGCCGCGGCGATTGTGTGGCTCTGGGTCTATCACCCGGAAGTGGGGTTCCTGAATCTGGTACTCGGCAAGCTGGGCATAATCGGCAAGCACGGCCTCCTGGAGGAGGGACCCCGGTGGTTGCTGAACCGGCGCACGGCGATGCCGTCCCTGATTGTTATGGGATGGTGGAAGGGCATTGGCTTTGCCATGCTCATATTCCTGGCCGGCCTGCAGGGCATCCCGGCCGAGTTGTACGAAGCCGCCACCATGGATGGCGCCAATCCCCGGCAGCGCTTCTTCAACATCACCATTCCCATGCTGTCCCCCGCGCTGTTCTTCGTGATGGTGACCTCCATCATAGGCGCCTTTCAGGGATTCGATGTGTTCTACCTGATGACGCGCGGCGGACCGGCCAATGTGACCACGACCATGGTGCTGCACATCTACAACAACGGCTTCATGTACCTGAAAATGGGCTTTGCCTCTGCCATGGCCATGGTCCTGTTTGGCACCATCATGCTTTTCACCGCCCTGCAATGGGGATTCGCCAAGAACTGGGTGCATGGTTTTGCCGACTGACCACCTGCCGGGATGACAGCCCATGACCACTTCCGAAAAAACCCTGGCGCCCTCGCAGGCCAGTGCCGCGGTGCCCTACAAGGGTTTGAGTCAGACCGGCAGCCGCAATCTGGGCAATATCCTGACCCACATTCTGCTGGCCTCCGGTTCCGTACTGTTTGCCGGTCCCTTCATCTGGATGTTGATGAGTTCGCTCAAGACCCAGTATGAAATCTACGCCTTTCCGCCGAGCCTCCTGCCGGAGTCCATTCAGTGGATCAACTATGTGGTGGTGTTCCGGGATCAGCCCTTTGCCCGCTATATCGGGAACAGCCTGTTTGTCTCCGGTTGCGTCACCCTGGGCGTGATCCTCACCTCCTCCCTGGCCGGCTATTCCTTCTCGCGCCTGCGGTTTCCCGGCCGGGACCGGATCTTCCTGATGTACTTGGGCACGATGATGATTCCCGGCGCCGTGCTCCTGATTCCCAGCTTCGTGCTGATGCGGGCCCTGAACTGGCTGGACACGTACTATGCCCTCATCATTCCCGGTCTCGTCAGCGCCTGGGGCACGTTCCTGATGCGGCAGTTCATGATGACGATCCCCACGGAACTGGAGGATGCGGCCTACATGGACGGTGCCACACGTCTGCGGATCTACTGGACCGTGATCATGCCGGTGTCCAAGCCGGTCATCGCCACGCTCGCGATCTTTACCTTCATGGGCGTCTGGAATGAATTGCTGTGGCCGGTCATCATCCTGCGGACACCGGAGATGTACACGCTCCCGATTGGCCTGGCCAAGTTCCAGTCGCGGTTCCCCAACCAGACCCCGTGGCATCTGATCATGGCGGCCTCGGCGATCAGTGTCCTGCCCATTCTGATTCTCTTCATGGCCGGCCAAAAGTACTATGTCCAGGGCATCGTCACGACAGGGCTCAAGGGCTAGGGGCCCTTTCTGAACGCGTTTGGATTTTTGCCGCGTCTTGCGTATCCTGTAGAGACGCCCACGGGCCTGATTTGCCGTACTTCCTGAAGTTTTTTCAGCCGTTTTGACAGTTAAGGAGATCGACATGGAACGAAATGCACTGAGTCGCAGGTCCTTTCTGCGCCTCACGTCCTATGCGGCGGCCGGCGCGGCCCTGGTGGCCTGTGCCCCGGTAGCCCCTGAGGCCCCGGCCGAAACCGAGGCGCCCGCGGTGGCCGCCAGTCCCCGCCGTGCCGAGTTCACGATGGGCACAGTCCCCCCGGAAACCGCCGGACAGTTTATCCAGGGCGGCTGGGGGCCCGGCAGCCAGGCGGCACAGGACCGCAACCATGAGTGGTTCGCCGAGTTCTATCCGAACATGGAATTCGTGCCCGCCCCCGAGGGTGGCTGGAGTGCCTACTGGGAAACCATCGTGGTGCTGCTGGCCAGTGGCGAACATCCCGATTCCGCCATGATCCACTTTACCCGCACCGCGCCGTTCGCGGACAAGGGCTTCATGCTGCCCATTGATGACTACATCGATGCCCTGCCACCCCTGGACTGGCCGGACGACTTCCACTTCACGGCCGTGGACAACATTGCTTACAAGGGCAAGCAGTACGGTTTCCCCATTGACTGGGCCCCGCGGGCGATTCTCATCAACCGCGACATCATGGATCCCCTTATGGACGAGTGGCCGCCCAATGACTTCTGGACCTACGAGGATGTCATGAACCTGGCCATTGCGGCCACGGACCGGGAAGCGGAGAATCCTGTCTACGGGCTGGCCACCGGGCATCATGCCATTCGCCAGTGGAACGTGTCCCGGGGCTTCGGCGGCCATTTCTTCAACGGGGAAATTACCGAAGCCAATTTCCTGGAACCCGAAACCATCGAGTCGTTCCAGTTCACCTACGATCTGTTCCACAAGCACCAGGTATCGCCCTCGGCCGGTGACATCGAGATCTTTGGCGGCCAGTTTGCCGCTTTCGCCGCGGGCAACATCGGCATGTGGTGGACACTCTCGGACGAGACGCGCTCCATGGTCGAGGCGGTGGGGGACAAGTTCCGCCTGGGCATCGGGCCGGAACCGGTGGGCCCCAACGGCCGGTTTGGGTTTGAGGGCAATGTCGGCTGGTTCATTCCCAGCGGTTCCAACCATCCGGAAATCGCCTACGAATTCATGCGCTGGAACCTCACGGATCCGGATCAGGCCGAGTTCATGGCGACCGCCGGCTTCGGCGGGTTCCCGGGACGCAAGTCTTCGGGCAAGTGGAATGTACTGCAGATTGAGGAATTCCTGCCCAACTACGGCAATGCGGCCTGGGTCCGCGGAGCCGAGTCCGAGGAGCACTTCCCGCTCTTCCCCGAGGGCCAGGAATGGATGCCCATCTACAACCAGCACATCGATCCGCTGATGCTGGAAGGTGTGGGGACAGTCGAGGAAGCCTTGACGAACCTGAGTGCGGACACCAACGAACTGTTCGCCAACGCGGTCCGCAACCTCTAGCGCCATCGTGGCATGCCCTTGACCGCGGACTGTGGCAGGCCACAGTCCGCGGTCAGTTTCCATTCGCTTCTGCAGAGGCAGCATGAAACGACAATTTTACCTGCCGCCGCCGTGGCGGCGTCTGGGTGTCCTGGCGGTTTTGGCCGTGGTCCTCATGGGCAGCGTGGTGGCCTGTGGCAAGCAGGAAGGCCAGGATGTCCAACCGAAATTCCTGGAGGAAGGCACCGAAGTCAATGCGTCACTCCGGTCGGACAAATGGGAAGTGACCGTGGTGGGCCTGGCCGGCAAGGATACTATCGTGGGCGACGAGGGCGAAGATGCCGGCCTGGCCCAGGTCACCCAGTACGAATCGTCCGCCCAACACGCCAAGCGCGGGGTCTGGATCATCATTCCCGTGCGCATCCGGAATTTGGGAGAGGAAAACCTGCTGTACAGCCGGGTCCTGAAACTGGTGGATGATCAGGGCAACGAATACCCGCTCGATCACCGCCATGTCCACCATTCCTTCATTTTCTTTACGCGTCCCGAAGAGTACGGTTCCGATGACAACATGATCATCCAGAACGTCTTTGACTCCGGGGAAGAACGGCTGGGTCCCGCCATTTTTGATGTGCCGGTGGAAGCCACAGGACTGAATCTTGTGATGGAGGACGCCGAAGGGTCCATTGCCACGGGCTACTGATCCAGGTCCTGCCACCCGCGTGGCTGCGTCCCGGACATACCGTGTGGGGTGGGGTGTAACCTGCCTTGGGCCCTGTCCCGGATAGTCCCCGGGCTTGGGGGGTGTCTGTCTGTGGCCACCGATGTCAAGCCAAGGAGAACCATATTATGCATTACCGGATTGCGCACAGCGGCATTACCTGGGGGTATGACGCCACCACCGCGGAAGCGGCCGTCAGGGACGTGGCCAAGGCAGGGTACAACGCCTACGAAACGATTGGCGGCGTGATTCAGGCCTACGAGGCGGCGGGACAGGACTATGCGGCACTGCTGGAGCGGTACGGCATTGGCCTGATCGGCACCTACATTGGTACGCGCTTCCGGCATGGGGAAGACCCCGAAGCGGACATCACGAATGCCCGGGCGTGGATTCAGCGCGGCAAGGAACTGGGCGCCAGCACGGCCCTGCTGGCGGCGGGCAGCCGCCAGGAAGGCCCGTGCGAGGACCCGGCGGGCTGGGCTCACATTGCGGACGCCTTTGCCGAGATTGCCCGCATCGCCCGGGAACACGGCATGCAGACGGCGGTCCATCCCCATACCGGCACCCTGCTGGAAACCCGCCAGGACATTGACGCCTTCTTCGCGGCCGCGGACACGGACCTGTTGCCCTTCGCGCCGGATACCGGGCAGATCGCCAAGGCCGGCGACGATCCGGTAGCGACACTGCAGGACTACCGGGACATCATCCGGCATGTGCATCTCAAGGATTATGGCGGGGGACCGGAGACCGGCTACCTGGGGTACACCCCCATCGGGTCCGGGGTCATCGACATGCCGGCCATTTTCGCCATTCTGGCCGATATTGATTTTGCCGGCTGGGTGACGGTGGAACTGGACGGCACGCCGGATGCCCCCCGCACCCCCTACGAAGCAGCCTGCATGTCCCGGGACTATCTGGCCGGGATTCTGGGGAATCAGGTAGCCTGGACGCAGCGCTAGCCTGCCTGGACGCAACAAGGAGGTTGCCGTGGAACTGAAGATTCTGGTGCTGGTGGGAGGTTCCCATCACGACAGCCCGGAGATCCGGGCAGCCCTGCACACCATCTTTGCCCAGGACGGCACCCACCAGGTGGAGCAGAGCGAGGACATGGGCATTCTGTGCCCGGAAGCGCTCCAGCCCTACGACGTGATTGTCAATGCCACCACGGATCGGGAACCGGAACCGGCGCAGCATTACGCGCTTCTGGATGCCGTGGCCCAGGGCCGTGGCCTGGTCGTAGTGCACGGCGGCCTGGCCAGTTTCTGGAATTCCCAGGCCTACTTCGGCATGATTGGCAGCAAGTTTGCCGGCAAGTCCCTGGATGTACCCGGCCTGGGGGACTTCCAGGTGAATCTGGGATCCGGCCGCCATACCCTCCACCACCCCATTACCCTGGGGCTGGAAGACTACGACGTCAACGACGAGCTGTTCTTCCTGATGGGGGACCAGACCCAGTGGCAGGTCGTGGCCCGGGCCCAGGGGCATCCCATCATGTATGGCAAGAGTTTTGCCCTGGGGCGTGTCTTCGTGTGTGCCCTGGGCCACGACGAAACCCGCCTGCTGGTGCCGACAACGACAGAAATCCTGCGCCGGGCCTCCCACTGGGTGGCGGGCGAAATGTAGGGGGAAAACGGCATGAAAGTTCTGTTGCTGGTGGGCGGTGCCTGGTATCACGATCAGCCCGCGCACCGCAGGTCCCTGCTGGCCTGCCTGGAACCGCACTTTGAGGTGGACATGTCCCACTATCCGGACGGGGTCCTGACCGCCGAGAATCTGGCCCGCTACGATGTGGTGGCGGACTACACCAGCTGGTGGGAACCCACTCGGGAGCAGTGCCTGGCCCTGACCTCAACCGTGGCCCGGGGCACGGGATTTGCCTGCCTGCATCCGGCCACCGCGTCCTACATGAACTCGCCCGAGTTTCATGACATGGTGGGGGGCGTCTTCATCTTCCATGATCCCAACAAGATGCTCACGGTCACGATGGAACCGACCATCCATTACAAGACTGGGGAGAAGGCCATTATGCCGCATCCCATCACCGCGGGCCTGGCCGAATTCGAGGTCCAGGACGAACTGTATGTCGTGGAGGGCGACATGACGCGCTGGCAGGTGCTGGCCCGGTCGCTCGGTCATCCGGTCGTCTGGACCAAGCCCTACGGCCACGGCCGTGTATTCAGCATCAGCCTGGGGCATGATGAACGGGCGCTGACACACGAAGCGGTCAAGCGCCTGTACGTGCGGGGCATTCAGTGGGCCGGCCGGCAACTGTAGCCCGGCGCATGCACCTGTCTGCATTCTGCTCTTTCCAACCCCCGCGAGGTTTCTCATGAAAGTATTGATCACCGGTGCCAGCGGCTATTTCTGCGCGGAACTCATCGCCCAGCTCCACCTGCAGGGCCATGACCTGCGCCTGTCCGACATCCTGGACATGGACACGGAGCATGAGTTCATCCAGGCCTCCGTCGCGGATCTGGACCAGATGGCAGAGGCCATGGACGGCGTGGACGCCGTGTTCCATACCGTGGTAGGGGGCCGCAAATACCCGGATGACACCCCCCTGAACCGCGCCCGGACCAGTGTGGCGCATTTCCACACCACCGTGATGGGTACCTTCGGCATTCTGCAGCTGGCCAAGGAAATGGGGATTGGACGGGTGGTCATGATCGGCAGTGAGGCAGCCCGGGGACAGCGCATTCCACCCACGGACTGGGAAGTCTGTGACGAGTGGACTCCGGCCCGGCCCGATTATGTGTATGCCCTGGCCAAGTACATTATGGAACCCATTGCCGAATACGCGACCCGGATAGACGGGGTCGAGACGGCGGTGTTGCGCAATGCCTGGTTTGGGGCCGCCGAGGGCAAGAGTGTGGCCCGTTTCGGGTCCTCGCTGCTGTTCCAGCGCTCGGCCCTGCGCCGGGACCTGGTGCGGGCCGGCGTCCTGGCCCTGGAGAAGCCGGATCTGGGCCATGAGGTATTTCTGCTGAGCAACAGGACCGAATTCACCCCGGAAGACGTGCCGGAACTGCGCACCGACCCCCAAGCCGTGGTGGAACGGTACTACCCGGGCGCCTATGCCAAGCTGGCGGAATACGGGGAGGGTGACGAACTGGACAAGCTGTTTGCCAGCCGCAATCTCTGGAAAATCGACGACATCACCCACAGCCGCCAGACGCTGGGCTGGGAACCCACCTATGGGTTCCGCGAATTCTATGAAGGCCTGATGCAGGACGCATACCCCCGGGATCACGTTTTCGTGGAGATGGTGTCCACGGGGACCGAAGCAGACAAGAGGATATTCGCATGAGTTTGGAAGGTCAGGTGGCGCTCGTTACCGGATCGACTTCGGGGCTGGGGCAGGCCACCGCCCTGCGCCTGGCGCAGGAAGGTGCCCGGGTGGTGATCAACTCCCATGAAGCGGCCGGCGGCCAGGCGACCGTAGCTGCGATTCAGGCCCAGGGCGGGGAAGCCCTGTTTGTCCAGGCCAATGTGTCGTCCCGCGCGGATTGCCAGCGCCTGGCCGCGGAGACCATGGCCGCCTTCGGCCGCCTGTCCATCCTGGTCAATAACGCGGGCATAGAGCGGCGCGGGGGGGTCCTGACCTGCACGGAGCAGGATTGGGATGACATGCTGAATGTGGATCTGAAGGGCATTTATCTGGTGTCCCAGGCCGCACTGCCCCATATGCTGCAGCAGGAGCAGGGGGCCATCGTCAACATTGCCTCGGTGCTCAGCTATGACGTCATTCCGGAACGGGCCGCCTATGTGGCGGCCAAGGGGGGCGTCATTCAGCTGACCAAGAGCATGGCCCTGGACTACGGACCGCAGGGCATCCGGTGCAATGCCATCGTGCCGGGTTTCTTTCATACCCCCATGCTGGAACAGTCAATGATTGATTCCGGGGACTACGAAGGGACGAAGGACACCCTGCAGCACAAAAGTGTCTTTGGACGGGGCGGGAGGCCGGAAGAACTGGCCGCGGCCGTAAAATTCCTGGTCTCGGACGAGGCCAGCTTCATAACGGGTGCCGTACTGCGCGTGGACGGCGGGTGGGACTGCACATAACTTGCGTCTCCTGCCGACAGGCAGGGACCGTTTCCGCACGGATCAGGAGAGCAACATGGGACGGCGATTGATTGAACTGAGCATGGAAGTCCACAAGGGCATGGTGATTTATCCCGGCAATGTGCCGCCCGCCATCAACGTGTACTACTCGCATGAGGAGTATGCCAGGGAAACCGGAGCGGACAAGTACGGGGTGGAGCATTGCAACAATGGCGTGATTCTGATGGGGGATCATATCGGGACCCATATTGACTCCTGGTTCCATTGCAATCCGCAGGCACCGGGCGCGGCGGAAGCCATTCCCATCGAATATTGCTACGGGGATGGCGTGGTGCTGGATCTGACCCACAAGGGACCGGGGTCCGAAATCCTGGTGGAAGATATCCGCAACGCCCTGGACCGCATCCGGTACGAGATCAAGCCGCTGGACATCATTCTGTTGCGCACGGATGCGTCCAAGCAGTGCGACAGCCCGAACTACCTGAAGGATCATCCGGGCATGACCAAGGAGAGCGTGCACTGGCTGCTGGATCGCGGCGTGATGCTGATGGGCATTGACGCCATTGGTTTCGATCCGCCCATCGACAAGATGTTTGAGCGCGGCAAGCTGTGGGAAGCCCACCGCGTGATGCGGGAGCGGGAGTATTACCATATTGAAAACCTGATCAATCTGGATCAGATCCCCACCCCGACCGGCTTTACGTTCAGTGCCCTGCCCATCAAGTTGCGGGGGGCGACCGCTTCTCCGGTCCGGGCCGTGGCCATCATAGAAGACTAGAGTCGCCGCAACAGATGGTGGCACCGACGGCAGTGCCGCGGACGCGGCAGGGAT
>CAXXOQ010000203.1:0-3427 GCA_963664185.2 Caldilineaceae bacterium | reverse complement strand
ACGGTTATGCCATTGGCGGGGGCAACCACATGGCCTACTTTTGCGACATGACGATCGCCTCCGAACACGCCATATTCGGACAGAACGGGCCGCGTGTCGGCTCGCCGGCCGCGGGGTGCACCGTGGCGCACGCGGCCAATATTCTGGGACACAAGCGTGCGCGGGAGATGTGGATGACCTGCCGGCGCTACACGGCGGCCCAGATGTTGCAGTGGGGTTTGGTCAATGCGGTGGTACCCAGGGAGAAGCTGGATGAGGAGGTGGCAAGGTGGTGCCAGGATCTCCTGGCTGCCAGCCCGACCTGCCTGAAGATCCTCAAGGCCACGTTCAAGAAGCAGATGGAGCCGATTCTGTCATATACGCAGGCCGGAGTGATCCAGGAAATTGCGCCGCATTTCTTTGAAACCGGCGAACAGCAGGAAGGCGCCTCCGCCTTCCTGGAGAAACGACAACCGGATTTCAGTCCCTGGCGCTAGCGCGCTGCACGGCCAGGGGCAGGAGACGGCACCGGAACTTTCTGCGTGGCCGTTTCTCCCGTAAAATGGCGCTGCAGACGCAGAGGCCATGCCTGACCCATTGCGTTGCGCAGGAGGTGCATTGGTTTGACGGTAGAATTGGAGACGATCATTGCGGTGTGCAAGTCGCACTGTGACCGCCTCGGCCACCTCAATCACGGGCAAGCGGTCAAATTCCTGGAACGGGCGCGCCGAGACTGGTATTGGTCATGTGGACTATGGGCCGAGGGGCGGGCGCGCTACGGTGTCATGGTCGTCAACCTCAACGTCAATTACCGCCGTGAATGCTTCCTCGGCGAGCGCCTGCGTGTGATGACGCGGGTGCATGCCATCGGGCGCAAGAGTTTTACCCTGGCCCAGCGGGTTGTCAAGCCGGACGAATCGGTTGCGATCGACGCCGAAGCCACGAGCGTCGTGATGGATCTGGAATCGCGTTCCACCATATTGGTGCCGTCATGCATTGCCGCACATCTGCCGCCAGCGCTTTGAAGGCGCAGGCTTGCCGCCTTTCCGGGATGGGGCCAAAGGCTCACCGCTCGGGTGCACGTTGTCCGCACGGTGAGGGTACACCGCGTCCAGGCGTCGCCGTGGATCAAGGTGCGAGAGCCAGAGTACACCAAGCGAGGTTTACCCCATATGTCTGACAAGTGGAGCCCCACCGTTGCCGTGGTGGGAGCCGGCGCCATGGGCAGTCTTTTTGGCGGTCTGCTGTGTGAGGGCGGGCTGGATGTCATTCTGGTTGATGTCTGGCCGGAACACATTGACGCAATCAACCGGAACGGCTTGCGTATTGTCGGCTATGGTGGGGATCGCACAGTCCCGATCCGAGCGATCACCGGGGTTGGCGTACGGCATCCGGTCGACATCGTCCTCGTTCAGTGCAAGGCCGCCGCCACGCAGGAAGCGGTGCGGGGAACCCAAGGACTATGGGGCGACAACACGGTCGCCATCAGCTTTCAGAATGGTCTGGGCAATGAAGAAGCCATTGCCTCGGTCGTTGGGGCCGAGCGTGTCCTGGGGGGTACTACGTCACAGGCGGCCAGTATCGTGGCACCGGGAGTGGTCAGAAATTACAGCAATCTGGTTTCGCGTATCGGAGAGATGCCGGGCGGGACATCGGAGCGCGCCACCCGCATTGCCGACGCTTTCACGGACGCGGGTCTGACAACCATCGCTTCCGCCGACATTCAATACGATATCTGGAACAAGCTGTTTGCGAATGTGGCGGTAGGTCCCACCAGTGCCGTCAGGAACAAGACGATCTATGAAGTGAAGGCGATACCCGATCTCTGGGAAGCCGCCCTGGCGGCCCTTGATGAAGCCCTGGCCGTATCCCATGCCGAAGGTTTTGACTTCAGTCGGGAGCAGGCACGCGCCGTCCTCCTGCAAATCGTAGCGGAAGACGGAACCGGGGACAACAAGTCAAGCATCTGTGTAGACATCAACAAAAAGAGACCCACCGAGATCGACGTCATCAATGGTGCCATTGTGCGCCTGGGGCGCAAGCACGGCATTCCCACCCCTGTCAATGAGACGCTGGTAGCGGCCGTGAAGGAATTGGAGCGCGCATATATCTTGTGCTGATCCTGTTGCGACTTGCCCTGTTTGCGGAAGCAGGATCGGTGGCACCCGTGCGTGAATTCCTGTCCGCCACCGAAACTGCGCATGGTATCCGGATCAGGACACAGGCGGGAAGGGCCAGCGCCCTGATTTTCTCCGGTATGCCGCATAACATGGTAGTCTCCCATCTTTCGTCCCGCGGCCTCGCCGATTGGTCTGCCCGGTCTTGACGTCCGGGACAATCCCGGTGTCTGCCTGGCAATGTGACACAATGGCGGCAGGGCGGTACAGGGCAGCGGCAGGAACGAGGATTATTGCGCAATGGTACATTCCCCTGAGCAACGGGCATCCGCGCCCAGCGGTCGGTTCATCGTCCCCGGACTGGCCGTCGGGCATACGGTGTTTCACTGGATCGTGCAGAGCTTCGTGGTGGCATTGCCGGAGATCCAGGCTGCCTTTCATCTCAATTCCGTGGGTGTTGGCGGCATCCTTTCGGCCCGGGAACTGGCTTCCGGACTGGTGGCCCTGCCTGGAGGCGTGGTGGTTGACATTCTCAGACGCTACTGGGGACAACTTCTGGCTGGCATGCCTGGGCGTTGCTGCAGTGGGGTGCCTGGTCATGGGCGTCTCTCCGGTGTATCCGCTGTTGCTGATCGGCATAGGCGGTGGTGGCGGTTTCCCACTCCATTTGGCACCTGCCTGCATCAGCTTCGCTGTCCCCACCATTTCCCGCACCGGCGTGGTGCGGTGCTGGCCGCACACGGGGTGGGGGGCAGCGTAGGTGATGTGGCCGGTCCCGTGGTCACCGGAGCGTTGCTCGTGTTCCTCGGCTGGCGCGAATTGATCAGCGTGTACGCGGTGGTGCCCTTTTTCCTGGGGGCCGTGGCGATCTGGTCCTTTCGCCATATCGGGGGGACCGAGGAACCACCCACGGTGGCGGTCCGGCAACGTGTGGATGCCACCAGGCGTCTCCTGCAAACACCTGCGCTCTGGGGGATTGACCGTAGTGCGGGGTTTCCGTGCGATGGCCTTGGTAGCGCTGGTCACTATCCTGCCGCTGTACTTGGCAACGAACTGCAGATGGGTACCGCAGCCCGCGGTTTTCATGTGGGCCTGTTGATTGCGGTCGGGTTGTTCGCCAAACCGGTGGCCGGTCTCCTGTCGGACCGCCTGGGCCGCAAGAATGTGCTGGTCCCCGGCTTGTTGTGGTCATGTCTGGTGGCCTTCGCCCTGACTCTGTTCAATACCGGGTTGCCACTGACCATCATGATTGCCCTGTTGGGACTTTTCCTCTACCCTGATCAGCCTATCCTGACGGCAGCCGTCTTTGACGTGGTGGGCAGCGAAGTGGC
>CAXXOQ010000202.1:0-32089 GCA_963664185.2 Caldilineaceae bacterium | reverse complement strand
ACAGGGATATGCAGCGCGCCACGGCGGCCTACTATGGCATGGTGGAAACCATCGATTCTTTCTATGGTCAGGTGCTGGATGCCCTGACGGCCGTGGGGCAGGATCTGGACGACTGGATCATCCTGTACACGTCGGATCACGGCGAGATGCTGGGCGAACACGGCATCTGGGAGAAGCAGAAATTCTTTGAGGGCAGTGTCCGTGTGCCCCTGTTCATTCGTTGGCCCAGGGGCTTTGCCCGCAGCCGTACCGTAACGGAGAACGTGAATCTCTGTGATCTGTTTGCCACGCTCTGTGATCTGGCAGAAATTCCGTTGCCGTCCGGCTTGGACAGTCGTAGTCTGGTACCCCTGTGCCAGGGCGAAACGGCTGGCTGGCCCAACGAATCCCTTTCCCAGTTCGCAGGCCGCAACCTGATGATCAAACAGGATGCCTTGAAGTACCAGTATTACGGCGAGGACATGCCGGAGGTTCTCTTCGATCTGGTCCGCGACCCGGACGAACGGGTCAACCTGATTGGGGATCCCCGCTACAGAGGGGATCTGGACCGCTTTCGTACCCGATGCAGCGAACTGGGATTCGGGCCTGATGCCGGTCCAGGATATCGGAACGCCGGATATGCGGCCTGAGCGCGCGTGCCTGGAGGGTTTCCATAGATCGGTCGGGCTACCGTGTCCCGGGACACAGTAGCCCCAGCGTAAAACAGGGCCGTCGTCAGTTGGGGCAAGTCAACACTTTGGGCCATCCTGTCCTGTTGTCTTGGCACATGCCTCCACTCCTCCGATTGCCCAAAGTCGTACCAAGCCTGCCGGTTTGCCCGACGCTGCCACTGTAACCATCCGTGTCCGTCCTGATCTGGAGACGGACGACTGCTATGTCTCTCTCCTGTTACACGCACAGCCTTGGGTCCACGATCCTGACAGATGTACCGTAGGAGAACGATACATGTATGTGGCCTTCCGGCATGAGCCGGCACAGGCAGGTTCGTGTCCTTCGTTCCGGCACAGGGCCAGAACCCGGGAGCCTTCATGGCCTACATGCTTCCTCCCTCCACCGCCTGCAGGTTGAGCATTCCGTTCTGCCACCCGAAGAAGGCATTACTACAAGAGGCGTGGTGGAGCTATGTCTTCGCCAATGTCCATGAAGCCAACACCATCCACCGGCCCGATGCTCCCGCCGTGCGGACCGCGCCATAAAAACGTGCGGTAATCCCCAGATGCACCTGTAGTATTCCGAAGACCCGCATACAGCCGCGAATCAACGCACAGATTGCCTTCAGGTACCCAGATAGGTGGCGAACCACTCCAGTGACTGTTGCCAGGCATCCTGGGCCGCTTCGGCGTGGTAGGAAGCTCGTGTGTCATTGAAGAACGAGTGCCCGGCCCCTTCATATACCAGACGTCGGTTGGGAACATTTGCTTGGGTCAGGGCCTGCTCCAGCTGCTCGGTACGTGGCAGGGGATAGGCACGATCCTCCGCGCCCCAGATGGCCAGCAGGGCGCCATGGACGTGTGCGGCTTCCTGATCGGACAGGGGAGTGCCGTAGAAGGAGATGGCGGCCGCGTTCAGGGGATTGTAGGCGGCGAAGGCCTGGGCAATGCGCCCGCCCAGGCAGAAGCCCACGATGCCCACCTTGTCCCCCGTGGTGGAATCCAGATCCAGGAGATACCGGGCGGCCACCTCCAGTTCGGCCAGGGCGGTAGCCTGATCCAGCGCCATGGCCAGCTTGCGGGCCTCCGTAGGTTCCGTAGCCACCTCACCGTGATACAGGTCCGGGGCCAGCGCCACGTAGCCCGCCTGGGCTACGCGGTTCGCCACGTCCTTGATGTGCGGGTTGAGACCCCACCATTCCTGAATCACCAGTACCGCCGGGGCCGGACCGGACGCGGGCAGTGCCAAATGCCCCTGGAGAGTCTGTTGATCGTACGCCCCATATTCCACCATGGAGGTCGTCAATCCCGTAGCCGAAACCTCTTCCGATCCTTCCGCCCCTACCCCTTCCGGGGCGGCCGGAGGTTCGGGAATGGTAAGGGAACAGGCCGCCAGCAAGGCGGAAGCTGCACTGGCGCCCACCAGCGAACTGGCACCGCGTACGAAACGACGCCGGGTGATGTGTCCCTGTTCAAACCGGTCAATGGTTTCCAGCAACTGTTGGCGCTTCGGCACGCCCAGGGCCTGCGGCAATGCCGTAGCGGTGAAATCCTGAATTTCCGAGGGCAGGGACTGGCACATAATCGTATCCTTCTGTATGAGTCTTTCCAGGGACCTGCAGGCCATCTGGCCTATACTGGCAGGAGATATCCCCAAGTATAGCCTGTACGGCTGGCCCGCAAGCCGGATATACCCCAATCCGCCTGCCTGCCTGGCCGTCATGGTCAAGGAGACCCATGTCCATGAAGGTTCTGTTTATCGGTGGTACCGGTATCATCAGTTCGGCCGTGGCCCCCCTGGCCCTGGCACAGGGCATCGATCTGTATTTGCTCAATCGGGGGCAGAGCATGCGCCCCCTGCCCGCCGGCGCGAAACATCTCCTGGCTGACATCCATGACGATGAGGCCGTGGAGGCAGTACTGTCTCCGCACGAGTTTGATGTGGTTGTGGACTGGGTCGCCTATGTTCCGGACGATGTCACCCGGGACATCCAGCGCTTTCGGCATCGGACAGGACAGTATGTCTTCATCAGTTCGGCTTCTGCCTATCAGATTCCCGGTGGCACCCGTCCCATCACGGAAGGCACGCCCCTGGTCAATCCGTACTGGCCCTATTCCCAGCAGAAAATCGCCTGCGAGAACATCCTCATGCAGGCCCACCGGACAGAGGGATTTCCCGTTACCATCGTGCGGCCGTCCCATACCTACGACAAGACCGCCGTACCCACCACAGCGGGCCGCTATACGGCCATTGATCGCCTGCAGCGCGGCAAACCAATGCTGATCCACGGCGATGGCACTTCCCTGTGGACCCTGACCCATCATCGCGACTTTGCCCAGGGGTTTGTGGGGCTGCTGGGACATCCGCAGGCCATCGGGGAAGCGGTGCATATCACCTCGGATGAAGTGCTGACATGGAACCAAATCCACACGATCCTGGCCCGGGCCTTTGGGCTGGAAGAGCGTTTTGTGCATGTGCCTTCCGCTCTGATCCACGCCTATGACCCGGAGCTGGGGGCAGGCCTCCTGGGGGACAAGGCCAGTTGCAAGGTGTTTGACAACAGCAAGATCAAGCGTCTCGTGCCCGCCTACAACGCGGTCGTTCCCTTTCATCAGGGGGCGGAGGAGATCGCCCGCTGGTACCAGGAGGACCCGCGCCGCCAGGTGGTGGATCACGCGATGGACCAGACGATTGACCGCATTCTGGCGGCGTATCAATCCGCCTGGCCGGCTGCCTGAGCCCTGCCCCGTCGTTACCGATGTCCGGAACGGCCAGAGGCGGCATCCTGGATGCGAATCGCTTCCATACACATGCCCACGACGTGATAGTCCAGCTTGACCTCATTGCCCTTGGGCTGCCTTGCCGGTGATGCATCCGGTTGCCGATAGGCATACCATCCACCATGTGCGGAGTCCAGGAACTGATTCTGCACAAATGTGATTGTCTGCTGCAAGGGTGCCAGCAGGGCGTCACGGGCATGCAGATCGGCCAGGCGGAGCAGGGCGCGAATGGTTTCACACTGTTCCCACCACCCCTTGCGGTCCGACGTGCGCGTGCCATCCGGGGCCACGGGCGAATAGATACCGCCCTGTTCGGCATCGAATCCCAGGCGCAGGCCGGTATCCAGAAAGTGGTCTGCTTCCGCCTGGAACCCCGAGGGACAGCCCGCGTTCCGCCGCGGCGGAAAACAGGTAGGCCCACTCGAAGGCGTGTCCCACATCAATACGCCCTTCCTGTGCCGGGGGCAAGGGTTGCCAGTCCGGATCGTACACTTCCGGCAACACCCGATCCGGACCCTGCACCAGTTGCTGCAGTATGAAGTCGGCCAGGGTCACCGCTTCCTGATGCATGCCCCCCAGACCGGAAATGTCACCGGCTGCCAGCAGGGCCTCGAACAAATGCATCAGGGGATTCTGGGAGCGCAGCGGATCCGTTTGCGCGAAATCGCGGCGCATGAAATACCGATATCCCCCGAATTCGTCCCGGAACCGCGTGGACAGAACCTGCCAGGTGTTTTCCAGGGCGTGCCGGTACTGCGGTGAGTCGATCACATGCAGGGCATGGGCCAACCCGAAGATGACAAAGGCGTGCCCATAGCAATCCTTGCTGTCGTCCACGACGGCCCCGTCCGGAGCGCATGCCTTGAACCATCCCCCATGGGCTGCATCCCAGAAGTTCTCCACCAGGAAGCGGGTGCCGGCATCCACGGCGTCCCGGTATTGCTGGTCTCCGGTCAAGGCATATCCCTGGCTGAAGTTGTAGATCAGACGGGTCTGGGAAACCAGCGTGCCGAAATTCCGGTTTTCCCGCCGCCAGGCGTAATCAAAGTGGCAATGAAACAGGCCTTCCGCTGTAATGGCCGCGCGCCATCGGGGCAGGATGTCCTCCAGCAAATGGTGGCGGAACCACGCGAGATCCACAGCATTCTTCCACATGGTACATCTTCTCCCTGGTATCTGTTGGCCAATGGGTGGCCCGGGTTGCAATCGGCGAATCGCGCGCGTTTCGGCAAGCCGGTGTCAAGGCAGAAAGCGTGCCTGCCCGTCCCCGCGGATACGATCATCAGGGAACCCCAGGTACGGCACATGACAGCCCGTGGGCTGCCCGTTCCCACAGCCGATCCTGCCGGCTATCCTCCCGCAGCGAGATACTGGGCATATGTGTTCCGTTTCCGACCGTCACTGCTCGTCTGACCGCCGTCAATGACCAGGGTATGTCCGGTCATGAACCGGGCATCGGCGCTGGCCAGGAAAGCGAAGGCTCCGGCCACATCCTCCGGTGTTCCCAGGCGGTTGAGGGGGATGAGACGCTCCTGGTAAAACTGCATGAACTCAGGTGGATCGATCTCGGCCGCCAGGGGCGTGACAATGTATCCCGGCGCCACCGCATTCACGCGGATCCGGTAATCGGCGAGGTCCAGGGCCATGGACTGGGTTAGCAGCACCACCCCCGCCTTGCTGGCATTGTAGTGGGCATAGTCCACTTCCGCCACCAGGCCATTCTTGCTGGCCATGTTGATGATCACACCTCCGTCCGTTTGCCGGCTCATCTGGCGGGCCACCAATTGCGCGACATTGAAAACACCGGTGAGATTGACATCCATGATGTCCTGCCAGTGTTGGGGATCCAGCGTCAGGAACTCATCTTCGCGCGCAATGCCGGCCACATTGGCCAGCACATCAATGCGTCCCCAGCGTTCCACGCAGGCATCCACCGCCTGCTGCACCTCCGTACGCTGGCGTACATCGCCGACACAGGGCAACACGCGATCCGCTGTATCCCACGCCTGGACGGCGGCCTGCAGGTTCTCCGCATGCATATCGAAAGCACAGACACAGGCCCCGTCACGGAGGAACCGCTCGACGATAGCCTGGCCCAGACCGCGTGCTGCGCCGGTGGCGAAAAGGACGGGAAGTTGTGTCATGGGCAACATGGAACCTTTCTGGCAGCAGGACAATTCGTGAATGGTACAGGCGCGGAGGCTCAGGTCAAGTCGGGGCTATGATGGGCCGGCAACCGGCGGAGGGAACCACGGTCCGAGGCGGAAGTGGGCTCACAGCCTCGACAGCGTACGCCCTGGCCCCGGCAAACCGTCAGCGTGCCAGTTGCCTCCGCCCGCAAACATGCCCGGAAGCCGGGTTAAAGCCCGGCAGCGCTGCCTCTCCCTGGTGAAACCAAGACGGGAACCAGGATCTGTCATTACGCTGCCAACACCTCATGTAGTACCGATTTGCTATACATAACGTGCGGGCAACCGGAACCGGGAGTTTCCTGCACACTTCCGGCAACACACAACAAGGCTCCATCCAGGCGCAGACAAGTACAGCGCGCAAATTCCTGTCAAGGGCACGAGTTGGCGATGTCGTTGCCCGGTGGTGGCACCCAGAAGGGTATGGCCTCACAGGGATCGGAACCCGTGCGGAACAGCTGTTGCAAATCCTCCGGTGTGGGTAATACGGCCGCTACCTGGTCATGGGGATAGCTGGATACACGGGCCATCCACATGTCAGCCTGTTCGCTGTCCCAAAGAAAGCCTACCCAATGTTTCAGATTGGCTATCGTGGTTTCCAGAACACCTTCTTCCCGGCCTTCTTCCCGGCCTTTTTCTCGGCCTTCTTCCCAACCTTCTTCCCAACCTTCTTCCCGGTCATGAACAGATGCATATATCCATTCTCCGGTTGCGGGATGTTGTGCCTGAAACCCGTACTGGGGAGAGTTGCGGATGTAGGTGCCAAGAACCTGTGACCAGAACACAGGCCCATCTTCCGCATTGCCTGCCGTCGCGGGCTCTGCCCTAACCCACGCACCCGCATCGTTCCGCTGATAGCCGTGCAGGGAACCGGGCACTTCCGGGTCACAAACCCAGTATTCCTGTACCCCCATGGCCTCATAAATGAAGGGATTGTCCTGCAAATCCTTGCTGGCCGTGGATGGGGACAGGTATTCCAGGATCACAAGAGGAATGCCATCCCCTCCATTCCCATACAGCATGCTCCTGCGGTGGGATACGTTGGTGCCGGGGGGCCACAGGACCAGGTCAGGGGCAATGCGCCGCCGGGCCCGCTCCTGGCCAGGCACGGGAATATCCGGCAGCCCCCTTATGATCACTTCCCGCGTTTGGGGCAAAAGCTCCCGATCCGGCACGACGGCGAAAAATCTGTCCAGATTCCTGCGGGCCTTGTCCAGGTCATTCCCGTGTTCGGTACCTGTGGGCACGCGCACATCCTCCTCTATGTAATAGGGGTCGGTGGTATGCCACTCGCCATATTCGTACCGGTCCGTGTCATACATAAAGGCGGGATCATAATGCCAGAGTTCCCGTAGCCACGGGGGATGGTCCGGGACCGTTGCACTTCCCTGCGCTTCCCGTTCCTGTACAGGACCCACCGGCACATACGTGCCCTGTACCATTGGCTTGCCTCGCACACACTGCTGTTCTGCCTGGTCATTCTACCATAGGGCCATCGGGGCCATTCCGGACGCTGGGCCATGGCCCTGGGATCCAATTCTCAGCCTGCCTGCAGCAGCATCTGCGCTTCCACCATGTGGGCAAAGCGGCCTCCCGCCGTCACCAGCTGATCGAAGGTGCCGGTTTCCTGGATCTGGCCCTCCTGCAGGAACAGAATCACGTCCGCATGGCGAATGGTGGACAGCCGATGGGCTATGACCAGCGTGGTGCGTCCGGCCATCAGATGCTGCAAGGCCTCATGGATTTCCAGTTCCGTGATGGCATCAACATTGGAGGTGGCCTCGTCCAGTACCAGAATGGGGGCGTCCTTGAGCAAAGCCCGGGCAATACTCACCCGCTGGCGCTGTCCGCCTGACAGCCGGACTCCCCGTTCCCCGATTACCGTGTCCAGGCCATACGGCATTTCGGCAATGAAGTCTGTCGCCCGGGCCGCCGCGATCACGTCCTCCAATTCCGCGTCGCTGGCTTCGGGATGACCCAGCAGCAGATTCTGCCGAATGGTGCCATGGAACAGAAACACTTCCTGCAGGACACAGGATATCTGGTCCCGGAGAGCATCCAGCGGCCAGTCCTGCACATCCACCTGCCCCACGCGCACGGCGCCTGCGTCCACGTCATACAGGCGCGGAATCAGGCGGCTGATGGTGGTCTTGCCAGCACCTGTGGGACCCGCCAGGGCCACGGTCTGGCCCGGCTCGATCGTAAAGGAGACCCCACAGAGGGCAGGGGACTCCGGCTGGTAGGCAAAGTGGACATCTTCAAACTCGACGTTCCAGATCGGTGACTGTTGTGTCACCCGGGGATCCTCGGCCTGGGCAGGACTGCGAATCTCGGGTTCCACCTGCAGGAGTTGATGAATTCGTTCCAGGCTGACAATCGCCTTGGACAGTTTGTCCCCCATTTCCGCCAGGTGCATGAAAGGCAGATAGATGAACGAGATGTAGGAAATGAACAGGAAAAAATCCGCCAGGGAGAGGCGGCCGTTCAGGGCCCACGAGCCGCCGGTGCCTACGACCAGGATCAGGCCCAGTCCCCCGGTAATTTCCACGGCACTGCCGGGTATCATGGAGATGCCCATGGCACTGATGGAAGCATCCCGAAAACGCTGGCTGCGCTCGTCCACCTGTTGCAGCTGACGGACTTCCTGGTTAAAGAGCTTGATCTCCGTCAGGCCACTCAGGTTGTCCTGGATTTGCGCAATCAGCTCCGCCAGACCGGCGCGCACCTCCCACCAGAAACGCCGGATCCGGTGCGCGTTTTTGTACAGAATGAAGGAGGCCACCGGTAGAGGCGAGATCGCCAGCAAAGCCAGCAGGGGATCCACGGTGAACAGGATCCCCATCATGATCAGGGGACCCAGAATGGCCAGGCTGATTTCGGGAATGCCGTGGGCCACGAAGTCCTCCACGGTTTCCACATCGCTGACGGAGCGGGCTACCAGGGAACCGGTCTGTTGCCGGTTCAGGTACCGGTGACTCAGAACCTGTACGTGGCGGTAAATCCGGGTGATGAGGTCATGCATTACTTCGTAGGACACGACATGGGAAAACCAGCCATAGCCATAGCGCCCGATGCCGCGCAGCAGGTAGATGACCACAAGGATTAGCAGAATGTGGGTGATGTGGGTGCGCGTGCCCATCCCGGTATCGATCAGGGCGATCAGCCGCCGAATCAGGAGTGGCGCCACGATGGTGGACAGCGTAAAAAGCCCGCCCGCACACACGCACAGGATGATGTAGACCAGGCGGCGACCCCGGATCACCTGTCCCATGAACTGGCACGCCACGGCCAGCGCCGAGTTTTGTTCCGGTAGGGAGTCGTCTATCATGAAGTTTCAGGGTGAGAGTGCCGCATGCATGCAACCCGTAATCAGGGGACAGACGGTGGCCAACGCAACCTTGCCCCACGGCCGCTACTAACTGTATCCCAATTATTCTAAGGCAAAAACATTATGAGTCCCTTCGCATCTGTACCCCTGAACGACTTGCTGTGGGGATCCGGGACGGAAAAGCGGGTGCTGGTCGGCATTGCCGGACCGCCGGGATCCGGCAAGAGCACCCTGGCAACCCAGTGGCGGGAAATCGCAGAACGACAACGACCGGGGCAGGCCGTGATCGTGCCTATGGACGGGTACCACCTGGACAACACTGTGTTGCAGGACCGGGGTATCTTGCACCTGAAAGGCATACCCGCTTCCTTTGATGCCTGGGGCTTTGTCAACTTGCTGGAAGCCATTCACCGGGCTTCCCTGGCCCCGGAGGCCCCTGCCATCCCCGTACCGGCCTTTGATCGCCGTATCGAAAGCACCGTGCCCGGCGCGATTCAGGTCGGACCTTCCCATCGGCTCATCCTCGTGGAAGGCAATTACCTGCTGCTGGACACAGAACCGTGGCACCGCATCCGTGCCCTGTGTGCCACGATCGTGTATCTGGATGTGCCAGAACACATTCTTTACCCGCGTCTCGTGGCGCGACATATGGCGGGCGGCAAGAACCGGGCGGGAGCCGAGCAGAAGGTCAACAGCACCGATCTGCCCAACGCGCGTCTGGTGATGCAGGCGCGTAACCGGGCCGATCATGTACTGGCCTGGCAACCGGAGGAGATGTAGGCGGATCCGGCCTGCCCAACCTCAAATGCCCCGCGGTTGCCCCAGCTCGCCGGTGCAATGGCCGTCATAGGCGGCCTTGCGCATATAGTGCTGTGTATCGCGGGTATCCTCGGGTTGTGCATAGCCTTGCCAGGTATAGGAATCGACACCGGCTACCGGAAAGACCCGACTCATATCGATCCGTGCTATCGGATCTCCTTGCACGGTTTGGGTCCAGGGCAACAGGGACTCGCAACTCCAATAGTGGTTGACCCGTACCCGCCGATAGCTGGTTGCCGTGCGGTTCTTCAGGGACTGGTGGAGCAGGTAGCCGTTGCAGAAGACTACACTGCCCGCCTTGACCTTAACCGGAACGGGAAAGCATCTGTTCATCACTGGGCTGGGCCGGAACAGGCTGGATGGTCTGGTTGGGATAGCTACCGCGGGCAACCTTGATGATGTCCGGTTTCAGCTCGTCCAGTTCCACCGGCCTCACCCGATCCGGTATGACCAGATACCCGTTTGCGACATAAATGGCGACTTGCGATTCTGCCACGCAGCGCGGGCTCGCCTGCTGATCGGCTGTCATGGCCATGGCCTCCTCCTGATCCATCTTGCCAGGTTGCCGGCGATGTGCCTTGTGCTGGGTGGTTGCGCGTCGGTCTCCCGGATCCGGAACGACGCGCTCAGCCCTTGAGGCCGCTGAAAGCAATGCCCTGGACAAAGTAGCGCTGGGCCGCAAAGAACACGATCAGAACCGGAATCGTGACGACCACCGAGGCGGCCATCAGCAAATGCCACTGCGTGCCGTAATACCCCTTGAAATGCGCCAGCCCCAGGGCCAGCGTTTTCTTGGCAGGCGTATTGATATAGATGAGCGGTCCCATGAAGTCGTTCCATGTGCCCACAAAGGTGAAAATGACGGCCGTGGTCAGCACCGGCTTGGACAGGGGCAGCACAATGCGCCCGTAAATGCCCAGTTCCGAACACCCGTCCATCTTGGCCGCTTCGCAGAGTTCATCCGGGATAGTGCGGAAGAATTGCCGGAAGAGGAAGACAAAGAAGGCATTCCCGCCGAAGAAGAGCGGTACCACCAGCGGCAGATAGGTGTCGATCCAGCCCAGATAGCGAAAGATGATGAACTGGGGAATCAGCAGCACAATCTGCGGCAGCATCAGGGTCGCGAGCGTGAAGCCAAAAAGCAGTTCACGGCCCGGAAAACGAAACTTGGCGAATCCATACCCGCAAATGGAAGCACTGCCCACGGTCGCGATCTCACTGAGAACGACCAGCAGGAGCGTATTGCGGAAGAACAGGTGAAAGGGATGCTCCTGCATCGCCAGGGCATAGTTCTGCCAGTGCAGGGGGTTCGGAATCCACTGTGGCGGGTAGAGCCAGATGTGGGCTTCGTCCTTGAGGGAACTGGTGGTCATCCACCAAAACGGGGTTGTCAGCACGAAGGCGCCCAGCACGAGCACGGCGTAAAGCGCGGTGTGCCGGACCAGGGCCTGACGGCGCAGGGCCGAAGCCGGCAGGAGGGACAGCCGGACCGGGCGGACGTTGGGGTTCCGGATCATCCTGTGCCTCTTACGATCCCAGATAGTAGACGTCGCGCCCAAAGTAGCGGAAGACCACCAGGGTCAGGACCAGGATGATGAAAAACAGCACCCAGGCCATGGCGGAGGCATAGCCCATTTTGAGGTATTCAAAGGCGTTGCGGTACAGGTGCAGGACATAGAAGAGGGTGGAATTGCCCGGCCCGCCGGCGGTGATCAGGTAGCCGGCGGTGAATACCTGGAAGGAGGCAATCATGTTGATCACGAAGTTGAAGAAAATGACCGGCGTCATCAGGGGAATTGTGATCCGCTGCAACCTGTGCCGCGGCCCGGCCCCATCGATTTTGGCGGCTTCGTAGAGTTCCGGAGGAATGCCCTGCAAGCCCGCCAGAAAAATGATCATCGTGGCCCCGAAGCCCCACAGGGACATCAGGATCAGGGCCGGCAACGCAATGGCCGGGTCCTGCAGCCAAAGCACCTTGGGCAGGCCCACGGCGCGGAACGCCCAGTTGATGAGCCCGTACTCCGTATTGAGGAGCCAGGACCAGAGCACGGCATTGGCCACAGGGGGCACCAGGGCCGGCAGGTAGTACAGGACCCGTATGACATACATCGTCCGGGAGCGGCTGAAGTTCAGGAGCAGGGCAGTGGCAAAGGCCACGAGCAGATTCAGGGGTACGGCCGCTACCGTGAAGACCACGGTTACCCGGAGGGATTGCCGGACGATCCGGTCCTGGAGCAGGGCCACAAAATTGTCCAGACCGACAAAGGTCGGGGGGCGCAGCAACGACCAGTCGGTCAGGCTGATATACACCGCGGCCAGCATGGGCACAATGAACCAGAGCATCGTGCCCAGCAGGATGGGGGAGACAAAGACGAACCCCCACAACGCCTCCCGTCGGTTATAGGCATTGCGTTGGCCTGTCCGGCGGACTTCACGCGCTTGGAGCGCCATGGAGGAGATAAGGATGCCTGGATGTCTTGTACCAGCAAGCTCCTAGGCGCGGTTGCGCCAGTCCTCAATCACCTGATTGGCGTCAGCGACGGCTCCCGGCAAGACATCGGCCGCCTGGGCTTCCCCAATCCAGACAGCGTCCAGGGCACTGGCGACGATCCCGTTGGCTTCCCAGAATCCGGGCCCCATGTACATGGTGTGTCCGTATTGGTTGACATAGTCCAGGGCAATCATTTCGTAGCCCGCGGGATGGACATCGGCGTTGAGCCAGGAGGCCACGCCTTCGGGGGTCGCCAGGCTGGTGTGGGTGGGCAACCAGAGGCCGCCCTCGCACAGGGTCTGCTGATAAAAGTCCCCGGACAGGAAGGCCACAAACTCCCAGGTCGCATCGGGTTGCTGGCCCCCTGCAGCCATGACCTGGTTGTGGGCCTGGATATCCGTATAAGGGGTTTGCATGTAGGGCAGGACGCCCGTGCCGTAATTGAATTCCAGCGGCTGGATGCGCAGCAGGTTCCAGGAACCATCGGCGATCATGGCCAGCTTGCCCGAGCCCAGCGCCTCCAGATTGTTCATGCCAATTTCGGAGAAAAAGGCCCCGTGGGGGGCGACATGGTGCACATTGACCAGATCCGCTACCATCTGGACGGCCTGCATGGTTTCCGGCGAATCGAACAGGAAACTCCCGTCCGGGGCCGGGGCGGTATAGCGGCCCCCATTGGAGCCGATGGCCGCGTGCAGCGGAATGAACCAGGTGGGCCACTGGATGCCGTGTTGCTCGATATTGTCGGGATCGAAACCGGCGTCATCCGGATGATTGCCATTCGCATCCAGGGTCAGGGCCTTGGCTACCGTCAGGAATTCTTCCCACGTCCAGGCTTCGGCCGGATCGTTGCTGGGTGGCGCAATGCCGGCCGCGTCAAAGGCATCCAGATTGGTATACAGATGGGGACAAACCCAGCAGGAACCCAAGCCATACCACTGGCCTTCCCAGGTGCAGCGCTTGAGCTCCTCTTCGTAATGGGTCCAGTATTCCGGCTGGCTAAAGCCCTCGTGGGCGTCCACGTAGGCCGTGATATCCAGCAAAATGCCCTGTATGACCCAACTGAAGAAATCCCCGGAGCCGGCGTACATCGTATCCGGGGGCGTGCCGGCAGCAATCTGTGTCAGCACCTTCTGGCCATACGCCTGCGGCTCCGTTTGCCAGTCAATCGTGTAATGAGGATAAGCCTCCCGGAATTTGTCAATGGCAGCCTGAATGGATTCGGTTTCGAAGGGACTCCCGGGCCAGGCTTTGGCCACGATGGTGACGGGTTCGGCCAGCGGTGCGTCTGCTGTATCCCCTTCGGTCACGGGCTGGCTGTCTTCGGCCACGGGAGGACTGCAGGCTGCCACCAGGGCCGCACTGCCCATCGCACCTGTCCACATCAGGAATTCGCGTCGGCTCAGTCGATTCGCTTTCATGGGGGCATACCTCCACCCAGGTTGGTTCTGTGGGCCCGTCCTGTCCGGAAAGAGGCAGAGCCTTCAGGCCATGCAGGTCTCTCTGTCCTTGGACTGGACCATCCCATTATACCTTTGGGTATGCGAATTGGCATTACGCCTGTATGTTCGCATCTGCATACCGTTTAATGCTGCAATTGCAGTTTAGGGTTAGAGACGAAACGAGGCGGTATCAGAAATGCTCGCTATGGGGCAATCGGGGATAATGTCCCGGTTTCAAGTCCCCCACGGCGCAACACAAAGCACAGGCCATCGCCTAAACAGCCACTGTATGGGGCGCAGCTGTCCGGCATACCGCACAGTACGGCTGCGTGGCCCCGTCAACGGTTGGGCATGGCAGAACGCGACTGGGGCGTGTGGCCGGCATAGCCGGACCACACGCCGATCCCTGCATGCTATTGCGGAGGCTGCACGATCGAAACTACGTAATTCTCCAGATACTGGGCGGCCACCCGCTGTACATCCTCGCTGGTGACGGCACGCATGCGCGCCGGGTAGTGGCTGTCCACCTGGTGTCCCGCCCCCAGCATCTCGTACCAGCCAAGGTCGTTGGCCTGCTCCGCCGCGGTTTCCGTGCGCAGGATGAAGTCGCCCACTTCGCGCTGGATGGCCAGGGCCAATTCCTCGGCGGGTACGCCATTGTCCCGAATATCCTGCAGAAGGGCGAGAATGTCGTCCACCACCTGCGCACCGTACGCGGGCGCAACGATGGCATAGACCGCCAGATGGCTTTGCCCCGCCCGGGAAGGAAAGAATGAACCGGTGGAATACGCCAGACCTTGCTGGTCCCGGATAATCTCAAACATGCGACTGGAGGCACCGCTGCCGACAATGCTGTTCAGAATCTTCATGGCGGAATAATCGGCATCGGAAATCGCCGGGCCGGGGAAGCCCAGCACCAGCCACACGACCCCGCTTTCGGTTTTTTCGGTTACCAGGGTGCGCGGTTCATCCAGCGCAATCTGGCGCGAGCCGAATTCCGTGGGGGACGCCGAGGCCTCCAGGGAACCCAGGGCGGCCCCCAGCCGGGCCGCCATCAGTTCGGCATTGATGTTGCCCACGACCGTCACCACCATGTTGCCGGGCACATAGTGGCGGTCATAGAAAGCCTGGACCTGGTCACGGGTGAGGGCGCTGATGGATTCCTCGGTGCCCAGATCCGGATTGCCGTAGCCGCTGTCGCCATAGAGAGACAGCAGGAGCTGATCGTAAACCGTGGTGAAGTGACTGTCCCGCTGGGACTCAATTTGCAACAGGGTATCCCGTTGCAGACGGGTGAATTCCTCCGTCGTGAAGGCCGGATTCTTCAGGACATCCAGCAATACGGGCAAGGCCTGGGGCCAGGTATCGGCGGTCGCGACCAGACTCAGACTGCCCATGTCCGGCAACTGGGACTGCGACAGGGAAGCGCCCAGATTCTCTATGGTAGCGAAGATTTCTTCCTCACTCTGGCTTGCTGTGCCCCGCAGCAAAAGGGTGTTGGTAAAAGCCGATATGCCCGCCCGGTCCGCTGTCTCTACGGCGGTACCCGTGCCCACAAATACCTTGAAGGCCACGACCTGGGTCGTGGGGACCTCCCGCAGGATCAGGCGCAAACCGTTGTCAAGCGTGATCAGGCCCTCCGGGTCCGCGGCGGCGGTCTCCAGTTCCAGCGCGGACTCAGGGACCAGGCGGAATTCCACCTGGATATGGGGCTGGACATACTTTCGGGTGACGGCCACCACGTCTTCGACGGTGACCTCCCGAATACTATCCAGGTAACCGTATGACGCCATCGGATCCCCGGCGACTATGGAATAGAAACCCAGGTCCGAAGACAAGCCAAAACTGCTCTCCATGCTGCGTTCGATGCCCGCGACCAGCACGGTCTTGGCCGTGTCCACCTCCGCCTGGGTTATCTGTCCGTTGCGCACACGGCCTATCTCCTGCAGCAGCGCGCTGCGGGCGACCTCGGTCTGGCCCGGCGGGTATTGGGCAGAAAGGGAGAATATGCCCGGCAGCCGGGTCGTGAAATAATTGGCATCCGCGCTCGTAATAACCCCCAGGTCGCGGATGACATTCTGGTAGAACCGGGAACTGCGTCCCCCCGACAGCACGTACAGCAACACATCCATGGCCACCACGTCATCGAATTCCGCGGTAGAGGGGCCTGGCCAGACCAGGCTCAGCCGTTCCTGTTCGATATCCCGGGTCAGGACCACCTGTTCCTCTGCCGTCCGCCAGGCCGGCGGCGCCGGATCAAACGCGGGCAGTTTCTGGGGCTCCATGCTCCCGAAATGGGCCTGGACCTGACGCAGGGAATTCTCCGGGTCAATCCCGCCCGACACCAGGACCGTCATATTGTTGGGGACATAATAGGTATCCAGCCAGGCCAGGAAATCCTCGCGGGTGATGCCCGAGACAGTCTCCTCCGTGCCCAGAATGGGCTGTGCGTACGGGTGATCTCCGTAGTACTCCTGCCAGATCTGGTAAGTGAAAAAGGAATCCGGATTGCTGTTCCGCTGGGCCCCTTCCTGCAATACCACGTCACGTTCCAGGATCAGTTGATCTTCGGGAAAGAGACCGTTGATGAGGATGTCCGCGATGAGCTCGATCGTGGAGTCGACGTGTTCGGCCGGCACCGACACAAAGTATTGGGTAAAGTCCAGGGATGTGGAAGCGTTGGAGTAGCCGCCCCAGCTCTCGACCAAATTGTCCACCTCTGGATACTTGGCGGAACCCTTGAAAATCATGTGCTCAAAAAAATGGGAGATCCCATTCAGTTCCGGCGGTTCCACCGCCGAACCGACACCGATCCAGACGTTGACTGTAGCTACCCGGGAACCCGCCTGAGGCGCCAGTACCACTGTCAGGCCATTGTCCAGGGTCGTGACGGTAATGGTGTCGCGCACCGTTTCCTGGGCCAGGCTTTGACCTGAGGTGAAGGGCACCAGAAGCCCCGCCCAAAGTCCAAGGGCGCAAAGAAAGATCAGCGTAGTGCGATGCAATTGTCTTAACATGAACCGTTGTCCTGCATATTGGGAATCACAGCCCTGCACCATGCATGGCAGGTTTCCTGAAAGTATACGAACTGCCCGGAATAATCCGGATAAAATTCTTGTAAAATTCCCTGCTATCCCTGTGCCCGAGAGCCACCCGATGCGGGATCCCTGGGGATTCCGGCGTGGTAGCGATGGTAGTTGCAGACAGGAGGGCGTCCACCGGGCGACAGGCTTCCGTCGGGGAAAGGCCAATTGGCCTGTTGCCAGTCAAGGGCAGGCAGTGTCGGAGTTGAAAATATAACGCTTCCCGTATAGACCCGGATGCCTGGCTTCAGGGCAGTCCCGACCGGCAAACCCGTCCATGGCACAGGGGGCATCTGCCGTCCTGCCTGCATCACCGGCATAGCCAAGACATGCAGGCTCTGCGTCTTGTGCAGGCGCACGAAGTTGCCGCAGCCATACAGGGCATTGCTTCCCGGGGTAAATTTCAAAACCAGACACTGCCCAACGGCCGCCGACACCCCGTCGGCGGATCACACCCTCAGGCGGGCGCCGTCACGCCATTCGCCATGGCTGTGACCTGATACCGATCAATATAGAAGAACTTGTCGGTATGGGAATTGTTGAGTGTATGTACCTTGTCCCGGGGCGCCACATGCAGATCGCAGGCCCCCTGATCCGCGCCACTCGGGGATTCATACTCGATCCGGATATGGACAGAGCCATCCTCATGCGTTGCCTGCGTGTGTGCGGTACGCCGGTAGAGAGGCCATGCCCACCCTTTCGCGCGCCACACTTCCCGTTCGGCGATTTGGGCGTACTTCGACATGCCGCTCCACCCCCGATAGCAGGCCAGCAATTCGTCCAGGGGACCGGAGCGGGCGATCAGCGCTTCCACCAATTCCGGTTTCAGATGGCCGAACGCCTGGCCCGAGGGCATGTCCATGAGCGTGGGGGCCAGGCGGTGGCCGCCCAGATGGCTGACCTGCCAGACGTGCACAGGGGCAGCGCCCTGCGCGGCGCCCTGGCGCCGGAGCAGCGGCAGGAGCGCGGATCCAAATTGCCCGCAACACACGTCGCGTGCATCGTGGGTACACAGAAACAGATCCCGGCCGGGTGCATCATCACTCGGGATGCCCGCCGGGGCCACGCCGGATACCAGGGCCTGCAGCAAATCCGGGAGGTCGGCCGTCGGCACAGCATACGCCTGCTTGCGGTAGGAGGCAAAGAGGGACGAACCGGTTTCTGCCTCAGGACGCTGGTAGAAAAATACCCGGGTCTCTCCCTCCCGCGACACATGCGGTTCCGGCTGCATGGCCAGCAGGCGGACCGGGATCCGGTTGGCCTGCGGGGCCAGGGCGATCTGCTTGATCTGGCGGGTAAAGGGCGATGTCTGCCATACATCCCGATCCCAGGGCGTAGGGATCTCCACGATCAGGCACTGGGCAAAGGGGGTGGCGGACCCGATGGGATCCTCACCGTTGGCCTGGGAATACAAACTGCACAACTGCTGTTCGGAACACAAATCAGACATAAGGAACACTCCCCGGGAGAATGGATATGTGGGTTGGAAGACGATGCACGCTGGCTGGTTTCCTGGTGGTGAGTTACAGACATAGGAATTCGGGGTGGTGGCCGGCATATCCTGCCTCCTGTCCGCCCTGGACATTCTTGTCGGAAGCCTGTCTCTGGGGCAACTTTCGTGGAAGGTCAGATACCGCCGGAGCCCATTCCGTCGTCCTCGGATTGGCGAAACCGCCAATACACATCTTTCACGTCCGGCCAGTCCGGCCAGGGGGTACTGTCCAGTTCCTGTTCAAAGGCTGCCAACTGGTTGGTATCACAAAGAATGCGGGCAATATCCAGCAACGCTTCCCGTTTGGTGGTGGCACTGCCCTGGGCATGACCCTGGGCATGGGCTGCATCCAGTTGCAAATCCACCCGAAAGGCAACGGGGTCAGCATCCTCCAAGCCCCCCAGGGGGCCGCTTCAGATCCTCTGTCTCATACTGCAGGGTCTCATACTTCACGTCTGCAGGGGTCTTGCCGCTCCGGTGCAGGACCCGGGACGCCAGCCGACTGCACAGGGCCTGGGCCACAAGGACCGCCTCCGATGCGGCAAACGGCAAGGGATATTCGGTCAGATACGGTGATATGACACGAAATTTGGACATCTTGTCCATCCATTCCCGGTCCGGAAATGCCTCCCCGGTCTCACGGGTCTGAATTTGCTGGACCAGGTCTCCCAGCACATGGTGCTTGTGGTACCGTATGCCGCAGACACTGGCGTAGGCTTTCAAGGCATTCTCGATCGCATTGTGGGCACAGGACAGAGCCACATGGTCGTGGTCATTCCCGTGACTCTTGAAGGCATCATGCAGGCTCCGGCGCGCTGCCCGCAACCGCTGCTGTACGTCCGGCCATGGGTTGTTCTGTTGCACGGGAGGCATGGGTTTTCCTTCCGGGTTCAGGCCATCGCGCTGGACACCGCCCGCCAGGTGGTTGGGCGATGTCCGGGCCCAGTTGAATTCCGCTTGCGCATAATTGAAAATCTGCAGGCCCACCGGTTGGCCAAACAGGCGTTCGGCCACAGGACGCAAGCTGGATGCCAGGGCACCGGTGACGGACGCGGGCAGCTTCTCGGGCGTCAGGACCATCAGATCAATGTCCGAGTCGTCCCCCCAGTCCCCCCGGGCCCGGGATCCAAACAGATATACGGCATGGGGGTGGACGCGGGCCTGCAACAGTTCTGCCACAGCCAAAGCCCGACTGTCCGGGCCCAAGGCTTGGACTTGGGGCCGGTCTGTCTGTACCTCCGAAGGGACAACGGGTACGGCCATAATCTGCGGTTCCCACGCGACCATGTGAGCATGCTACTTTACCATTATACGGTGTATATGGAATTGCACCGCAGAAACAGGGCCTAAGTCCGGACACCTACGTCAGGGAAAAGATACCGGAAGAGCGTAAACGTCGGGTTCGTTATCCAGGGGAAGATAACACTCCATGCGGTGAACAGGAATCCTGTCAAACAGACAGCGGTTGATGCAGCGGCCTTGGCAACCATGTCCCGGACTTAACCCCAAAGGACAGTCGCTGTCAGCGTGTCATCCCGCGGGGGGTACGGTCCAGGCACCGTGGCGATACGGACCTGTGCCGGGCCAGGCCCGCTGCCCACACCATACAGTCTTCCTGTGCATGCCTGTACAGTGCAGGATCGCCATCGTGTCCCGTCTCTCCGCGGTTGATGTCGGCGCCTCCCACGGGCTGCGGTGGCGTGTGGGTGACGCTGGCAGTCAGACGTGCGGAAGCGGCCTCGGATACGGTCCACGCAACGCCAGATGATCTGGGTGGGCGTTCCCTGTAGCTGTGTCGGGCCGAGGCGCACCGCCTGGAGGCCCAGGCCAATTTCGGACCCGTTGTCTGGACGCACCCCTAGCGCGTGGCGAATGGCAACAGAAATCCGAACAGGGCCAGCAGGCACAATACGGCTCCGGCACCCAGAACTACATAGAGAACACGGTGCATGGGTCTATCCGGATCGGTTACGCCGGTTCCACATAATACCCAGTGCGCTCCGCCAGGGGTACAGGATCATAGAAGTCCTGCTGTCCTGCTTCCTGGTACCAGTAGGCTACGGCATCGTAAAGGCAGACATTGCCGCCGCCCCACTGGTTTCCCTTGTATTTTTCGATGCAGCCCTCGAACCGGCTTTGGAAGGGAATGTCGTCACAGATGTGAAAGCGGTTGACCGAAGTATGTCCGTTGCCATCCAGATCAATGTACGGCTGGCAGGCAAAGGCGCTGTCAAAGACCGGGAAGGGAGGCTCTGCGGCCCAGGCATAGCCAATGTAGTCCTCGGATCCGGTGCCGAAAGTGGAGGGGAATTTCTCCCCGTCCACGAAGAATTTCTCGTCCCCTTCGCCCCACCACCAGTCAATGGTCTTGTCCCGGCCCTGGCCATACCACCAGGTCGTCGGCGTTGCCGCGGGGATGCGCCACCGGTTCCAGACATGCAGCTGCACACCGCAGAAGCGCCCCCGTCCGGCGGCGTGCAACAGGGGCCAATCAATGTCCCGGCCCCTGTGCAGGGACTTTTCCAGCAGGGCGTCCCGATGCCACTTCGCGTGAAAACGGAGCAACTGGCGGGCGTCCTGTTCCAGGTCCCGGGTGACAATCTCGAAACGGAGGGCACGGGACTGGGTTCCCTCATTGTGCAGGTACAGATCGGCCTGCTGGGCGAAGGGCATGAACCAGTGACTGTAGAAATAGCCGGTGGTCATGCCCACGGGCAGCGCACGATACGGCTGAATGCCCGGCGCCGCCCCGAAAAAGTCGCCCAGCGGAGACCAGACGCTGGGTGCCGGATCCCCATCCCAGTGGATCGCGAAAGCCAGTTCCCGCAGGGCCGTGTCGGCATCCCGGATCAGATGGGCGTCCGGGTAGACACGGAAGCCCGTGATGGCCCTGTTGCCGGTCAGGGCCGCGATGGTACAGGTTTCCCCGGGCGGTATTTCGACCGCCGCCTGCAGGGTGGTGCCCCTGTCCTGTGCCGGCAGAGACCATCCGCGCAACGCCAGTTCGCGATCCTTTTCCGCCAGCATAATCCGGTGGGCATTGTCGTCATCCCCTGTATACCGGGGCACCTCAGTGCCCGTGGGCAATCCACTGTACGTAATGTGATAGTACCGGCCCCAGTCCGGACACAGCCGAATCTGGCAGGAGCGGTTGTAGGGAATGGGAATGTACCGGTTGTGTCCCCGGGACAGCGTCATGGCCAACTCGGGCAGGTTGTAATCCTGCAGGCCGATGCCCCCGCCAAAGAAATCCTGGAACGGCATGTCCACGACCGGTTCCGGCTGCTCATCCAGGAAGATCTGGATATGGCCCGGCCCGGGCGAGGCGGACCATATCCGCCAAATCACGCCGGGACCCGTCTGCTCAAACACCACAATGCTGTCACCCTCACGTCGGATGAAGCCGTCGCCATCCCGGTTGGCGTTCCAGTCTTCATAGGTGTCGGTCGCTGCGTTGTAGCGGGAACGCCGGTCATAGCTGGAATGACAGCCGCCCCGCTCACCCGGTGCCGGCGGCACCGCCAGGCGTTCCAAATCCGAGAGGCGTTCTACCAGATCCCTGTAGGTCAGTCGCATGCTGTTCCCTCGCGCTTCCTGGCCTGTATCCGTGATCCTGATCCCTGCGGGGCTGTCCCCGGGTTCCGGAGGGCCGGTGCAAGGAACGTACGCGGTCCGGAGATTACATGAACTGGCGCAGGTAGCGGCCTGCCTGGACCAGGCCCTGCTTGCGCCGGTCCAGGGTATCCTCATAGGCGCGATCTTCCGCCTCAATGCAAACCGCCCCCGTATACCCGGCATCGCTCAGCACGGAATAGAAAAGACCCCAGTCCACATCCCCCAGGCCGGGCAGCTTCGGGGTGTGATATTCCAGAGGGTGGGCCAGCACACCTACCTGATCCAGGCGATGCTTGTCCACCCGGGCATCCTTGGCATGCACATGCACAAAGCGATCCGCAAACTCGCGGATCGCCACCAGGTAGTCCATATGCTGCCAGATCAGATGGGAGGGATCGAAGTTGAGGCCGAAATGGGGACTGGGAATGACCTCGAACATATGCCGCCAGACGGCCGGCGAAATGGCCAGATTCTGGCCCCCGGGCCATTCGTCCGCCGTGAACAGCATGGGGCAGTTCTCGATCCCCACCTTGACGTCCTGATCCTCGGCAAAGGCAATGATCGCGGGCCACACGCGGGCGAATTCCTGCAGATTGTCCGCCAGCGAACGCGTATGATCCCGGCCAATGAAGGTGTTGGCAATGTGAATGCCCAATTGGGCCGAAGCCGTGATTACCTTCCGGAAGTGCCCAATGTAGGTTTCCCGTTCCGCCGGATCGGCCGTCAGCGGGTTGGGGTAATAGCCGAGACCGGAGATTTCCACACCGTAGCGGGCGGTCAAGTCCCGGATCTGCGCGGCATCCGTGTCGGTGAAGTCCTCCACATCAATATGGGTCACACCGGCGTACCGGCGCTGGGCCTTGCCGGCAGGCCAGCACATCACCTCAATACAGTCAAATCCGGCGGTGGCGGCAAACGACAGCACTTCCTCCAGGGAGAGTTCCGGCAGAATAGCGGTGACAAACCCCAATTGCATGATGGCTTTCCCTCTTGTGATCCTCGGCGGCAGAACGGGCAGGCTCACATACCCGCATGGGCAGGTGCAGGACCGTACCCGGGCGAGCCCCCCGCGATGTAGATTATAGGGCATACGGCAGTTTTCCCCGTCCTGGCACCGGAGCCAATGTCCCGGCCCGCCACTATGCCCCCGGCCCCTGGCAGGCCGGCGCACTTCAGTCCATCACGAAAACGGGATCGCCCAGAACCTCCGGGCGCACCTGAATCCCGAGCCCCGGCGACCGGGAGGCCGCCATCCGGCCCTGGTGCCGCTGGGGGGCGCCCGTGGCCAGGCTCCGGGTGACATAGCTGTTGAAATCGGTGGCCGTGAACAGGAATTCCGGCGGGGTGCTGTGCGCCATCGCAGCAATGGCTGCGGTGACGATATCACCGCCCCAGCTGTCCTCAATGGTCATGGCCACCCCCAGGGCTACACAGAGATCCCGTACCTGCCGCGTGCGGGTCAGGCCCCCCAGCTTGCCGATTTTCAGATTTACCACGTCCATGGCGCCATCTGCCACGCCCCGCAGCAGCGGATGCAGGCTGTCCATGACTTCGTCCAGGACAAAGGGATGGGTGGTGTTGCGGCGGACCGCCAGGCATTCTTCATAGCTGGCACAGGGCTGTTCGATATAGACATCCACATCGTGCACACCGCGTACCACACGCTGGGCCTCATGCAGTAGCCAACCCGTATTGGCATCGGCAATCAGGATATCGTCGGGCTGCAACACGTGCCGGACACTTCGGATCCGGGCAATGTCCTGTTCCACTGTACTGCCCACCTTGAGCTGGAAACGGGTGTAGCCTTCCGCCCGATAGGCGGCTACGTTCCGGGCCATGCGCTCGGGTTCGTCCTGGGAAATGGCCCGATAGAGCACAAAATCCTCTCCCTGGAATCCGCCCAGCAGGCGGCAAACCGGCTCGCCTGTCGCTTGGCCCAGGATGTCCCAGCAGGCCATATCCAGGGCGGATTTTACATAGGGATGTCCCTTGAGGGCCTGATCCATCCGCTGGTTCAGAATGTCCAGTTCCCGCGGGTCCAGTCCCAGCAGGGCAGGCCCCAGTTCCTGGATACCGGTGCGGGCCCCCGCCGCATAGGCCGGCAGATAAAAGGGACCCAGCGGACACACTTCCCCCCAGCCCGTCAGCTGGGCATCCGTATGTACGCCCACCACGGTGCTGTCAAACACCGCCACCGATTTGCCGCCGGACCAGCTGTAGCGGCCCTCATGCAGGGGCAGATCGACCTGATACACCGATAGGCCTGTGATCTTCATGGCACGTTTTCCTCTCCGGAACTTGCAGGGTCGCATCCGGCCCATTCCTGCGGAGCAAAAATGGCGATAGGCGGACGGGCCGGATGCAGTTTATAATACTGTATCCGACTTTCACTTCACTGCTTGATGGGACTGTCCCACAGTTCCGGCCCTGTTTAGGGGATACCCTCCGAGTCATTGTTGCCGCGGGAGGTGGTCAAAGTCATCCGGTTTTTCCTGCTTCGCGTAGAACTCCTGAAATCACATCCCAGGATCTGGCGACGCGTCTTTGTGCCTGCCGGCATTTCGCTTCCTGACCTGCACCTGGTGATCCATACCGCCATGGGCTGGGAAGGCCTGCAGCGGTGGCAGTTCGTGATTCATCAGCAGACCTACCAGGATGCGCCGCCTGTCCGGCAGCCGGTGTTGCAGGAACTGGTCCATCGGCGCGGTGCCACTTTCGTCTATACCTGCTTCGACCAGGATACGTGGCCCCATAAGGTTACCCTGTCCAATCAGGATTTTGACACCGGCGGCTACGAGGCCCGCGTCTACTGCGTGGCGGGGGAGAGAGCCTGTCCGCCCCCGAATGTCGGGGGCATCCAGGGTTACTATCGGTTTCTGCAGGCGATCCGGGATCCGGAAGAACCGGATCACGAGGAGATGCTGGACAGCTTCGGTGAGTTTGACCCGGACGAATTCTACCGGGATCGCATCAATGCCGACCTGCAACGTCTGCAGCTGACCCCGGACACGGCCGATTGACGGCCGGCGATGCCCACGGCTCCATGACCCACTGGGACGACTGGTACCGGGACGATCCGGATCATGTGGAAGTGCCGGATCAGATTCTGGCGAGGGAACTGGCAGATACAGCGCCGGGCACGGCCCTGGATCTGGGGTGTGGGCGCGGCACCAATGCGCTGCAGCTGGCTGCCTGGGGCTGGCAGGTGCAGGGTGTGGATATTTCCCCTCACGCGATTGCCCTGGCGCGGTCGGCAGCGTCTGCCCGGAATCTGGACGTCCATTTTGTCGTGGCCGATGTCTGCACCTGGCAGCCCCACCGCAGTTTTGACCTGGTGATCTCCACGTTCGCGTTGTCGGCGGGGGCAGATGGCAGGCGCACACTGGCCATGGCCGCCGCGGCGACGGCGCCCGGTGGCTCCCTGCTGGTGGTCGAATGGGATGTGGCCATGGCCGAAACCTGGGGATGGGCCGAAGTGGATCTGTATTCGCCCCCGTGTATCGCGGCGCAAATGCCTGATCTGGAGATTGGGACGGCCCAAGTCCGGGATCTGGTCAATCTGTATCCCCCGGGCGATCCCCGCCGGCAGGCATGGACCACCAATTCCGCCCGGGTGGCGGTCGTGCGTGCGTATCGACCTGTCGCCTAGCCGCAGGTGTGCTGTGCCGCGTGGGCGGCACCGTCGGGCATGCGGGATCCGGCAACCCGTCAGGCCGGCTGGCAGCGCGCACAGAAATGGGTACTGCGCTGGGCGACCGTAATGCGCTCTATGTCCGTGCCACAGCGCAGGCAGGGTTCTCCGGTCCGCCGGAACACCTTGTGTTCTGCCTGAAACTGTCCCGGTATCCCGCTGGGCGGCGCATAGGTGCCGATGAAACTGCCCCGATAGGCGATGCCGTGCCGCAGCATCTTGCGAATGCTGCGGCACAGGCGCACGCAATCCTGCGCCGCCAGCTGATTGGCAGGCCGCCGGGGGTGTATGCGGGCATCGAACAGGGCTTCATCGGCATAGATGTTGCCCACGCCCGCGGCGACCGCCTGATCCAGCAGCACGGCCTTGATCGGCGCGGAACGGCGGGCCAGGGCCGTGGCCAGAAACCGCCCCGTGAACTGCCGGGACAAGGGTTCCGGTCCCAGTCCCGCCAGCAGGGTTTCCGGATCCTGGACCAGCCACATGCGGCCGAACTTCCGCTGATCCCGAAAATGCAGTTCCCGGTCCTGATCCAGGACAAAGACCACATGCACATGCTTTCCGGGGGCCGTACCGGCCGGTACCATCCGCAGCGTTCCCGTCATGCGCAGATGCAGCAGCAGGGTCCAGCCCTCGTCCAGGCCAAAGAGCATGTACTTGGCACGTCGGGACAGGGCCTGGAATGTGTGTCCGGCCAGCTGCGCACAAAATGTGTCCGGATCGGGTTCCGCTACGGTCCGGGGCCAGGACACGGCTACATGCCGGATGCGGTGTCCGGGCAACAGGTCCGCCAGCTCGCGGACATGGGTTTCCACTTCCGGTAATTCAGGCATAAGGCTCCTTTCTGTCTGCCGACGCCGCGTCCATGGCAATTGCAGACCCCATCTCTTGACCAGACTGCAGCAAGTCTCTATACTGTATTTTCCTGTAGCCACGGGCCCGCGCCGGGGTGGCGAAATTGGTAGACGCGCACGACTCAAACTCGTGTGGGGTTAAACCCGTGTGGGTTCGAGTCCCACCCCCGGCATCTGACCGCTCTCTATCCCGCCCCATCCAGGTTCAGCCGGTACGGCCGATGGCATCGGTCCATTCAGGACGCTCGAAGCGGGGCAGTTCATGGTTGGCATCGGCCAGAATGCGCGTCCGGGCCAGCGCGATCCGGTCCGGGACCCGGTCCGCGATATTGTGGTGGCAATCCGGATCCACCTCCCGATCGAACACGCTGGGCGCGGTGAATTCCAGATCGCTGAAAAACCAGGTCCGGGCATCCTTGTACCAGACAAAATCGCCGTAGCGGCACGTGAGATAGGCGCGGCGGTCAAAGGCCGCTCCCTCTTCCGCCAGGGACAACAGATTCTGGCCCTCCAGCCCTTCCAGCGGGGCCACGCCCGTGGCTGCCATGAGGGTGGCCGGCACATCCACGGTATACACCAGTTCGTCACAGGTCTGGCCGGCGCCCAGTCCCTGGGGATGCCGTACCATGAGGGGAATGTCCATCGTGCCCGGATACATGTAGCCGGCCGGTTTGCCTACCACTTTCTGGGCATTGTCCGCGAAGTTGGTGCCGTGATCCGACAGGAACACCACCAGGGTATTTTCGCGCAGGCCCAGCTGGTCTACGGTGTCCATCAGCTTGCCAAACCAGGTATCCACAAGGGTTACCAGACCGGCGTAGTTGGCGCGCAGGCTCGCCAGGCTCTGTTCCAGTTCCGGATTGTCGTCCAGAATGGGACCATACGGCACCGTGATCCAGATGGGTTCCCTGATGGCGCGGTCCGCGTACAGATCATAGTAGTGCAGGGGCGCTTCCCAAGTTTCATGGGGCGAGAAACTGTCCACATAGAGATAGAAAGGCTCACGGGTGCGATTCTGTTGCAGAAAGCGCATGGCACTGCGGAATGTCCTTGCCGTATGCCACTGTTCCTCGGGCATGTCGGGGCGTACATTCACCAGATGGGCCTTGATCCGCTCGGCCTGTCCCCGGTAGCGGGACAGCAGGGCCGGGTCCGCATGGGCGGTCGCCAGGTACCGGTCTTCCGCCTGGCCCCGCACGTACTCCCACTGCCGGAAGCCGCGGGTGAAGTTCATGCCGGGCACAAAATAGTGGGGTACATCCGAGAAGAAGCCTGTATGATAGCCGCTGTGTACAAACGCTTCCGCAATCGTGGCTTCCTCGCGGGCCATGGGTTGCCAGCCCGGCAGGTATACGTTGTCCCACGGCACAGGATCGTAGTGACGGAAGGGAAAGGCCCGGCGGCCTGTGTGCAATGTGCGTCGCGTGGGAATCGTGGGGAGGCATTCGGGATGGGCATGCCGGAACCGCAAGCTTTCCTGGGCAAAGCGGGCCAGATTCGGGGTGTGGATCCAGTCATTGCCATAAGGCGCAAGATAGCGGGTGCGCAGGGTGTCGGCGACAACGAGTATCACATTCATGGGGGAAGCTTCCGGGGGGGCGTTCATAAGATATGGCGTATCCTGTGTTTGTGTTCCAGCCAGGCTTTGGGGGCACGCAATGCCGGCAATGTCCAGGGTGGCATGGCCTGCTGCCGATGGGCATCACCAGGGCATGTCGGGCATCAGGGGAAATTCTGCTTTCGCCATTTTATCACCCGCCCGGTTTTCGTCACAGCTGATTGGACTTCATCCACCGTGAACCCAGGCCCAGTGGAAGCACCATCGATCTGGAACCTGTGACCGCTGCCATTACCAAGAACATGGCCGATTCTGCATGCCAGGACGACAAGGCACAAGGCATGATTCACAACCAGATGACACTGGATTTAGGCTGTGCCGCCCGGCTGGATCCTGGCCAAACGCCTTGAAGTGTATGGGATCTCGCAGGCAGAGTGTGCCCGGCAGTGTGACCTTTCTCCCCAACACCCAAGCGAGATCATGGCCGGCAAGGCACCGTTGGACCCCAGGACCGTCCTGCAATTTGCGAAGGTCCCGGGTCTTGCGGCCAGCATCGGATTAGGTGTTGAGGCATTGTACAGACTGCATCTGGCCGTGTAAGGCAGAGCCAATGCCATAGCAGGGACCAAGACAATTCCTGTGCCGGAGCCTGCAAACCGGAAGCGCCACGACAGGCGGAAGACGCGACGGGCATGGACATGGTGAGGGGCATGAATCTTCTTGCCTGCTGGACCACATCCATAGGGCTTCCCGGCATAGGCCGTCAACGCAGCACGCTTGCGCCTGTCCGCAAGCCGCAATCTCCGCATCCATAGGAATCTTCGCCTTGTCGGGCACCGCACGCTTCGGATAGTGGCAACCGGTCGCCGTGGGAAAGGCACGCAGGCGCCCAGCGCACCGCTGGTTGCAACCCGGATATATGGGGCCGCGGACAGACACAGTGGGACGTCTCCTTCCCTTGTTCCGCCTTGCCTCTGGCTTTGTGGGCAGTGCACGGGGCCATCCCCACCGGTCAGGCAGAACCGGGTGCGTCGGGCGCCTGGCACAGAGAGAACATAAAACGCAGTTTTTGCTGAGCCCGGTTTTAATGTTAGTCTTGATACCACAGCCCAACCCCAAGTTGTGACGGCAGTGCAACTGCCCGTCTGATTTGACCCATGCCGGAACCCCTATTCGGCAGTTGCTTTTTCTGGACTCATGAACCCTTCCCTGAATCTCTGGTCGGAGCTCCGCAAGTCCTGGCACCTGTACCTGTTCCTGTTGCCGACCTTTGCCTTCATCTTCCTCTTTCGCTACTATCCGGCGGGTTCGGCCATTTTCCATGCCTTTACGCGCTGGAACGGGGCGGGCATTGCCACCTGGGTCGGCCTGGAAAACTTCCAGAACATCTTCACGGATTTTATCTTTATTGCCTCCCTCAAGAACATTGGCATCATTCTGGCCGCGGCGCTGATCAAGGTCCTGATTTTCCCTCTGCTGGCGGCCGAATGCATCTTCAACTTGCGGAGTGAACGGGGACAATACTGGTTCCGCTTTCTGCTGATTCTGCCCATCGTGGTACCGGGCATTGTCGTGACCCTGGTCTGGCGCTTCATTATGGGCCCCAGGCCCCTGGGTGTCCCTCAATGCCCTGCTGGAACTCCTGGGGCAGGAGGCGTGGCAGCGGGCCTGGCTGTCGGATCCCAAGATTGCCCTGATCGCAGTGCTTCTGGTGGGCTTTCCCTGGATCGACGCCATTGCCATGCTGATTTACTATGCCGGGCTGCAGAATATCTCCGGCGATGTCATAGATGCGTCCAAGATCGATGGTGCCAGCACCTGGCAACGGGTGCTGCGCGTCGATCTGCCCCTGCTGTTTGGCCAGTTCAAGCTGCTGATCATCATCACGACCATTTTTACCCTCCAGAATTTCGGGGGCATGCTGGTGCTGACCAACGGGGGACCCGGTTACGCCACCATGGTGCCCGGCCTGTGGATGTATCAGCGTGCCTTCCAGGCGGATCGCTTCGGCTACGCCTCGGCCATTGGCGTGGTCCTGCTGGTGGTCATGCTGGCGCTGACGTGGGTAAACAACCGTTTGCTGAAGGAACGGGACGTTACCTACTGAAAGGTGACTGGAAGACGGTTTCATGGCCCCCATCGCCCGCGCCGACAGGCAGTCGGCCTTGCCCCTGAAAGCACAAGGCACCCGCAAGCGCGGCGGCGCGCGCGATATCTTCATCGTCGCGGTCCTGGTATTCCTGGTATTCCTGACCCTGTATCCCTTTATCTTCATGATCATCACCTCGGCCAAGTCCTACGCCCAGTTCCTGCACAGTTACTGGTTGCCATCCTGGCCCCTGCATGCCGGCGAAAACTACCTGGCCGCCTGGAACCAGATTCGCGGCTATCTGATCAATACCATCTACGTCGGCATTCTGACTCTCATCGGCTATCTCTTCTCCACGACCCTGGCGGCGTTTGTCTTTGCCCGTTTCCGCTTCCCGGGCAAGGAGACACTGTTCGCCATGCTCATGGTGCTGATGATGATCCCGCAGATTCTACAGCTCATTCCCGCCTTCATGTGGGTCCGGCAGCTGAATCTGCTCAACACCTATTGGGTCCTGATCCTGCCCTACATCGCCGGGGGCCAGGCCTACGCCGTGTTCATTCTGCGGACCTTCTTCTCGTCCCTGCCGCAGGGCCTGTTTGATGCCGCCCGGATTGACGGGGCCCGCGATTTCCAGACCTATTACATGGTCGCCCTGCCGCTCTCCAAGGGCATCCTGGCCACCCTGGCCATTCTGCGGATCCAGCAGGTATGGGACGATCTGATTTGGCCCCTGATTACGCTGTCCGATGATTCGAAACGCACGATTACCGTCGGGCTCTACTACTTCCAGGGCGAGACCCAGACCCAGTACGGGGCCATGTTCGCCGGTTACCTGATTGCCTCCATCCCCCTTTTCCTGCTGTTCCTGTTTGGCATGAAACAGTTCATGGCCGGCGTGACCTCGGGGGCGATCAAGGCCTAGCCTCCATGCCTCCCCATCCTTGCTATTGGCGTATCTTGTTGCCCACAGTATTCAGGAGATGGACACTATGAAACCGCAATTGACCCGTCGTACTTTTCTGCAGGGCCTGTCCGGCGCCGTGGCCGTGGCCGGCCTCGCCGCCTGTGTGCCCGCGGCCGGGCCCCAGGCCGAAGGTCCGGATGCCGCCCGGCAAGTGATAGAAGTCTATGTCGGGGGCACCTTCCAGCCCGAGGTGGCGCGCGGCGAAGGCCTGGACCACTTGCTGGAGGCCCGGAATCTGGCGGACGAATGGGAAGCCGAGCACACGGACGCCCGCATTGAATTTGTTGCCGGACCGGGCGGTGAAGGCATTGAACAGTGGGTGAAGTCCCTGCAGGCGGCCGGCAGCATGCCGGACATTCTGCAGGCCGTGGACAATTGGCTGAACCGGGATATCGGGACCGGCTACTGGCTGCAGATTGACGAATATGTCGACGAACCCAATCATTACATCCCCGCCGGGGAGCTGGGCAGCGACCGCTGGCGCGATGCCTTTATTGCCGGCTTTGATGCCCGCAACCGCATGATTGACGGCAAGTACTACGGCGTGCCCCAGGCCATCAACGGCGTGCAGATTTTCTGCAACCTGGACATTCTGGAGGCGGCGGGCGTGGACTATGAGACCGAACTCATCAATCCCCGCTGGACTTTCGACGGCATGCTGGAGATTTCGCAGCGCATTCTGGATGCCGGTCACCAGCCCTGGGCCCTGGCCTGGAATGTGCCGTACTGGAACTGGATTCAGACCACGTCGCTCTCGGGCTTCCTCAAGTCCACCGGCAAGTGGAGTGTGCTGGACACCAACAACGATGACTTTGTCACCTCCATTGAACGGTTCAAGGCGATTGACCGCGGAGACTGGACCGCGGACTCCATCGAGTTTCGCGCCATGCACCAGATGGCCCAGGACTGGACGGCGTACTGGTCCGAAGGTTTTCTGGGCCTGACCTCACAGGAGATGGCCGCCCTGTTTGCCCGGGGGGAAGCCGCTTTCTGGTGGAGCACCAGCAATTCCTATCCGGTCATGCTGAACGATCCCCTGC
>CAXXOQ010000201.1:0-17596 GCA_963664185.2 Caldilineaceae bacterium | reverse complement strand
GCCGAATTCATCTTTGCCGTGCGTTCGGTCAATACCAAGGAGTTTTATCGGTTCCTGGTGGTCCTGCCCATGCTGGTGCCCCAAATCGTCGCGATCCTGCTCTGGAGTCACATTTATGATCCGGGTCTGGGGCCCCTGAACGCGTTTCTGCGCGCCATCGGCCTCGACGTTCTGGCCCTGGATTGGCTGGGGGATCCGGACACCGCCCTGTATGCCATCATGGCCGTCAATTTCCCCTGGGTCGCCTCGATTGGCACTCTGATCTTTCTGGGGGGCCTCAGCCAGATTTCGTCTTCCGTCATTGACTCCAGTCTGCTGGATGGCTGTACGCGCTGGCGCCGGATTGTACAAATTGATTTGCCCCTGGTTTCGGGCCAGGTACGCCTGCTCGTCATCCTGGCCATGCTGGGGGCCACCCAGAGTTTCCAGAACATTCTGGTCCTGACGCGGGGCGGACCGGGGTATGCCACCAGTGTGCCCGGCATGACCATGTATTGGCGGGCCTTCAACACCCTGCAGTTTGGGTACGCGTCGGCGATTGGTCTGCTGCTCTTTGGTCTGGGCCTGGCCCTCATTTGGGTCATCAACCGGACGATACGGCCCCAATCCGAATAGGGACCTCTGCCCAAGGCTGCATGGTTGGGACGCAACCCCATGAATCCCGTCATTCCGAAGTCATCCGCGCCCCGTTCCTGGCGCCGTCCCCAGATTGGCCTGCACCTTGTCATTGGGGTGATGCTGCTGTTGTCGGTGATTCCCATCTATCTGATGCTGGTGGTGTCATTCAAAAACCCCCTGCAATACCTGCACGAACGCTGGGTGGTTAGCCTGCCGTTGCGGATGCGCAACTATGTCGCGGCCTGGGACATGATTGGCCCCTACATCCTGAATACGTTTTTCGTGGCCATTGTGGGCTTCCTGGGCATGGCCAGCCTGTCCATAATCTCCGCCTACGTCTTTGCCCGTATGCGGTTCCCCTTCCGGGAGCATCTGTACTACGCCATCATTGCGTTGCTCCTCATCCCCTGGGTCCTCTCCTTTGTACCCGCCTACATGGTCTATAACGACTTCGGCCTGATCGATACCTACTGGGCCCTGATTATTCCCCGCATTGTCAATGGTTCCATCTTCGGTATTTTTCTGCTGCGCGCGTTCTTTGCCGGCTTGCCGGAAGAGACCTTCGAGGCCGCCCGGATTGATGGCGCGGGTCACTGGTCGCTGATTTTTCGCATTACCATTCCCATGTCGCTGACGGTGATCGCCACCCTGGCGGTGCTGGACTTCATTAACGCGTGGAACGACTTCCTGTGGCCCTTTGTGTCTATCAGTTCCCAGTCGCGCCGGGTGATCTCCGTGGCGCTTTACCTGTTGCGGACCGATACCGTAGGATCCGGCTGGGGCCCCCTGTTTGCGGGCTATACCATTGCTTCCATCCCCTTGGCCATTCTCTTCTTCGCCCTGGGCAAGTTCTATATCGAAGGCTTGGTGGAGTCGGGCTTGAAGACGTGAGGGGTGCCTGCCCCAGGGTGCATGACAGGTCCCGTTGGCCTGCCCCATGACCGCCGCCCACCATCCGGGTCGCCATGGGGTACATCCACAGGCCTTGCATTGAAAGGGGAGGGGAAGGGATCATGCCCCCCAACCCCTTGGCACCCAGAGGCGTTTCCCGGTTGCGGCGGGCGAATGACAGGGCAGGTTCACCGAGCTCCAGTACCACTGGCGCCGGACTTCGGCCGCCAAACGTGTGCCACGACGGCCGGCGCCACGGCCTTGCGTGGTCCTGACCGGCACGCGGTCCCTATGCACATCCCGCGCGCACGGGAAAGCCCGGATACGCCTGGGCCGGAAGTGCTACCTGCTCGCCCGGTCCCAAACCGCATCCCGGTCGGGCGGAGGGGAGCCCCACCCCTTGGACGGGTGTACGAACAGGGAGGGAACCATCCCGGCCACCGGAACGGCCCCTACCGCGCTGTGGGCGGCGGGTGCTGTGGTACGATGGAGACCCTGCCTGGGAAGGCACAGGTTTCGTCATGTCAACAGCCCCGAACGACTCCCGCAAACTGCCGGCCCTGCATACATCCCGCGCCGAATTCATTCGCATTCGCCAGACGGGCGGCCTCTATATAGACAAGACGGCCCATCTGCATGCCCTGCTGCCCAGGGACAATGCCGATGGTGCCTACCATCTGCTGACCCGGCCGCGGCGGTTTGGCAAAACCCTGCTAATCTCCACCCTGGAAGCCTGGTTTCAGGGACAACCCGCCGTGGTGCGGGGGGCCCTGGACGCCCGCACCGGGGATCCCGCCACGCAGCCCGCGGTGGCGGCCCAGGACCTGTTCCGGCACCTGGCCATCCGGCAGTGGCGGGAGCCCCAGCTCTTTCGACCCGTAATCCGCCTGGACATGTCCGCCGTCCAGGGGGACTCGGTGTCGGCGTTACAACAGTCGTTGCGGAATCTGCTGGCCGAAACCCTGACCACCTGGCATCAGCGGGGCCGGGATGTGCCCTATGCCAAACGGGCCCTGAACCATGAAATTCGCCTGCCGGCGGATACCGACCCCGCTGACTGCCTGTATCGGCTGACCCGGACCTTGCACCAAGCCAGCCAGGTCCGTGTGGTGGTGCTGGTCGACGAATACGATGCCCCCCTCACCCCATGGCTGGGACAACCGGCCACGGTGACCGACCCCCTGCAGGACATGATGCGCCATTTCTACCGGACTCTCAAACGGGCTGAGCCCCACCTCCACTATGTATTCCTGACCGGCATCGCCCGTTTCGGGCACACGAACCTCTTCTCCGCGCTCAATACTCTGACCGACATTTCCTGGGAGCGCCGCTACGCCACGATCTGCGGCTTCACGGAAACGGAGATCCGCCAGGATCTGGCCTCTCATCTTGCCCATCTGCGCGAGGCTTGGCCCGGTGACCGTGATGTCGGTGCCCAGTTGTACCAGCAGTACAACGGGTACCGCTTCAGTCTGCAGGACGATACGCCTACGGTCTGTAACCCCTTCGCCCTGACCCAATGCCTGCAGAAACTGCTGGACGATCCTGCCTTGTGTCCCACCACCCCTGTGGAATGGCCCCGGCCCTGGGCGGCCTCGGGCACCCCCCAGTTCCTCGTGCAAGCCCTGCTGCGCCACCAGCGACCCACGGGCAGCGCGATTCTGTCCCGGACCGACATGGCGAATTGGGTCTGGCAGCCCCTCCACCGCCTCGATCGGCCCGACCCTGATCTCCTGATGCTGCAGACCGGCTACACTACCCTGAGGCAGACGGCTGAAGGTTTCCAGCTGGATTTCCCCAATACCGAGGTGCGGACCGACTTCGCCGAAGGGGTTCTTCGGGAAAGCTCCGCGGATTACCGCGCCCCCTTGCTCCTTGCCCTGTGCCGGGCCCTGCAAGAGGTGAATATGGAGGCCTTCTGCTTCCATCTCGCGACCTACCTGGCTGGCATGCCCCATGCATACATGCAGGTGGCATATGCCTACACCTTGGTCGTTACGGCCTTCTGCGACCTGATCCATGTGGCGGGCGGGGCTGAACGCCACCACGGGGTTGGCCGCGCGGACCTTGTAGTCCTCCTTCCCGACAAGGGCTATGTCATGGAACTCAAGTACAACGGCCGCCTGCAGGCGGCCGCGCTCCCGACCGTGCGCAACGACTACGGGCGGCAGTTGGTTGCGCGTGGCCTGGCCCTGTACGCGCTCCATCTGCACATCAGGCACGACCCGGACCGTAGTGCGATCCTCCGCGCCTGGAATGCGCCCACCATCCTCTGGATTGGACACCAGACGGTCTATCTACGGTGGACACACCGTAGTGGATCCCTGGTCAAGACGGTGTAAGGGTGCCAACGCCTTGTCTGTCTGCCTTGCCGCTACCGGTAGGGGAATCCCGCGATTTATCTACCACGTTCAGGGCGTGTGGACACAATCCGAATCGCTTCCGGCTGCGGGAAACGTGACAGCCGTAGACGCAGGCGGTCCCCCGCCGCAGGACGGTAAAGGAGGATGCCTTGGTGTACTTGGGCCGGGCGGGACAAGGTCCGGCCCAGCAGGAGTGGAGGGTGCTACCTCTGGGGGTGGCTCCAGTGTAGGGAGCAGTTTGAACCGACGCTGGCCCGATCAGTTTGGGTTTTTTCCATGAATGACCGTAGAATGAATTCTATTTGAGCCAGTTTCAGTACCAGCGTAGGAAGTTTTGTATTGGTGTAAGCCAATAGGAATGGCGCTCCTTGGCCAATGCAGGAACATCAGGTAGCCGACATGGCGAGAACAACATACCGCCTGCCGACACTCCACCGGATAGGTTTGAAAGGTTTTTCTTTGTATACAGAGAAAGTGGAGATTGACCTTGAGATCTCCTGCGGTGTTACCTGCCTGATGGGTGCCAATGGTATTGGCAAATCCACTTTCATAGCAGCAGTTAACTTTGGCCTCTGTGGCCGATTGCCTGAGCCTGGTGAAACGTTCCAGTCTTCCAATGAATACTTCGGGAGTGTTCGATCTTTCAGTGAATCGTTCTTTGACGGTCGAATTACGGAACTGGATAGGTCAAGAGCAGAAATAGAGCTTGAATTTTCTATCGGAGAAGACCGTTATCACATTATTCGAGGCGCCTTTGCCACGGATGATCTCCGGTATGCCACGCGGAATGATAAACCGCTAACCGGGACATCTGAGTCCAATTTGGGAGGGCATTACGAACTGTACAAGTCGGCTGTTGCGGAATCTGTTGGCGTGTCTACTTTCGAACAGTTTGTGTTTCTGCAATTGTTCATCTTTACCTTCGACGAACGGCGCCACCTGACCTTTTGGGAACCCGATGTTCAGCGTCAGATGCTGCTACTTTGTTTCGGGGAGGATGTGCAGGAAGTACAAGAGGCAGAGAACTTGCGGAGGAAAATTGAGCGCCTGGAGTCGAATGCAAGAAACGCCAACTATCAGGCCAAGGAATTCCAGAAGAGACTTCAGAACTCTCTGCGGATCCTCCAGGCTCAAGAACCTGATACGCTGGACCTGCACGCGAAGAGGGAAGAGCTTGACCGGTACCTTGACGCTCTCATAGATGAGGAGGCCAACTGCCGTGACACCCTTTCCGACTCCAAACTCCGAGCGGCAGATCTTCGTGCGCAAAGCCTAAGGCTAAAAGAGCACATCGATAGTGTGTTCATCCGGCAATTAGCCAGGAGTGCAGATCTCAGGATCCGTCCCGTAGTGGCAAATTCGCTCGCCACAGGCTTATGCCAGTTGTGCGGTGCTGTAGGAGAAACAGTGATACAAGGTATCAATAGCCGCATTTCCCAGTCGGAATGTCCATTGTGTGGCGAAGATCTGCCTGGGGAAGCGGTGCCAGATGGAACGTTGCAAGAGTTGGTACAACTGGATCGGCAGTTAACTACATTGAATGAAGCAATCCAAGGGGAGTTGGGCAAACAACAACGTATCCAGACAGATGTGGACAAGATTCAGAAGTCCATAGACGCACAGAAGAAAGAAATCGCGGCGTTTGACCACGAACACCGCCATCTCTCACAGTCCATAGGGACCACTGATGTTGCAGAGGTTAACAATTTGATTGATTCAAGTCAAAAGGCAATCCGGGAGTTGGAGGGAGTTAAAGTCAAGGCTCGTCGCCGGCGCGACGAGGCACAGGTAAGACTGCGGGAAATTCAGAGCCGCATCTCTCTACAATATGAACAATCTGAACAGGACTTCCTGCGAACCTTCAAAGATCTGGCTGAGTCATTTATCGGGTTGGATCTGGACGTGCGTTTTGACTCCCGCAGCAACGACATGCGTCTGGTGCTGGATATGGAGGGTCAGTCACGCAGGCAGCACTATCAATTGTCAGAGAGCCAACGCTTCTTTGTGGATATTGCGCTGCGTATGGCCATTACTTCGTTCGTTTCGGCCTCTGGAACGGGAACCTTGCTTGTCGATACCCCGGAAGGATCACTGGATATCGCGTATGAGAGTCGGGCTGGCCGGATGTTTGCCCAGTTTGTCGCAAGGGGTTGCCACCTCCTGATGACCGCGAATATCAATACTTCACAGTTGTTACGGGAACTGGCAAAGCAGTGTAGTCCGGAAAATATGCATATAGAACGCATGACAGAATGGACAATCCTGTCAGAAGTTCAGATAGAGGCACAAGAGCTCTTTCAACAGGCGTATGATGAAATCGACAGGGAACTCATGCAGGCTCCTTTGCCAGGGTAATCAAGGTGCGGATTCAAGCCACATTTGACTGTCTGACCCTGATCGCGCTGGCTCAGAAGATGGACCATGAACCTACCAAGAGTGAGGTATACCTTCTGGCCTACCTTGCTGCACTATTGGCGTTCTATGCCCGGAGAACGGAAGATGATTTCGATTGGGGCTACAGTTTCACAGCAACGCCAAGTGGCTCTCCATTCAGCGATGATCTGGATGAGGAATTGGATCGTCTCATTGCCCGAGGTGAACTTGAATACGGTGATTCAACTCTCCGGTTGACCCAGGCCGGAGGCGCATTGCAGGAGATGCTGTCTGCCCTGAGTATCGTCAAGGAGCGCTTTGACTATCTGGATTCTGCCAGCACGACTGTGCTGGTGACACCCGTGGGTATGATCAGAGCCGCGTTGGCCCAGGGGCCTGAAATGTCAGTGGTGTCGGAACACCAAAACAGCCGATTTCTATTTTCAGACAGCGCGCGCATACGCCTTCGGCATGAGTTTGATGCAGTAGCCAGTGCTCTTGATACAGCGCAGACCAGTCTGTTGGCAGCGTCAGTCCTGTGGCTTAACTACCCCAGAGAACAAGAGGCGAACAAGGCAAATTAATGATCGATCACGAGGAACTGCAGGAAATCGCAGGAAGACTTGCGGTACCGGAGGCGGTCAGGCGCTTCCCGCAAGGGGGGGAAGAGGCCATAAAGCAGGTGCTTTATACCTGCAAAAAGGTGTTTGGTGTCATTGATCCTCAACAGCTGGAGAAACCCATTCTCATTTTCTCTCGGGCGCAACCCGATCCTGTGATGGAACGCTCTTCCAGCCAGCAGGTCACCAACCTTAGCGCGTTAAAGAACTTTGTCAGTTCCGGGTTCGCGTTGGAGATCGATCCGTTCACCACGAACATGTATGTTTGGGCAGGTTCGCCACCTTTGGATATCCATGAGATCAGCACCAAAGCAGTGGTTTTTCGGCACCATCATGGCAACGAAAAATTCCTCATTGCGGGATCCGAGACTCCGCTACCCCGGGTGTTCGCAGGAATCCAGAGTATTTTTGCGTTACCATCCTACGGGGATCTGGCAGACGCTCTAGCCTATTATCGGGAGCGGGTAGTGCGCAATTCCGCGTGTGAAACACTAAAGACGATCTGGTACGATGAAAACAGGCTTTTCCTCAAGGCGAAACCTGAGTCCAAGATGCGGGATTCCTTAATTCAGTACCTGCGCCATACGCTCAGGTTTGACGCAGAAGTAATGCCTGAACAGAACGTGAACGAAACAGAACCAGTGGATATCCGGGTGACTTTTCAGTTTTCCCGGGTTTGCGCTCATTGAGGTCAAGTGGCTAGGCAAGTCCAAACGTTCTGATGGAAGTATGACGACAGAATGGTATGCCAGCCGAGCTGTGCGGGGGGCCTGCCAACTGGCAGGCTATCTGGACAGTTTTGCACGATCATCACAGTTCATAGTGCAAGGATATCTTGTGATCCTTGATGCAAGGCGCTTCGGGCTATCAGACACTTCAGTTGAAATTAGCCTCCAAAACGGGATGTATTACGAACACAAGGAGATCGAATTTCCTCGGGCGTATCACGAGGAACGCACTGACTTCAACGAGCCGCTACGCATGTTTGCCGCACCGATCTGCCAATGAACATGACTTGGGCTCAGAGTGGCCAATCGATTTCGACTTCGCTGGATGCAAGAACTGCACCACGCCATCGGTGGTATTGGGTGAAGGAAGGATTCTCACCGTCCTTGGTGCGAACTGCGATCGAAATGGAAAAATGTACCTTGTCTGATCTCGTCGTGGATCCCTTCTGCGGCAGTGGTACGGTTCCCCTGGAGGCTGCGCGATGCCAGGTACGTGCGGCCGGCGCAGAAGTCAATCCTTTTCTGGCTTTCGCGGCGCAAGCCAAGACTTTATCTCCCAAAGGATGCTTGGTCTCAGCATGGCATGAGCGCGCCAGGAAGGCCATCTACGAAGCTACCTATTCGCCATTGATTGGTTTTTCCACCTTTGCCAAGACCCGGCAAAAAAGAGGACTGTTCAATCAAGAGGTACTCAAGGGTTTCCGAGGTGCCTGGCAATCACTGGAGCCTGCCCCTGATGCGGTCAAGGCCCTGTTGCGGCTCTGCCTGATGCGGGCCGTACTGGATTGCGCCAACTTTATCCGGGATGGCAAGGCGCTGCGGTACAGTGAAACACGCATCCAGCACCGATTCGGTCGAGCAGAATTGGAGGAAGAGTTTTCTTCACGCGTGGATGATGCAGTCAAAGATATGGCAATTGATCAGGGGGTGGCGCATCCACCCCCTGTTGAACTTACCGATAGCCGAGTGCGCCTCTCTGACCAATTCAGGGGGTTTAGACTTTGTGTGACATCACCGCCTTATCTCAACTCATTCGACTATACGGATGTTTACCGGCCTGAACTGTTTCTCGGCGGTTTCGTGCGGACGGCGCAGGAACTGCGCGAACTACGGCATCGCACCGTGCGATCCCATGTGCAGGCCTCCTGGAGTCCACCCACCGAGTCCGATTTTGGTCCTTTGTTTGCCGAGTGTTTGAAAGCTGTGAGGTCCAGGCATGCCAATTTGTGGAATCAAAGAATCCCGGAGATGATACAGGCCTATTTCGAAGACCTTCGAGTAGTGCTGCGCAAATTGCACGGCCTTGCCCGGGATGATGCCGTGGTCTGGTTAGTAGTGTCCACATCCGCCTATGCTGGAGTTCAAGTTCCTGTCGATCTGATTCTGGCGGACATCGGCACACAGGTCGGGTGGAGTCTCAGGGAGGTATGTGTACTGCGGCACCTCCGGAGTTCAGGACAACATAGGAGACAACTCTCTGCAACCGAGCGGGAAAACGTCTTTCCCCTGCGAGAGAGTCTGATAATTCTGGACGCAAATGCCAAGGGCACTTGACAGGGGAGTTTGGGCCGTGAAAAGTGAATCCCCGGAGCCACCCGTCTGGTTATTTTTTCGTAGTGCCTGAAGCAGGGTCCAGTCCAAACAGGGCTGATGTCCCGCCTGTCGCATGTCAGTGCCTGCAGTATTCTGGCTGTCTGCAGTCACCCGAAGTTTCCCCTTTGGCGGTGTGGTATCATGGTCGCTTTGTCCCAAGGACGGTGGGCGCATGACCGAAAGTACAGACCAAAAGATACCCTGTCCCGTATGGAATGAGGGCTTCGGTACAGTCACCTGTGAAGACCTCCAGGATTACCGCAGGTTCTATTCCCCCCGGGCTGGAGGTGCGTTCCTGTTGGCGGACGATCTGCTGCAGAAACTCCCTCTGCGCTTAAGCCCAAGGGAGTGTGCCAATCTGAGCTGGCGGATTTACCAGCACAACTGGCATATAAATTCGTTTCAGATACCGTTGAAGCATCCTGATGGGCGCATTGTCCGGGGGGATGCTCCGCTCGATCGTCTTCTGAAGGTAACCCCCCGCGTGTTGGCAGAAGTGCAGCAGGCCCGAATTCCCATCAAGGAGCGTTTGTTGTCTTTTCTGCGAGAACTGATTTGGCAGCAGGATAATCCCGTCCAGTTATTTCCGACTCGGGAAGAGGAAAGACCCGAGGAGGAATTGACCAGGGATGAAAAGCGCAAGAGATGGGAGAGACAGAAGGAGGATGACGACCAGGAAACAATTCGTCGCCATCTGTTGCTACGGGCGGCCAGTGGCAGTGCTTCCCTGAAGGAATTTGCCGAATTCTGGGACAGGGCCCAGCAGTGTCGGTGGCTACAAGACACGGAGCATATCCCCAGTGACCTGGCCAGTATGCCCAGGCCCACCGTCACTACCACTCTGGAAGCCCGCCTGTGGGTAGAGGAACAGGAACGTGCCAAGGGACAAGGTGAACAGGGCTTTGTCGCCATGTGGTTTGATGATGCTATGAGACAGGTCTATAGTCGGGCCATCAATCCTGCTATCAGGAATGCGGGTTACAGGCCCCACCGAATCGATGATGACCCCAATCATTCCGACGACCTGGTAGACCGCATCTTGGCCGCCATCCGCTAGTCCCACTTCGTGGTAGCTGACTTCACTTGTGGTTCGATCAAAGACCGTCAGGGAAACACAGTGTACGTGGACCGGGGCGGTGTCTACTACGAGGCCGGGTTTGCCTATGGACTGGGCATTCCCGTCATCTACACCTGTCGGCGGGATGTTGCGGATCATCTGCACTTCAACATCCGCCAGCTCAATCGCCTGCTATGGGACAGTTGTCTTACAAGTCAAGCCCCCGACCCCCAAAAAAACCCACGCCCCAACGGCAACCCCGGCGTCGGACACTCGCCTGAGCCTGGCGACCATCCGGCGCCTGCTGTGGCGGGGCTTGCTCTGGATGGCACACGGCCTGGCATACAGCCTGGCCTGGGTGGTCCGTTGCTGCCATTACCATCGCCGGGAGGGAACCGTTTTGTTAGTTACCGCTGTAATATTAGGTGCGAGGATTCAGGTATTCCCGCACCAACAGGGTAATGGCGGTCAAAATGCCTCCCGTGATGAAGGATTCGATCTTCGCGATACGATCCGGGGGCACCCAGGTCCAGCTCTCCGGGAAAATGTAATGTAGCACGAGTGTCAGGCCCACGGCGAGAATGCCTGTCTGGGCCACAAACAGCAATATGCGTCCCGTGTTGGCGACGGCATTGTAAAGGTCGCGGGTACGCCTATAGGCATCCCGCTGCGCCGCCCTGCCATAGACGCCCGAGGCGGCAAGCTCAGCCTCACTTTCTGCCTCGGGATCGGTCTCGAGATCTTCTTCGGGGATGGGAATATTCAGGTCCATGGGCCGTTGTTAGCCAGAGTTAGCTTGCTGGAACCAGCTGGCAAAGTAATCTTCAATCACCTTGTCGGGAATTACCGGGTTCTTACCTGTTTTCTCCCACATCACTTGGCCCAGGTCCGTCCATATGTTGTACCATGGCGTGCCTTCGTGATGAGTGAAAGACGACAGTTGTATTCCTGTAAATTGCTGGTACTTGCCCCATACCTCATCCATGATGCGGCACTGATTTTTCGTGAAGTCTGGGGGCTTTTGGCGGCGCAGCCAGCGATCATTGATGGGTTCCTTGATCGGGTCACGACCATATTTCTTTAATTTCTGGTATACTACCCGGATTACAGGCCCGAACTGCCAGGCTTCCACATTTTGACAAATCAGAGGTTCATGATAGATGCCTAACATCCAGCCGTGGCAGTAGTACACCAGCTTGATCATTTGCAGGGGGGTAACTTCCTTTTCCTCTGCTTGTGCCTTTTCCCACAGATAATTCACTACGTACCGGGCGTCCAGGGCCTCGTTCTTATCAAAGGGCGCAACTCCTGTACTATACATGCGACACCTCCTTCGGTTCTTGGGGAAATGGAATCCAGGGGCATGGTTCAGTCCTGGAGTCGCGCCGAACAGGGAGGATCTTGACCGTCTGCGGATGGTTGTTGCTTGCGTACCATTTTTCATCTCCTTGACAGTTGGACAGCGCTTGCGCACTTTGGGCTTATGCCTGAAACCGTAGCACAAGCTCCCCCCCAGGCCAAGAGTGCCTGCTTCTATGCAACTTTCCAATCCTTTGCTGGAGGACGGCTTTGGCCCAGTTTTTCGACTACAGAAAAGGAACAGTCCCTCATTGTTGACGAGAGGCCACACAGGCGAAAAAGGCTACGGGATCGACCAAAGGCAGAGTTATTTGAAGTATTCGCCCAGTCCTTGGGATCGAATCTGCTTTTCGATCCGCTCCAAGTCTGTTTTTGCGCTTTGATAGGCGTCCCAAGCTTTCTTAAGATTCCAAATATCGAAATCATCCTGCATCAACGTTTCCGTTTTATTGGCTGACACAAAATGATATACTGTGATGGATTTTTGATCCGCGCCATAGATAAGATTCAGTTCATCTGGATTGTCACGAATAAATGTTCCGTATTTGATTCAGTTTTGGGCAAAGGCATCCAGTTCCTTTTTCCGGGCTGCTATCTCATGTTTCAATTGCTGGTGAGAAAGAAGAAGATCACTCATGGGGAATTTCCTCGTTCAAAGCAAATTTTGAGCCTCACAAAATTGTAGTAGGCAGTATAGCGCCAAAATTCTCCTGTATTCGCTGGATCTCCCATCATCCCTTGGGAGGATGGGGATCGTTGCCGTGGCTGTCCTTACGCTGAATCTGCCCGTCCTTGCCGTGAATAACGAACTCTGTCCCTTGATTCTGGCTGATCCTGCGCCCTGCATTGACCGCATCCGCTTTCGTCTCTTAGTGGCCGCTGATACGGTCTGCACCGGATTTCTTAACATCCCAACCACCCTCTGGGTTGGGGACTACGTGATGTGATTTATACTGTTTTGGCATATTCGCCTCCCGTGCCATAGGCACTTCCCAAGCAAGTGTATCGCCCAATGAAAACAGTTTAGATGATCTTGTCCACAATTCATGTCTTATACTATACTATACGTCTAATATGGAATCAAGAATTGGCCATAATAGGGAAAACACGCAAAATGAAAGTGATCCATACCTATATTCTGAGGTTTCTCCATGTCGCGCCGTATAGCCTTCGAGGATTGGGCTACGGTAGTATACGTAGGAGTGGATGACGGGTACCAAGCCTGCGGTGTCTACGGACGCCAGGGCCAAGCCGGTGCCCAACCCCTATTCCGCAACAGCGAAGTGATAACCCTCTTCCTGCGCATGGACTTTCTACCCTTTCCTGGGGAGACCCCATGCCTGGGTTATATGCGCGCCAACTTCCTGGCCCTCTCTGGCCCTCTTTCCTCATCTGCGCAGCCAAAGCCCGTTCCATCGCCGGGCCCGATGTCTGTGGCTCTGGGTGGAGACACAGCGACGGCATGGGGTCCAGGCGTTGGGTGCCACGCCGTCCCCCCTATACCTGCGGGATATCCAACCCCTGCCGGTGGTCGGTGACCAACGTGGTAAGAAGCGCCGTGATTTGGCGACGACGGCCGCTTATGGCGGCGGAACTGAATCCTGGCGATCCCTGGCATTTGCAGGATGAGGGGATCTGGTACAATTCGTCCCGGCCCGTAGTCCTTGACTGTACGCGGGCCATCCTTACAATCCAGCGGCTACCATCACGTGTTGGCGCGCAAACTTCAGGTGACTCCGAGCGACGGCCAGAACTTCCATGTGGCCGTTTTGCCATGAGGGCTCCTGGCTGGAACTTTCATGCGCAGGGAAGGTTGATATGGTTACGTTTTTCCGGTTCGGTTCTGCCCCCCCATTGTCAGACTGGGAGGTTCGGTGGACGCGCCGCCGTCGAACCCGTCCCACGACACCACCGGACTGGTCGTGATTCCGCGAACCGTCCGACCCCTGTTCGTCCCCCGCCGGCCGGATCGTGGTACCGCCAAACCATGTTCAAGATGCGTCCGGCCATCCGATCACCAAGTCCCGCAGGCTTCCGGAGCATCCACCAACAAAACATCCCCAGCCCGCCGATGTCGTAAGTTGTGGCGTCGTGCGCCGACACCAGCGCAACTTCGTGCGGGAAACCCGACGCGGCAACCTTGATGCTGCATCATGCCCGCATGGGCTGATCAAGGATGGACGCAGGATAGGCAAGACCATGTTGCCGGCCCGGCTGGAAGCGGAGTTGAAGCCGGTACGCCCCTTGCCACATCCGGCGTTTGGGGTGGGGACGCAGGCGGTGTTCGTGCCGTGGCGGGCGGAACGGGTCACGTAGGGGTGGGACTGAGGTTTTGGCCTGCAGTACGAGGCCAAGCACTGGTGAGCAGGAGAGATATCTGCCCCTAATCCCCCAGGGACCAGGAGACCGGGCCAGCGGCGCTTTGCACGCCGCACCACGGCCTCGCCGGCCTGCTTTGCGCATTATGGACCTGTTTGGGCCTCTGACACGTGGGTCCGCGCAAGAATGACGTGCTCAGAGGCCCAGGAAGACCAATTTACAGGATGTTGCGATCCCAGAGTATGGGTGCAAATCCAATCTTCTTTCAGATTTACTTGACAGTGCGGGATGCACTCTTCTCAAGGCCTCTCCCTGCACTGTGCCAGCACTGCCTGCCAGGTATCCAGTTCCGGGAACGCGCCGCCCCATGTCTGCCGTACCTGGTTCCGATCCTCCCGGCGGAACACGGGGGTGCCCTGCCACGCGTCCCGTTGCGGGTGGCTCATGACCTGAAAGCCCTGCCGCCACGGCTGGGCTGTGGTGTCCCAGCACCGCCGAAAGGCTTCCGGCGCGACCAGGGTCTGTTGCCCCAGCCGGGTCAATACCCACTCTGGCTGTTTCCACCGGCGATCCTATTGACCTTGCGGGGAAATCAACCCTTGACAAAATAGCAGATGGACATCAATCGTTGCTGCCCGTCAATGACCAGATAACGATCCTTGCCCTGCTCACACAGGACAATCCGGGATATGGGAAGGCCCACAATGATGGTTTCGATCAGATGGGGGGCATGTTGGATATCCCACTCATAGTTGCGCTGAAATCCAGGAATAAGGACAACGCCGGAATCGATAAAGTCACCAGGGTTCTGGGGTTGAAATCGTTCGGCGCGGAGACCAGATCGTACTCGTCTATCGGACAGGAATCATTTTTCCCTTCCCTGTCGCCTGCCTCTTTCTCCAGCCAATCTGGAACTCTTTGGGTCTCCAGGGGCAAATTCGTCATCATCTGGACCAAACTGCCAAGGATTGGCAGTTTGGTCCAGACTACTTGCTTACAGAACCTTGTCACCTACCTTCACTTCTCTCTCCAGTGGATGCCATCCGCACTGCCAGTTAAGATACTTCTCAAACATCTCACACAGCAAGTGCAGATAATTCACATTCGTTTCTCCGATGCCGGACAGCCGACACAGTTCACGACCCACGCAAGTAAACATGTACCAGTCCAGCTGATCTGGGGAGTTGGCAGATTGGACTGCCTGAGGGTCTTTGCCTTCTATCACCAGCTTCCAGGCGCCCCCTTGCAGACTGAGGGGAAATTGCAATTGCCACGTTTCGGGCAGGTTGCGCAGTACGCCGAGATCCATCAATTCAGACACTTCTGCTCGGCTCATCTGCAAGGGGGAAGACGGGTGCCTCGAAAATCCCCGCCGCCAATTGTCGGGTATCTTCACAATGCCTGATATTTCTCCACTCTCCAGGCGCTGCGATGCGGCCAACTCTATCCGCTTGGCCTCCGTCGGGGACAGGCGGCGCAACAGATCCAGGGTGGACAGGGAGTAGGTTCCCGGCTGGACAACTTGGCCCATCAGAAGGCGGGCCCACCAGGCCTGCATCTGATCATCCGATACATTCGCCGCCGCCTGCTGCCACCGGGTGAACCAGTCCATAGTCTCTGAATCCGGAGACTGTGCAACAAATTTGTCTGGCGGGTTAGCCCGAATCTCCTGAGCTACCGTGTCCAGGATGGCCACCAGGTTTTGGGCTTTGTGCTGTGCCTCGTCGAGTTGACCCGCCAGCCAATAGGCCTTGGCATCCTGACCCAATTCCGGGGATGTCTCTTCGGAAGATATGTGCTGCCACCGGCGCACGTGCTCCACCCCCAAGGCGGTCAGAACTGCCTGGCAGATGGCCTGTCCTTTCTCATCTGCCTCTGCCAGTAACGATTTCCACATTTCCATAGCTGTCTCCTGTATTTTGCACTACCCCGGGATCATGCGAATATGGCGACAGGGATGACCAGCAGAGCTGGACCCTCAATTCGAGGGCTCAGAGATCCTGTGAATCCCAGTTGGCGCCTGGGGCTGTCAGGGGTATCCAGGCCGCCTTCCATAATGTCAAAGAATTCTTCCAGCTTTTCAAATTTACCGAAAGCCGTTTTGCGCAACAGGTTGATGTAGCCATCACCTTTCTCCGGAATAACATTCGCTGCCTTGCCGAACACATGGAATGTCCCGCCAATGATGTCGTTCATGGACGGATTGCTGAAGTAGTCCTGCTCAATGGCGAGCACGGCACGTAGCCCCGGTAACTCCGCCACCAGATCCTGGACTTTGCCCTCGTTATCGGTCAGAGCAGTCAGTAGGGCCCGGATCTGTTCCTGTATCATCCTGTTTTGGTTCTTGCGACTTTGCCTGTTCTGCTTGTTTCCTCCTCCCCCATCCCTGGCATTGTTGGCTGGCTTGTTCGCAGGTGTGTCAAAAACCGTCATCATCGTGGCGACTTTCTCAAGGGCCTCCAGGAATTCCACGGGTGAGCTACGCCGAAGTGTCGCTTTGAACTCAATAAAATCACCTGGTTCTACCTGCAGCAGATCATCTGGACCTTGCACGTGGCACACCAGGCCACGTGCCTGCAGACTCTGCCGCAGGCCAGCAAACAGAGAGGAAGGGGTATGAACCAGCTCCTGAGCCTCACTTCTGCTTCGTACGCTGTCCGTCCAGTTGCATACCCAAGAAAGCGAATACATGGCTGGCGCCTACCCCGACCTGGCCCGACTTGGTGGTCGCCGTTTCCTCTGTGCCGGTTGTTTGTACGGTGGTGAAGTGGGCGAAGTCTCCTTCCAACGCCGCCAGGACGTCAAAGGTCAAGCGCTGGTTCAGATACAGGGCAAAAGGCAGATCCTGGGGTGCGAGGGAATCAACAGGGCAATCGGATGACATGGTGCCTCCCGTGAAGCATGAACAGGTGCCTCATCAGGCAGCCGACCAAGGGTTCAGAGGCAACGTGACGGGTGCCTGATGGAAGGGGGCCGGTTTCAAGGACCTCGGAGCGAAGGCTATTCTACACGCGCACATAGTACAGGGGTGCCCCTGAAAATGTGAAACCGTGCGCCCCGGTGAAGCTGCACCGGGTCTCCATCAGGTGAACACCCGGTGAGGACGGCGTGGCACCCCACGCTTGGACCCTGTCGGCGCCGTGCCTCCCCCAGGGCCACAGACGGCGGGCCCGGCGATGGAACGGGCCCGGGCGGAGCCGATGCGGAAAGAGGGCCTGGCAGTGGGCGCGCATATAGTCCAGGCACGGGGTCTCCCCGGGAAAGGGCTGAAAGTCCCTGAGCCGAAGGTAGGGTTATCACTTCGCGGTCGCGGAAGAGGAGTTGGGCACTGGCTTGGCCCTGGCGTCCGTAGACACCGTAGGCTTGGTACCCGTCATCCATCCGTACAGTACTGTGGCCCAATCCGCGCATGCGATACGGCGCGACAGGAGGAAACCTCAGCATGTGGGTATAGATCGCTTTCATTCTGCAAGTTTCCCTGTTATGGTCTCTCAATGCCAGATTAGACGTTTTGTACAAAGCCGAGCTAAGGATGACCCCTGGTATATAATCCCCTGTAACGTACAACCCCAAGGTTCTGGTGTACGGTACTTCCTGCCCAAGCCTGTTACTGGAAGATATCTTCATGGATACACAGCGAAACGAATCACCGACGGCCTGGAGCGATAACGTGGT
>CAXXOQ010000200.1:0-8043 GCA_963664185.2 Caldilineaceae bacterium | reverse complement strand
GCACAGGTCAAGAGCTGCCTCTTGCTGGCCGGTCTGTTTGCCCGGGGGGACACGACCGTGACCGAGCCGGGACCCACGCGCAACCATACGGAATGCATGTTGCGCGGCATGGGAGTTCACGTGGAGGAAGACGCAGGGGTCATTGGCCTGGAAACTCCCTCGGCCCTTGATCCGCTGGCCATGCGGATACCCGGCGACATGTCTTCGGCCGCCTTCGTGGTGCTGGCCGCGTGTCTGGTGCCCGACAGCCGGGTAGTGTTGACCAACCTGGGATGCAATGCGACGCGCACGGGCTTTCTGGACGCCCTCCAGGCCATGGGGGGCCTCTCTCCATTGGACCAACCTGCGGGAAGAAGGCGGGGAACCGATCGGCGACCTGGAGGTGGAGGCCAGTGACCTGGCCGCTACCGAATTCGGGGGCGACATTATTGTGCGCATGATCGACGAGTTGCCTTTGCTGGCCCTGGCCTGTACCCAGGCCCATGGCACATCCGTTATCCGGGATGCCCAGGAACTGCGCGTCAAGGAGTCCGACCGTATTGACGATACAGTCAGACAGTTGCGTCAGCTGGGTGCCGATCTGGAAGGGACACCCGATGGCTTTGTCATTCACGGACCTACGCCGCTGCAGGGGGCCGCCGTACACAGCCAGGGGGATCATCGCCTGGCGATGATGCTGGCCGTGGCCGGACTGCTGGCCCGGGACGATGTGACGGTGCATGACGCCCAGGTTACCGGAGACAGCTTTCCCGGATTTGCCGACGCGCTACAGCAACTGGGAGCCAATATGGCGGAGATCGATCCGGATGCCTGACACCGTTTCTGCCCATAACCTGCAAGGTGGGGCTAATCGGATGGCCCGTGGGGCACAGCGGTTCCCCGCGGATGCACAATGCCGCATTTCGCCAGGCCGCCATGGATTGGGTATACCTGCCCTTGCCGGTACCGGAAACCCCGGCCCAACGGATCCGGGAAGCGGTCGAAGGGCTGCGGGCCCTGGGGTTTGCCGGGGCCAATGTCACCATTCCCCACAAGCAAACCGTCATGCCCTGGCTGTCCCGGATCTCCGAGACGGCCCAGGCGGTCGGTGCTGTGAACACCATCACGGTGCAGCCTGACGGGTCCCTGCATGGAGACAATACGGATGTGTATGGCTTCATGCACGAACTGCGCGGGCAAGGCTGGCAGGCCGCCGGGAGTCATGTTCTCGTTCTGGGGGCCGGGGGCTCCGCCCGTTCCGTGGTATACGGTCTCGCTACGGCGGGTTGCAAGTCCATTTCGCTCTTCAATCGCACCGTGTCCCGGGCATACGACCTGGTAGCGGATCTGGCGCGGTTTGCGCCGAACGTGGACTATCGGGTGCTGGAGCAGCCAGCCCAGGTGCTGGACGCCGGCCGTCACGTCAATCTTGTGGTCAATGCCACATCCGTGGGCATGACACCTCATGCCGATTCGTGTCCCGTGCCGTCTGCATTCGACTGGCGGACGGGCATGTGGGCCTATGATCTGGTCTACAACCCTCTGGAGACACAGTTTCTGGCGGCCGCGCGCAGGGCAGGTGCGACGTGTATCAGCGGATTGGAAATGCTGCTTCACCAGGGAGCCAGATCCTATGAAATCTGGACTGCGACGGCCCCGGATATTCCGTCCATGCGGTCTGCCTTGTACACTCATTTGGGGATTGAGCCGACATGAATACTGCCAACTTCACCACGGGGCATTACGCCCAGCTGTATCCCGACCCGCACGGCCGCTTTGGTCCCTATGGCGGGAAGTATGTACCGGAAACCCTTATGCCCGCCCTGCAGGAACTGGAACAGATCCATGACAGGGCCATGGCCGACCCCCAGTTTCAGGAGGAGTTGCAGGGTTTGCTGCAAACTTATGTGGGCCGGCCGACGGCCGTCACCCATGCCCAGGGCCTGTCGGCGAGTCTGGGTGGTCCGCAGATCTATCTCAAGCGGGAAGATCTGGCCCATACAGGGGCCCACAAGATCAACAATGCCCTGGGCCAGGCCCTGATGGTCAAACGTATGTTGGGCAAGGAGCGCATCGTGGCGGAGACCGGTGCCGGCCAGCATGGTGTGGCCACGGCCACCGCCTGTGCCCTGCTGGGCATGGAGTGCGTTATCTACATGGGATCTGTCGATATGGCCCGCCAGGCCCCCAACGTATTTCGGATGCGGTTGCTGGGCGCCGAGGTGCGGGAAGTGCCCAGCGGCAGCCAAACCCTGAAGGATGCCATAAACGAGGCCATTCGGGACTGGGTGACCAATGTGGAGACAACCCACTATCTGCTGGGAAGCGCTCTGGGTCCCCATCCATATCCGGCCATGGTGCGGAACTTCCAGGCCATCATTGGCCATGAGGCCAGGGCCCAGATGCTGGATACCGCCACAGGCCCCGGCCGCTTGCCGGATGTACTCCTGGCGTGTGTGGGAGGGGGCAGCAATGCCATTGGCCTCTTCTTTCCCTTCATTATGGAGTCCCGGGTCCGCATGATCGGCGTGGAAGCCGGAGGGCACGGGATTACCAGCGGCCAGCATGCATCACGGTTTGCCGATCCGGAATTGGGCCGCCTGGGCATCCTGCATGGGACCAAAAGCTACGTGTTGCAGGACGAGGATGGTCAAATTGCCTTGACCCACAGCATTTCTGCGGGCCTCGATTACGCCAGTGTCGGTCCCGAGCACGCCCTGTTGCGGGACAAGGAACGGACAGAGTATGTCTACTGTACGGATGAACAGGCCCTGAAGGGATTCACAGCGCTTTGTGAGCTGGAAGGGATCATTCCGGCCCTGGAGAGTGCCCATGCCATCGGATATCTCCTGGAACTGGCCCCTGCCCTGGCACAGGACCAGATTGTGCTGGTCAACCTGAGCGGACGGGGTGACAAGGATCTGGATTCCGTAATGCAGGTCCTGGATACGGGCACCCCATAGAAGCCGGACGTATACAGGCCAGAGGAGTCACATTCATGACGGGACTTGAGAGAATTCAGGCGGCCTTCAACCGCTGGGCAGGGGCGGGACAGGCGGCCTTCATGCCCTACCACCCGGTCGGCTACCCTACACGGGACCAGTCGGTGGCAATCGTACAGCGGATGGCGGCGGCCGGGGCGGATCTGTTTGAAATTGGCTTTCCCTTCAGCGATCCCCTGGCGGATGGACCCATCATCCAGGAGGCCACCCATCGGGCATTGACCCAGGGGATCACCACCGCCGACTGCCTCCAGATGGGCGCGGAATTGCGGTCCGCGGGCATTACCCAGCCCTTTTGCGCCATGTCCTATGTGAATCCCATTTTCAATTACGGCGAAGCGGATTTCGTGCGGGATGCCACCGCGGCAGGCTTCGATGGCCTGATTGTGCCGGATCTGCCGCCGGAAGAGGGGGAGGAACTGGAAGCCCTGTGCCAGGAGGCGGGCATGGCCCTGAGCTATATGCTTGCCCCCTCCAGTTCCGAGGCCCGGATTCGCCTGGTGACCCAGCGCAGTACCGGTTTTGTCTATCTGGTCAGTGTCCTGGGCACGACCGGAGCCCGGAAGGAATTGCCCCTGTACCTGGCCGATCTGGTGGCCCGCCTGCGCCCCTATACCACGATCCCGCTCTGTTTGGGTTTTGGTATCAGCAACGGTACCCATGCGGCCCAGGTAGCCCAATTGCTGGACGGGGTGATTGTGGGTTCCGCCCTGGTGAGGGCGGCCGGTGCGGATGATGCGCTGGAAGCCGTCTCGGCCCTCGCCACGGAACTGGCACAGGGTTCTCACGGCATGCCCATCTAGCCGCGTTGATGTGCGCGCAAGGCGGCCATGGTGTCGTGCGCGCCACCCACCAGCAGGCCCATGTCACTGGTCACCGTGATAAAACGAAAGCCCTGATCATACCGTTGCCGGGCATCTTCCAGGCCGCCTCCCGCGATGCCCGGGATCTTGCCGGTGTTGCGGCATGCCTGCAACACGGTTTCCAGCGCTGCGTGATGCTCCTCGCGTTCATGCATCTCTGCAGGATGGAAACCCAGGGACAGGGAAAGATCGGAAGGCCCACACCAGCACCCGGAGATTCCGGGAAGGGCCAGAATCGCCTCGGCATTGCCGACCGCGGTGGCACTTTCGATCTGGACCGCCAGGAACAGTTCTTCATTGATCCGTTCGGCATAATCATCGCCGTGGCGTGCCGCCTGATTCCAGCCCCAGGATCGCTTGCCCCGGGGAGGCAACAGGCAGGCGTCCACGGCAGCCTGGGCCTGTTCCGGTGTATCCACCATGGGCACAATAATGCCCAGCATGCCCATGTCCAGCAACTGACCGATCAGCGTGTAATCGTTGCGCGCTACCCGCGCCATGGGCGTGGCGCTGCCGAGCAGGATTTCCGCGATGGCACGACCGACATCCCGTTCGTCCCAACTGCCGTGCTGGCGGTCCACCATCACAAAGTCGGCCCCGCTGTTGCTCAAGATTGCCCCGGATTCCGCTACCCCCAGGCCCATGGCAAGTCCAAAGGCAGCTTCCCCGGCGATCATTTGGGCCATTGCGGTATTCTTGCGCATGCGTTGTGTTCCTCTTTCCTGGATAGGAGCCGTACCGACGGGGATCCCTGCCCGGTGCAGGGGCCCGACAGACGCTACTATGGCGTTGATTTCAAACGCAAGTATACTATGTAGTGTTCCAACTGCAGCAGGGGCCTGACACATGAAACAGGGGAAAACCGAGGTTGTGGAATTGGCGCAGGCGCTGATAGATATCCCTTCTGTGTCGGCCGATTCCAATCAGGAAGTCATTGCGTTTTGTACGGACTGGGCCACCCAACACAGTCTGGAGACGGAACGGCTGACGTATGTGGACGAGGCAGGAGTCGAGAAGCATTGTCTGGTGGCACGTGCCGGTTCCGGATCGGGGGGCTTGGGCTTTTTCACGCATACCGACACCGTACCCGGGCTGGAAGGATGGGAGCCGTTTGCCAGCGAGGTGCGCAACGGCAGGTTGCTGGGCCGGGGAAGCTGTGACATGAAGGGACCGATCGCCGCGGTGCTGTGCGCGCTGGCCGAAGTAGGGCTCCAAAATCTGAAGCAACCCGTGTACGTGACCTTTTCGGCGGACGAGGAGGTTGGGCATGTAGGCGCTACCCACATCATTGAGCATTCCTGCCTGTTGCAGGAGGCCAGCATCCGCCACGGCATCGTGACGGAACCCACACGGATGGTGCCTGTTTATGCCCACAAGGGGGGTGCCTTTATGGCGGTCCATGCCCAGGGCAAGGCGGCCCACTCCAGTACAGAGCAGGGAGAGTCCTCGAATTTCCGTATCGCGCCCTTTCTGGCCGAGATGGCCGCGCTGAAACAGACGTTCCTGCAGGATCCGCTGTATCGCAACGATGAATTTGACCCGCCTACCAATGGCTTCAACATGACGATCACGGATTTCGGCTGTGCTGCCAATGTGACCGCGGATCACACGATGTCGTGCCTGTCCGTGCGCAACATGCCGGATTCCGGGTACGACGAAGCGGTGGCCCACATTGAGGAAAGAGCCGCGGCCTTTGAGCTTGGCTTGACCAAAAAGGAAATTCCCTATTTCTATGGCCAGCAGGAGAGTACATTCGCCGCGTTGCTGTGTCGCATCTCCGGCGAGAGGCGTGCCGTGACGGTGCCTTACGGTACGGAAGCCTCCCATTACAGCGAAGTGACCGATGTCCTGGTTTGGGGACCGGGAGATATTGCCCAGGCTCACACGGTCGGGGAATTCATTGACCTGTCCCAGCTCCGTCAGGGCCAGGCCATGTACCGGGCCGCCATTGAGGCCCTTTGCCTTTGAATCCCGTCTATCGCGGGAGAGCAGGAAAAACCGCTCCCATCGGCCCCGCTGCGTGTCTGGTGCCAGGACAGACGAAACTCTGGGGCGGGGTGCACCCCGCAGGGCTTGCCCATCCGCTGGTGGGGGATAGCGGCCGGAACATGCCGGCTCCCATCTGGGCCCAGGGATCCTGCGCCAGGGCCCAGACCGTTATGGCCCTGGCGCGTCAGCTGGCCAACTTGAGCTGCAGTCGTTCGGGAATGCCATGGCCCATTGCAATGGAGATGGTGCCGTAGGTCATGGTCAGAAAAACACTGAGCAGGATACTGATGCCCAGTGGCGCAGGGTCTGCCAGCGGGTTGCCCCATATCGCGATGATGTTGGTCAAAATGGACTTGGGCTCAAGGACAAGATCCCAACTGTTCCAGTCCAGGAAGCGGCCCAGGTAGATGGCGAAACTGGCGGCCGGAATCGTCAGTGCCACCAGCAGCCAGCCATACCCTGCGCCAAAGCGCGTGCAGACTATCTGCTGCATCAGGTACAGGGAACCGAAAGCCAGCGCCAGTCCGGTCCAGGCACAAAAGACAATGACCATCAGGTCATACCAGACCGGGATGCCAAAACGGGGCGTCAAATGGATCAGGTCGGTGATGATGTAGGGCGCGTTGGGGAAGAAGAAAAACCAGGTCAGAAAGATCAGTGCCTTGCCCAAGGGGGATGACAGGTGCTGTCTTTCAATCCAGAAAATGAGGAAGGCGGCAATCATGGGGACCCAGGCCAAAGCCAGATTCCACAGCAGAGACAGATAGAGATAGGAACTCGTCCGCCAGATACGAAAGCCAACGAGGCCAATGCAGCAGAGCGTCCAGAGCACGAGCATCAATCCCAGAAGAATGCCCCGGTGGGAGAACGATCGGTAGGGTGTTGGCATGAGGTTCCCCAGGAGAACGGTGCAAGGATAGGACGTGTAACCTAAAGATACCGCGGGAGGGGGCGGCCATCCCTGGCCTCAGGATTGCTCCGGGAACCAGGTGGACAGCACATCCTTGACGAAAATCCGAATATCGTCACCCATGATCAGGAGTATGGAAAGCACGACGATGGCGATCAGAACGATCATCAGGGTCAGTTCCACCACGCTTTGGATGGACCGACGCGGGGAAAGATGGGACATGGGGATGAACAGGGTGAGAAAGCGACAGGTACGATGGGCCCCATTGTATACGATTCCGGGGACAGGAAACTGTGAGGAGTATGCACGCGCGCAAGTTGGCATGTCTGGAAGTATGGGATTGGTCCCGGGCGGCGTGATGCGTGATAGCCCAGACCGGAACTTCCTGTCCTCGCCGGACGGGGCCACCGGACCATTCCCCTTGCGACGTCGCCCGGCATCTTCCAAATGCGCAAGAATGACATCGTAGGGATTTTGGGGATCAGTTGTGAACAGGACTGGACCACAGAATGCTATAATCAGGGAGAACGCAGCAAGCGAGGAACAATTTGCGTGATTGATATTGAGAAGTTGTATGCGTTGCAGTTGATCGATTCGCAGCGTCTGCGCATTATCCGGCAAGTGAAGAATCTTCTGGAGCAGACCAGAGAACCTCAGGATCTGGTCGAGTTACGCTCCAAGGTTGTCTCCATGCAGCAGGAACAGGAGCATCTTAGCACCAATCAGAAAGCGGCGGATGCCCAGGTCAATATCGTCAAGGAAAAAATCGCCGCCAATCAGCAAGTCCTCACGGGCGGCGAACTTACCGACCCGCGAGAGATCGCCACCCTGCAGTCCATGATCAATGAACTTGAAGTCAACAAGGCGGCGTTGGAAGAACGGGCCTTGGCGGCCCTGCTGGAATATGAAGACAACAACAAGGTGTTTCAGCCGCTCCAGGAGCAATTGACCAGCCGGAACGCCGAGTGGGAGCAGGCCAAAAGCGAATTCAAGGCGCTGCAGGTGGAAATGGCGGCCGAAATGGAGGAGCTGAACCGGAAGCGCCGTGACCATGCCCTGAAGATGGAGGCCTCTGCACTGGAGGCCTATGAGGACCTGTTGCGCCGCAAGAATGGAATCGCGGTGACGACCATTTCCAATTCGTCGTGTGATGCCTGTTTCATGAGTCTGCCCATCAGTGTGGCCACCGCCCCTCCCAACCACGACGCCTATCTCAACTGTCCCAGTTGCGGTCGTATTCTGGTCCAGCGCTGACGCAGACAGGTGTCTGTCAAGCTTGGCAGAGCCATAACACCGATGC
>CAXXOQ010000199.1:0-35265 GCA_963664185.2 Caldilineaceae bacterium | reverse complement strand
CTCCAGGTGGTCCGCCGTCTGTCTGGTCCAGGCACAGAAGGCATCGTTTGTATGGCATCTTCAGCAGGGCGCACGTGCTTTGGGGGGATGCAGGGAATTCTGGCTATCGTGTCTTTGTTCTCGTTGTCGCCCTTGATCTGATGACTGCAGGAACACGAAAATAGTGTACACTGATGCTGTGTATACTTAAGCCAGTCGGGAGGAATAGTGAAAAACGTCACGTTTAGTGCCCGAGAGGATCTGATTGAAGCCGGCCGCCAGCGTGCTTTGGCCGAAAACACTACTTTGAATGAACAGTTCCGGCTTTGGCTTGAGAGTTATGCGCGCCGCCAACAGCAGGCCGACGAAGCGGCCTCTGTGATGAAAGCCTTGCAGGGCAAGTTGCGCATCGGCCGCAAGTTAAGCCGGGAAGAAATGCATGAGCGCTAAATACTTTCTGGATACCAATATCTTTGTTTACCAGTTGGAGGGCATGGATGGGTACAAGGCGAAGGTGGCAGAAGACCTGATTCACCAGGGGATTGTGGACGGTACGGCCTGCATCAGTTTTCAGATTGTGCAGGAATGTCTCAACGTAATCACAAGAAAGGCTCAAATTGGGCTGGGGATGGACGAAATTCACCAATATCTGAATGCCGTACTGGCCCCACTGCTCCGCGTGCATGCGAGTTTGCATCTCTATCAGGCCGCCTTGGAAATCCACGCCCGTTATCGCTATGGATTCTATGATTCTCTCGTCATCAGCGCTGCCCGGGAGGCAGGTTGTACCCGGCTCTACAGTGAAGACTTGCAGCACGGTCAACAGATTCAACAGGTAACCATTGAGAACCCATTTGGGACATGAACCGGAAAGCGTGGAGGGAATCCCGAAGCACAGGCGTTGAGCTCTTGGGGATACATGGCCCCATAGCGCTTGTGATGCCGGCTCTTCACAAACAGGGGGGAGTGCCTTTGCTACCCGCCCGCTGTCCGCCGGGTAACAGGACGCAGCCAGGGGTGCTCGCAGGACTACAGAAAGGGCAGGTAGTGATGGCATGTGGACGAACCTGTGGGATCGCCCTGGGCTTGCCTCCTCCTGTACAAAATCCAACGGCACAAAGTAAAACAGCTAGCCAGGTGGGTAAGACGCAGGCGGCCAAAGCCTGACCAGCGCAAGGGCTGGGGGCGCTTTCCGGAATGTCCCGTTTCGGGCACTTCTCATGGAACCTGTCCTGCAATGTACGCAAAGTGCATGCCAATGCCATCGGCAGCACCTGTTAGAATTCTCCATCTGGCCCTTGCGATGAGGCTGGGTTTCATTGAATACGGCTGCAGTACGCAGGAAGGACAGGTACCATGGGCCAACTACGCGCGGGCGTTATCGGATTGGGGCGCATTGGCAGTACGTTTGACGACGAAATTGAATTGGGCGGTGTGTTTTTCCTGCCTTACTGTCATACACCCAGTTACGTTGCTTCCACCCATACCCAACTGGTAGCCGGTGCCGATCTGCATCCCGGGCAACGGGCAGCCTACGCGGAACGCTGGGAGCTGGATTCCGACCACGTTTACGCTGACTACCGGGAGATGCTGGCCCAGGAGCATCTGGACATAATCAGTGTCTGCACCACGGCGCGCCACCGATCCCGGATCGTACAGGATTGTGCCCGCGCCGGTGTCAGGGCCATTTGGGCGGAGAAACCGATTGCCTTGAGTTTGGCCGAGGCGGACGCCATGGTACAGACATGCCAGGCGCATGGCGTGGTGCTGGCGATCAACTGCTCCCGGCGCTGGCATCCCCTGTTTGATCAGGGCCGCCAGCTCATGGATCGCGGAGAACTCGGCGACATCCTGCAGGTGACAGGATACGGAGGATGTACATTGTCGTCGAATGGCAGCCATCTGATCGATACCGTCCGGTATCTGGCAGGTGGTGAGGTGGAATGGGTATTTGGCGAAATGGTGGCTGCCCATGGCGATACCGACGATGATCCCCAGGGCAACGGATATCTGGCCTTCGGCAATGGTGTCCGGGCCTATGTCCGCGGCATGCCCTGTGGCGCCGCCAACTGGGATTTTGAGGTCATCGGCACGAAGGGACGCATCCGTTCCTGTACGCATGGCCTGGATTTCAAGTACTACAAAATGATCGAGGGCGGACCGCGGGGCGCGGGCGCCCCGGCCCAGGCGCAATATCCCTGGCCTACCTACATGCAAAGTATGGGCGAGATCATCGTGGAGGACCTGGTGCACTGTATGGGCACGGGCGCAAGTCCGCGGTGTGACGGGGAGGATGGCCGCAAGGCTCTGGAGGTGGCCCTGGCCTTGCGGGAGTCCCACCGTCAGGGTGGGGTCAAGGTGTCTTTGCCTCTCCCGGATCGGTCTTTGCGTATTCTGTCGGGCGATACGCAAGGGGATCACGAACCCGCCAGAATAAGGCGTCAGCGTCGGGCATAGGGCTGGTGTCCCGGATATGCGTCCGACCGGAGGCATATCCGGCAGTTTTTACGGCTCTTGCGGCTCTGGCCACCGCATACCGGCAAGGGCCCGATCCCTGGTTGTGGATCCTTGTCTTCGCGCATTCTCCTGATCCCGATTGCCCCATCCGATAGAACATGCGGCACAACAGAGGATTGCGCGGTACGCTTTGGGGTCCCAAATCCTCTTTGTGCCTACCGGCAGGCCGTCCTTCTGGAGTCACGGTCTCCACACGGTCATGGAAGATATACTCCTGTACGTTGGCCGTGCAGCGACAGTCGCCCGGACCCGCAGCGGGCCAGGCTTCAGGCTTGGCAATGCGCCCGAATGAAATCGCGGAACTGAATGGTCTCTGCTACGTTGTCGCATTCGTTGCAGTGTTCCCAGTCCACCCAGACATATTCCACCGCATGCCAGCCCGCATAGGCGCTGGCCGCCATGACATCCAACACCCGCCCATAATCAATGGTGTTGTGGGCAAACGAGGACTGCAGCCGGTTGAGGCAGGCTCCGCGAAAGTGAAAGTGGCTGGCGTGCGGCACCAGCGGTTCGATCTCCGCATCCGGTACGCCCTGACGCGTGAAATGGGTGTAATCCAGCGTGAGCGTCAGTCCGGGCGTCAGGTTCACCAGATGCCCGGCGGCCCGGGGACTGTCCACGATGGAGCCGACATGGGCTTCCACACTGAAGACAAGGCCCCGTGGGACAGCCTGTTCCAGGCGCCAGGCGAGTTCCTCTACCGTACGCTGCAGGGAGGTATCCAGAGGTTCCTCGGCAAAATGGACGCCGGGCAGGGCTGTGACATGGTGGCAGCCACAGGCTTCGGCATAGTCCAGGGACCTCAGGTACCAGTCGCGGGCCTTGTGGCGGCGTGTCGCATCCGGATGATTGATGGCGTAGGGCACAAAATCCGGGTCCATTTGCAGGAATACATCGGCCACCACCAAATTGCGATCGGACATTTTCCGCTGCAGGGCTTGGCCAGACTTTTCGGGTTGTTGCAATTCTGTCGAAGGCTGCAAGTGGGAGCGGCCCTCGAACAGCCCGACATCCACCCCTGCGAACTCCATCAGCTGAATGAGCTGCAGGGCACCGTCATGGTGCAGCAGCGGGAAGGTAAAATCGGCACAGGCTAGTCGGGGGTCCATGGCGGCGTTCACCTATTCCATAAAGCGGGTCTTGTCCGTCTCCCATTCCGCAGGCGCCAGATACCCGCCATCCACCACCAGTGAGGTGCCCGTGATACCGGCCGAATCCTCACAGCAAAGGTACAGCACTGCTTTGGCGATGTCTTCCGGGGTCAAGGCCACACCCATGGGAACACGGGAGAGACGCTGCTCCAGGGTCTGTTCGGGATCGGGGGTGGTGCTGAGGTGATAGCGCAGCATCGGCGTGTCCGTGATGCCCGGACACACGCAGTTGCAGCGCAACCCATCCCGGGCGTAATCCAGGGCAATGTTCTTGCTCAAGCCCAGGACGGCATACTTGGAGGCAATGTAGGCCGGCGTTTGGCCCTGCCCGACAAAGCTGCCCACGGAACCAATGTTCACCATGTAGCTGCGGGGTTGCTGGCGCAGGTACTGGATCCCGTGCTTGACCGCAAAATAGATGGACTTCAGATTGACCGCCATCAGCCGATCCCAGTCCGCGGTCGGATAATCCTCCAGCAGGGCCACATGGACAATCCCGGCACAGTTCACAATAATGGACAGGGGGCCCACATCCTGCTGGGTGCGCATCAGGCTGTCCCGAATGGCGGCCTCCGAGGTGACATCACAGGCGTGATAGACGGCATGGCCGCCCGTCTGCTGGATGGCAGACACGGCTTGGGCGCCCAGGTCATCCTGGATGTCCACCAGCACGACGCGGGCGCCTTCCTGGGCAAACCTGTGGGCCACGGCGGCCCCCATACCGGAGGCGGCCCCTGTGATCCAGGCCGTCTGGTTCTGGAGCTTGCGGGAATCACGCATGGTCATGCGGGACGGTGCACGAATGAATGTCCATTATCGTAGCATCTGGTGCCATTGGGCAAGGCTACCCCGGGAGCAGGACGGACGGGACCCGGGCCTGGCATGCTAGTGCAGGGGCACAATGTCGGCAATGGCCGCGGCCACTTCCTGCTTCAGATCCGCGGAGGCCGCAGGATTGAAGGGACCACCTTCGCCGCCGCAGACATCGTGCCCAATCTGGTTCAGGGCTTCCACCACCGCCGTATAATTGAAGGCCCGCCCGTTCCGAAAGCGGATCGCTTCCAGGGCTTCCAGTTTCGCTTCCCACTGGTAGGCCTCGTGCCAGTCGCCGCGGCGCTGGGCGTTGTTGATGCTGTCGGCCGGTTTGGTTGCCACAATGGCCGTGCCCGACGTATGGCCCCGGGTACCCAGGCGGGCGGCATCCGTGCTGCGGTCCCCAATCCCCCAAATCACGATCTTGTCCGCGGCCACCTGACGCACCATGGGCGGTATGTCGTCCAGGCCCGTGCCGATCTTCACGCCGACGAAGTGGGACGAATCGGCGAGCAGGCGCAACACCGCATCCCGATCCCGGCTGGCCCGCAGATAGTACAGGAAACGCGCGCCATGCGGTCCGTATTCCTCGCCCAGCGCCATGAGCCCGGCATACAGGCCGTCTGGACCGAAAGTGCCGGTCAGGGGCATGATCAGGATCACGTCGGGGGCCCGGGGCAGGGACAGATGCCGATCGATCACGGCCCGGGCCTCATCCAGGGGATTGGGCACCACCGCCGTCATCAGGATGCCTTCCTGCCCCATCACCTTGCCGGTATCATTGAACAGCCATACCTGCTCGTCGCTGGTCATGTGATGGAGAAGGCTGGTGCCGGCGACCGAAATGACCCGGCGCCGTACGCCCTCCAGATGGTTGTGCGCCATCAGGTACTGGATGTTCTGGCGATGGCCGGCGTAATCCACGGCCCCGTCCCGGTAGGGCACGGCGGGAATGGCGATGACACTGTCCAGTCCGTCCAGCAGTTCTGCGGTCGTCAACATCAGATTTGTCCTTCCCTGTCACTTCCAGGTGTGTTCCAGCACGCGCAGCCAGTTGCCGTGGGCCAGGCGCGTCAATTCGTCGGGCGTGAAACCGGCGGCCGCCAGCTTGGCCATCAGGACGGGCAAGTGGGCGCAGTCGGGCAAGTCCCCCGGCATCAGGGCTCCATCGAAATCGGATCCCAGCGCCACATGGTCGCTGCCCATGCGATCGGCCATGTATTGGGCGTGCCGCACGATTTCCGCACAGGACGTGGCCGCTTCCGCGTCCCCGTCTGCCCGCAGGAAACCGACATGGTAATTGATGCCTACAAGGCCGCCGCTCTCCGCGATGGCATCCAATTGCCGGTCGGTCAAATTGCGGGATCCCGGTGACAGCGCATGGGCGCAGGAGTGTGTGGCGACCAGGGGCGCGTCGGTCAGGGCCGCCACGTCCCAGAAGCCCTTCTCGTTCAGATGGGACAGATCCACCAGAATGCCCATCTCGTTGCAGGCCCGGACCAGGGCCTTGCCGGCCGGGGTCAGGCCGGGGCCGGTGTCGGGGGAAGCGGGAAAGGCAAAGGGCACGCCAGTGCCAAAGACGTTGGGACGACTCCAGACCAGCCCCACAGACCGCAAGCCCAGTTCATACAGCAGGGGCAGAAAGTCCAGATCCTCGTCAATGGGCGCGGCATCCTCGATATGGGCTATGGCCACGCAGGCATCACGGTCCAGGGCCCGGCGCAGATCCGATACGGTCCGGACCAGGACAAAGGCTCCGCCTGGTTCCCGGACCAGGTCGTGAAGCAGGGCAAAGAGATGCAGCACAAAGTCCAGGGCAAAGCGCGGGTCCACCGCTTCCTCCAGGCCCTGGTATATGCTGCGCTGGACCAGGGCCGCTTTTTCGTTAGGGGTGTACATGGCAAAGAAGCCCCCGGCCATACCCCCTTCCTGCATGCGGGGCAAATCGATATGCCCTTCCCCGGAGCGCTGGTGGAAAGGAGACGCCCCTGCCTGGCCGCGGGTCCGGTGCAGGCGCAGGAGGGTATCGTTGTGACCATCCAGGATGCGGGGGTAGGCAACAGAATCGGACATGGCATTGCCTCAGGGCAGGGGAAAGGATGGGGCGAGCGGATTCACATGGGCCGCAGGAAACCGATAGGGACCATACAGGGCCCATCAGGTACGGGGCACGCGTTCCGTGATGCCCCGCAGGTTCAGGTTCTCGGCCAGATGGCAGGCCACCCTGTGACCTTCGCCGATGGGCCGCAGGGCCGGTGTCTCATGCGCGCAACGGTCTTCAGCGTACTGACAGCGGGGATGGAAGTAGTATCTGGAGGGCGGATTGGCGGGATCCGGTACGTCACCCTCCAGCACAATGCGCTGCGAGCGTTCCTGGGGATCCGGGCGGAGTACCGCGGCTAACAGGGTTTCCGTATAGGGATGCTTGGGGTTGTGGTACAGCTCATCCGTCGCCGCCTGTTCCACCAGCTTGCCCACATACATGACGGATACCCGATCCGCCAGGTACTCCACGACACTGAGGTCATGGGCGATAAAGATGTAGGTCAAGTCAAATTTGACCTGCAGATCCTGCAGCAGGTTCAGGATCTGGGTCTGGACCGAGACATCCAGGGCGGACACCGCTTTGTCCGACACCACCAGTTGGGAATCCAGGATCAGGGCTTTGGCAATGCCATTCCGCTGGCGCTGGCCACCCGAAAAGGCATACGGATATCGGCGCATGTATTCCGGCCGCAAGCCCACGATGCTGCGTAGCGTGGCGACCTGATCTTCCAGTTCCGAACCGGATGCCAGCTGCTGCACATGCAGGGGATTCCCAATAATGTCCAGTACCGTCATGCGCGGATTCAGGGAGGAAAAGGGATCCTGGAATATCATGCGGATTTCCCGGCGGTAGGGCTTGAGATTCCCCACGCCCATTACGATACAACCGGTTCCCTGCGGAACCGGTACGGAAGTTAGTCGGCGCGTTCTATAGATGCAGTGTATCACAAAGTTACGGGGCTGACGCCATTTCTGTGCCGGGGATATGCGTATGCACCATCAGCCATCTGGTGCGGTGCCGGGGACTGTTGCCCAGAGGATGGGATGGAGTACGAATCGGGTTCTGCAGTGGTCCAGCGGCTTTGGGCATGGCCCGCCGTCGTTCACAGCTACCACTCTGACCCGGACCCCGAAACGGTTCGGCTGCGGCCGCAAGAGGACTGCTGTGCAGGGCCTGGGCAAGATAGCTATGGTCCCCTGTCTTGCATGGTCAAGCGACCATGCAAATGGCTTTGGCGCACTGGAATGCGCAATCCCTGTCATGGTTCAACAGTGGCCAGAGTTGCCGATACTGCCGTGGGGGCCCTGTCCCTGCAACCTGGCCATTTTCCTGGGCTGCTATTTGAAATCCTCTGCACTATCAGGTAGGATCAGGGAGATGAGAAAGTCTAAGAATTTTCTGACACGTACGCCCTGTGACTGGAATGGGCGGGAGTAAACCGAGTAACAATGTCGATTTCGAAAGCCGAAAAGTTGCGCATTACCCGGGAGTTTCGTATCAACGATGCGGATACCGGATCGCCCGAAGTGCAGATTGCCCTGCTCACGCGGCGGATTGAGGACTTGCTGGAACACCTGAATGCCCACAAGCATGATCAGGGCTCGCGGCGGGGGTTGCTCAAGCTCGTGGGACAGCGGCGGCGCCACCTGGCCTACCTCCGGAAGAAGGATGTGGGCCGCTACACCACCCTTATTGGAAAACTGGGCTTGCGCAAATAGCGTTGGGCCTGCTTGTCATTCGGCATTCCCTGTTTCCCGCAGGCAGGACGCCACATGGGTGCATACCCCCATGTCGCCTGTGCCTGCCACGGAATGTCTATCCCTGATTTCTACGTTCTTTCTGTGGCGCCGGGGGCTTCTGCCCTGTCGTTCATGCATGCCGGGTCGCATGTCATGATGGCGCCTTCACAATTTGAGGTGCAATATGCAAATGTTTGATGGTTCGACTGTATATACCGCCGAGGTGGGGGGACGCCCCCTGGCGTTGGAAACCGGCTACCTGGCCCAGCAGGCGGGGGGTGCGGTAACGGCGCGGGTGGACGATACAGTCATTTTTGCGGCCGCTACCATGAGTCGCGAGGCCCGCGAGGATGCCGATTTCTTCCCCCTGACGGTGGACTTTGAGGAGCGCATGTATGCCGCGGGACGGATCCCCGGCAGCTTTTTCCGGCGGGAAGGACGGCCCAGTGAACAGGCGATTCTGATGTGTCGCCTGACGGACCGGCCGTTGCGTCCCCTGTTTCCCAAAGGATTCCGCAACCCCGTGCAAATTATCCTGAATTCCCTGGCCGCGGATGGTGAAACCCTGATGGCCCCCCTGGCCATCGTGGCGGCTTCGGCCGCCCTGTCCATCAGTGACATTGATTTCCAGGAACCGGTCGGGGCGGTGACCATTGGCCTGGTCGATGACGAACTGGTGGTGAATCCCACCCATTCCGAGATGCAGCGGAGCCTGTTGCACCTGCAGGTGGCGGGCACCGCGGACAACATTCTCATGGTGGAGGCCGGGGCAGAACAGGTGCCGGAGGAAATCATGGTGGAAGCGCTGCAGCTGTCCCATGAGGCCATGCAGCCGGTGATCGAATGCATTGCCACCATGCAGCGCGAGATAGGCAAACCCAAGTTTCGAGACTACCGGCTCTTTGCGGTCCCCGAGGACATGGCGGCCCAGGTAGCGGACAAGGCGACGCCATCCCTCCAGGAACTGGTGGCCGGCAACCCGGATCGTGAAGCCTATGATACGGGCATCAGCACGATCAAGAGTGCAGTCGTGGCCGAACTGGCACCGGCGGTAACGGAGGGAACCATGACCCCCCAGGATATTGGCGAGGCCTTTTCCGCAGCCGTGAAACAGGTGATCCGGCAGCGCATACTGGATGAAGGCATCCGCAGCGATGGCCGGGATACCGGGACCGTACGGCCCATCAATGTACAGGTGGGACGTTTGCCCCGGGTGCATGGCAGCGGGGTATTCCAGCGCGGCGAGACCCAGGCCCTGACCATTGCCACGCTGGGAACGCCGGCCGATGCCCAGCGTATGGACTCCTTCTATGAAGGCGAGGACGAAAAGTCCTACATGCATCACTACAATTTCCCGCCCTATTCCACCGGTGAGGCCTACATGCTGCGCGGTCCGCGCCGGCGGGAAATCGGGCACGGGGCCCTGGCCGAAAGAGCGCTGGTGTCCATGATTCCCGAGGACTTTCCCTATACGCTGCGGCTGGTGAGCGAAGTCTTGAGCAGCAACGGGTCCACCAGCATGGCGTCGGTATGTGCCAGTACGCTGGCCCTGATGGATGCCGGGGTGCCCATTGTCAAGCCGGTGGCAGGGGTAGCCATGGGCCTGATCCAGGATCAGGACTCGGGGGCCTACCGGGTCCTGACCGACATCCAGGGCCTGGAAGATCATCTGGGCGACATGGACTTCAAGGTGGCCGGCACCGCCAACGGCATCACGGCCCTGCAAATGGACATCAAGATCAAGGGCCTGGACTTCGGCATTCTGCGCGAGGCACTCCAGCAGGCCCGGCAGGCCCGCCTGCATATCCTGGAACAGATGCTGGCGGTGTTGCCCGCACCCCGCGCGCACTTCAGCGAGTTTGCGCCCCGCATCCGCAACCTGCAGATCAACAAGGAAAAGATCGGCAGCCTGATTGGCCCGGGCGGCAAAATCATTCGGGGCCTGCAGGACGAATACGAGGTGCGCATTGAAGTAGGCGATGAAGGCGAGGTCCTGATTGCCGGGACCGGGGAAGCCGTGGACCGGGCCTTCGGCAAGGTGGAGGAACTGACGGCCGACGTGGAAGTCGGCAAGATCTACACGGGACGGGTGTCCCGGGTCGAGCCTTTCGGGGCGTTCCTGGACATTGTGGGTCAGAACACCGGGTTGATCCACATCAGCCAACTGGCCGATTACCGGGTGAACCGGGTTGAGGACATTGCGGATGTGGGCGATGAGTTGACGGCCATGATCACCAACATCGATCCGGCTGGCAAGATTCGCATGAGCCGCAAGGCAGTACAGCTGGACATGACCCTGGAAGAGGCCCAGGCGGATGACGGGGACAACCGGGGCGGACGCGGCGGTTTCCGGGATCGCGACCGGGATCGCGACCGGGATCGCGGGGATTACAATGATCGGCGGCGTGGTGGCTCCCGGCGGGATGATCGCGGTCACTCCCGGCGGGATGATCGGAATCGGCGACGTGGCGGTTTCCGCGAACATGACCGGAACCGGGACGGGTACCGCGGTGGCGGCGGTGGCCGCCATCGGCGCCGGGACTAGGTGACAGCCGGGTCCGCACGTCGGCCGCCAGAGGGCAACCTGCAATTCAAGGCACCCGGAATGTCCGCTTCTCCGCGTCGTGTGGTGGACATTCTGGGTGTTGGGGTGGATCCCGACACCCAGGATGAACTGCACGCGCATATCCGGGAGGCCATCGAAACCAACCAGCGTGTAACCTGTCTGAATGTCAACGTCCATGCCCTGAATCTGGCGTGCGACCATCCCGGGTTTCGGGCGATCCTGAACAGCGCTGACCGCGTGTTCTGTGACGGCAAGGGAGTCCAGTATGCTGCCCGCTGGCTGGGCGGCGAACTGCCGGCCCGCATCACATATGCGGACTGGATATGGCAACTGGCCCCGTTTGCCGTGCGCCATGATTTCAGTTTCTATTTCCTGGGCGGTGCTGCAGGCGTGGCGGCCCAGGCCGCCCAGGAGCTGCGTGCCCGCTGGCCCCATCTCAGGATTTTGGACTGCCACCATGGGTACTTTGACAAGCGTGGGCAAAGCGCTGAGAACCAGAACGTGGTGGCGGACATCAATCAGGCGGACCCGGATATCCTGATTGTGGCCTTTGGCATGCCTCTGCAGGAAGAGTGGCTGCATGCGAATCGGGCGGCCCTGACAGCCCGTGTCGCCCTGACCGGCGGGGCTGTGTTTGACTATGTCTCCGGGAACTTGCGGCGGGGTCCGGACTGGATGACCCAGCACGGCTGGGAATGGCTGGCCCGTCTCCTGATCGAGCCGGGACGTCTCTGGCGCCGCTATCTGGTAGGCAATCCGCGGTTTGTGATGCGTGTACTGCGTCAGCGCTGGACCCGGCGCCGGTAAGGAAAAACCATACCGGGCATATTGCGCCCGTAAGGCAGGGATGATCAGCCCCGTCCGGACAATCCCGGATGGGGCCCGCGGTGGATGCCGCGGGCTATGCCCAAGCCAATGTCCACGGTGGTCCACCCCCGGATCATAACCCAAACTTAGTACTATATAGAGGTAAGGGCTTGCTGTAAGCGGCACTTGTGCGCAACCGGTGGAGCCGTACCCGACATCTGCGGGCAGGCTCCATCACCCATACCAAGGGATTCGTCTGAGCGGTGTTGAAGCGATTTTCTGCCAACTATATGGCCGTGCTGTTCCTGCTGGACGGGATCCTGTTCCAGGTGTCCCTGGGCGCGGCTCTGGCAATTGCCGACTTTGCGTGGAGTCTCTTTCCGGGGGTGCGGGGCTGGATTGCGCTGTTCTGGTGTATTGCCTTTCTGGTTCTGGATGTATACAACCCCCGCAAGGGTATCCGCTGGACCCAGGAATACCAGCGGGTGCTGCTGGCGCACATGGCCGCCAACCTGATGCTGGCAGGAACCCTCTTTCTCCTGGACATCGCCTTGTCCCGGCAGGTGTTCCTGGTTCATAGTCTCATCTCCGCCGGCCTGATCTTCGGCTATCGCTCGCTCCTTCGGGCGTGGTACCGGTACCATCGGTGGCGCAATGAACGCCTGGCCGATATCAACCGTGTGCTGGTGATCAACGGGGGGGACATTGGCCTGAATTTCGCCCGCGAATTCCGGAACATCGGCTGGAGCGGGATCCAGATTGTCGGATTTCTGGACAATGACGCGGCCTCCGCACAGGCCGCGGGTCTGGATCTGCCTGTACTGGGAAATCTGGACCAGGTGCGGCAAATCGTGGAACGTTTCCGGATCCGGTCGGTCGTGATTGCCTTGCCCCGCTGGGAATATCGGCGCATCGCCATCCTGGTCACCGAGCTGGCGGATCTGCCCGTGTGGGTCTATGTCGTGCCCGATTACTTCGAACTGGCCTTCTTCAACTTCACCGCGGAGAGTCTGGGCGGCATTCCGGTCATTGGCCTCCGTGATCCCGCCATTGACGGCTTTCAGCGCATGATCAAACGCATTGCGGATTTGGTGCTGGGATCGCTGCTGGTCGTGCTGTGTCTGCCCGTCCTGTTTGTGGTGTCAGTGGCTATCAAGCTTGAAGATGGCGGGGCGGTCTTTTACTTCACAGAGCGTGTGGGGGAAAACCAGCGCATCTTTCGCATGCTCAAGTTTCGTTCCATGGTCATGAATGCCAGCGCCCGGCAGGAAGAGGTAAACCAGTATGATGCTGCGGGCAATCTCATTCACAAGCACCAGGATGATCCACGGGTTACCCGGGTAGGGAAGTGGATCCGGCGCCACAGTGTGGATGAATTGCCCAATCTCTGGAATGTCCTGAAGGGCGAGATGAGCCTGGTGGGACCACGACCCGAACTGCCCTGGCTGGTGGAACGCTACGAACCCTGGCAGCTGAAGCGCTTTGTGGTACCGCAGGGGATGACCGGCTGGTGGCAGGTGACAGGCCGCAGTGACAAGCCCATGCACCTGCATACCGACGATGATATCTACTACATTCAGAATTATTCCCTGTGGCTGGATATCCAGATTCTGTGGCGTACGATCGCTGTAGTCATCCGCGGGGAGGGTGCCTATTGAGATGGCCGACAGGCAAAAACAGCAGACTCTGGCTGAGAGCCAGGGGCCGATCCTACCCATGACGGGTATCAGCCCTGCTCTTGTCGGTGCCGCAGGCCTCCATCACCACCGAAACTCCATACTGTGGGGAGGACCACCACCTGCGAGCTCCGCGGAGCGAGCCATGATTCAGGGTGGATGGTTATGGAGCAACACCAAAGCCAGGCGAGTGTTTACCTGTGTCCGTAACCCAAATGCCGGCCGTGGACGCTGATCCCGTGAAACCTCAGGTCCGGTACAGATAGTTCTGGCTGCGGGGAGGAGCCAGGTCTCCTCAGCCTAGCGAAGCAACAGGGCTATCAGGCCTACGACCGCTCCCTGGCTCAACAGGAGAAACGTTACAAACCCCATGAGTTGCCCGCGCAGTTGCCGCTGGAATTCCGCCTTGACCTGTGCCATCTCGGTCTGCAGCTGGGTATGTCGGGCTTCGCCCTCGGTCTGCAGCTGGGCAAACCGGGCTTCGCCCTCGGTCTGCAGCTGGGCAAACCGGGCTTCGATCTCAGTCTGCAGCTGGGCAAACCGGGCTTCGATCTCGGTCTGTAGCTGGGCATGCCGGGTCTCACTGTCAACCTGAATTTTCGTGATCTTGGCATCCAGGTCTGCCATGCGGGTTTCCAGGCCTGTCAGCCGCGTGTCGGTTTCTGCCTTGAACTCGGCAAACTGCGATTCCAGGGTGTTGATTTGGGCGGTGAGCAACGTTACCTGAGTCTTGAGTTCCGCAAATTCGGCCATGGCTTCCACCCGGGTCAACATCATGTCGTCGGGCTGGGCCACACTGTGGGCCGCGCGGCTGGCGACCGCTTCCGATACTTTGGCCTCCAGCAGGGCATCATACAGATCCTTGTTGAAGGCCGAAGACAGGGCTGGTGACACGGGGGCGGACGGGGTAGCCATCGGTTCGGGACTTTAGTGGGCACCGGGCGGAATGCGTGGCAGATGATGCCAGTATACTATACAGCCCCTCCCGGAGATGGAGGCATCCTGGGCACCGGGCACAAAGGCCGGACAGTTGCCAGTGTGCGACAAAGTATGCGCGCCTCAACCCCTCTCCTTGTGTTTTGCCTTTTGCCACCATAGGGCAGTGGGTTTGGGCCTGCAATCGCCTGGCAGAGGGGTGAGGCCTCACCCCTGCCTGCCGGTTTCGTTGTAGAATAGGTGACAGTTTCCTGGATGGGTTACCCTCCCCATCCTGCATGGGCGTAATGGCAGTGCCACAGGCAAAAGGGGGCGATCCGGGATCAGGAAACCGGCATGTACGCAAACATCTGGCCTTTTCATGCGGAACTTTGAAGCAGTTTTCATTGCCCTGCGAGCCCTGACTATCAACAAGATGCGTAGCCTGCTGACCATGCTGGGCATCATTATCGGCATCACGACGGCCGTCGTCCTGATATCTGCCGGCCAGGGGGTGGAAAAATACATCTACGATCTGTTTGCCGGTGTCGGTACCAATGTCCTGTTTGTCATCCCCGGCCAGATTGATCAGGGGAACGACCCTTCCCGGGAACCGCAATTCGGGGAACTGACCCTGTCGGATGCGCGAGCGATAGCCAATCCCCTCAATGTGCCCGATGTGGTAGCCGTGGCGGTGGAAGCCAATGCCCGGGGTACAGTGGTCCGGGGGGATGATTCCCTGCAAATTGATCTGCTGGCCATTTCCCCGGAGCACACGCCCATTCGCGGCTGGGATGCCCAGGTCGGGGAGTTCTTTACCCAGGAAGATATGGATGGACGGCGGCGCGTCGCGTTGCTGGGACATGAGACCTACCAGCGCCTGTACGAACCCAATGAGGATCCGGTGGGGACCCAAATCCGGCTGGAGGGAGTCGTATTTACGGTGAAAGGGGTCATGAAGCAGATTGGCTTCAGTCAATTTGGCAATCGGGACAACAGTGTGTTTGTGCCTTTCACCACCGCCCAGGAACGGATTCTGAAATGGAAGACTCTCAACGGTGAATTAAAGGTCTCCCAGATCCTGGCTTCGGTGGCGGAGGAAGAGCACATGGCGCGGGCCCAAATCGAAATCGAGGAATTGTTGCGCCAGCGCCATCGCATTGATTATTTTGAAGAGGACGATTTTTCGGTCATCAGCCAGACCGACTTCATTTCGGTCTTCGGGGATCTTACGCAGGTCGTGACCATCTTTTTGGGTTCCATCTCCGCTATCAGCTTGCTGGTGGGCGGGATCGGCATCATGAACATCATGCTGGTCAGTGTGGCGGAGCGCACGCGCGAGATTGGCTTGCGCAAGGCGATCGGGGCGCGGCGGCGCGATATTCTCCAGCAATTCCTGGTGGAGGCCGTGTTTCTCTCCGTGCTGGGCGGGATTATGGGCATAGCCCTGGGTGGCCTGCTGACCCAAGTCGCCGGCAATCAGTTTGATGCGATCGATCTCAGCCTGCGGCCCTGGACGGTATTGGGCGTGGTGATGTTTTGCGGCACGACCGGCATTACCTTCGGATTTTGGCCAGCCTTGCGCGCCAGCCGCCTGAAGCCCATTGAAGCGTTGCGCTCCGAGTGAAGCTCCGCCCATGCCCCGTGGGGACAGGCCGACCACTTCCAGGCAGATTTCCTGCGTCTCTCTTTGCTATACTTGACGGAATTCGGTGACACCGGCCATGCTGCCTGAAGAATGTGAGGGGCACCTGTGAGTGAACTGATACAACAACTGGAAGCGCTCTGTGATGAGGCTATCCGTACTTTGTCTGACGTCGCCGACGAAGCGGCGCTGGGCCAATGGCACAGCCAGTTTCTGGGGCGGCGAGGCCAGTTGACGGGCCTGTTGCGCGGGGTGGGTACCCTGGACCGCGCAGAACGCCCTCTCGTCGGCCGCACCGGCAATGAAATCAAGCGCAGGCTGGAGTCGTTGCATGCGGAAGCCGCGGACCAGCTGGCGCGCCAGGTGCTGGGCGACGAACTGTCGGCGGAAGGCATTGATGTAACGTTGCCAGGTCGTCCCCAGACCTTGGGGAAACTGCATCCGGCCACGGTGGCGCTGCGGGAGATCTATCGGATTTTCCGGCAGATGGGCTATGCGGTATACGACGGCCGTGAAGTGGAAAGCGACGAATACAACTTTGAACTTCTGAACATGCCCCCGGGACATCCGGCCCGGGACATGTGGGACACCTTCTACACAACGACGCCGGGGATCATCCTGCGTACCCATACCAGTCCCGGCCAGATCCACGCCATGCGCGAGTATGCCCCCAATCCGATCCGCATCATTCTGCCGGGCAAGGTGTATCGCCACGAAGATGTAACGGCCCGCGCCGAATCCCAGTTCTATCAGGTGGAAGCCCTGGTGGTCGGGCACAACATTACCCTCAGCGATCTCAAGGGCACCGTACAGAACTTCGCCGACCGGATGTACGGTACCGGGCGCAAGGTGCGTTTCCGCAAGAGTTACTTCCCCTTCACGGAACCCAGTGTGGAAGTGGATATAGACTGCATGTTGTGTGGTGCCCAGGGCTGCAACATCTGCAAATATACGGGTTGGCTGGAAATCATGGGCGCGGGCATGGTACATCCCACCGTGTTGCAGAATGGCGGCTACGATCCCCGGGTCTGGTCCGGATTTGCTTTTGGCATGGGGCCGGAACGGGTAGCCATGCTCAAGTACGGCATCAACGATATCCGCCTGTTTTACACCAATGACGTACGGTTCCTGCACCAGATGCATTGAGCCGCCGGTCACATACCGCAAAACAATGCGATGAGGTCCGGGAATGGTGGGGCCACGGGGTGCCTCTGCATTGTGGACTGGAGGCATAATCCCAGACCGCAGGACAGACAGGATTCCGTATACTTCGTTCAGCATTTGTACACAGTCCAGGGAGAAAGCATCGTGAATATGTTTGTAGGCGGGAATTGGATTGCGGGTTCAGACACCATGGAGGTCTTCAATCCCTTTGATGGCTCCGTGGTGGATACGGTGCCGCGGGGCACAGCGGCGGATGTGGATGCGGCCTTGGCCAGTGCGGTACGGGGCGCGGAAGTGATGCGGTCCCTGTCAGGCTTTGAACGCTACCAAATCCTGCACCGCGCTGCCGATCTGATTATGGAAAATCGCCAGGAACTGGCTGAAACCATTACGCGGGAAGAAGGCAAGATCATTGGCGAAGCCAGCATTGAAGCCGAACGGGCCGCCGAAATCATTTATCTGTCAGCCGAGGAAGCCAAACGTCTATACGGGGAAGTGATTCCTGTGGATGGAGGACCGGGGGTGGCCGGCAAATTCGGATTCACGGTACGCATTCCCTGTGGAGTGGTGGCCTGCATCTCGCCGTTCAATTTCCCGCTGCATCTGGTTTGCCACAAAGTGGGCCCTGCCTTGGCGGCCGGCAACGCGGCTGTAATCAAGCCCGCTTCGGACACGCCCCTGGTGGCGCTCAAGCTGGTGGAACTGCTGCTGGAAGCCGGTACGCCACCGGAAGCGGTGCAGTGCATTACCGGCAGTGGTGCCTCTATCGGGGATGTGCTGGTCAGCGATCCCCGGGTACGCAAGATTTCCTTTACCGGCAGCCGCGACATTGGGGAACGCATCTGCCAGCAGGCTGGTATCAAGAAGGTCACGATGGAACTGGGCTCCAATGCCCCGGTCGTCATCATGCCGGATGCCGATCTGGACAAGGTGGCGGCGGCGCTGCCCACCACGGCCTACAGCAATGCCGGGCAAGTCTGCATATCCGCGCAGCGGGTATTGGTGGACAAGTCGATCTACGGTGACGTCGTGGATGTGCTGACCCCGGTCGTGGAGGGATTTGCCACGGGGGACCCACTGGAGACGGACACCAAGCTGGGACCCATGATCCGGCAGAGCGATGCGGATCGCGTGAATGCCTGGGTGCAGGAAGCCCAGGCGAATGGTGCCACCCTGCTCACCGGGGGCGAACTGGATGGCCAGACGTATCAGGCGACGTTGCTGGCGGACGTGAAGCCGGAGATGAAGATTTCCTGTGAAGAACTGTTTGGCCCTGCCATGGGACTGACCCAGGTAGACAATATTGACCAGGCCATCCATATTGCCAACGACACCAACTACGGCCTCAGTGCTTCCATCTTCACGCAGGATCTGGACGCCGCCATGCAATACATACAGCAGGTTGAGTCGGGCAACATCCACATCAACTGGGGCACCCAGTGGCGTGTGGACCTGATGCCCTACGGCGGTGTCAAGGACAGCGGTTTTGGCAAGGAAGGTCCCAAGTACGCCGTGGAAGAAATGACAGAGACCAAGATGGTGGTCATGCATCTCTAAAGGAACCCAGCAGGCGTTCTGGCAGGACATGGGCATGATAGTGTAGCCGGGGCCAAAAGATCTGGCTCACGTCATCCTCCATGGTTATCCGGTTCCCATAGCGGTACGGATGCAGACACACCTCTGTGTCCGTACCGCGCTTGCACTTTGCCACTGCAGGATCGTGTTTCCCCTGGACATGGTGTGCCCGGAAGTCCTGGGCGGCTGTGGTCTGGACTTACAGGCAAAAGCGGTTTCCTCCGCGGGTCTGGGGTAGGCGACAACACCGGATCTGCCCCGATCCGCTTCGCGGCCAAGAACCCCGAATCTCGGATCCGGCAATCGGATGTCACGGTCCGTATGCAATGGGCTCAGGTGTGGTGACTGTACACCCAGGCTGATGCCAAGAGACCCCAGAGGCATCAGCCGGTAACTTGCCGAGTCTGTGGTCAGATACTTGGGGACTGTCGCCGCAGCTGCAGCCTGCCACATCCGGTCCGGGAGCAAGTTTCACGGCGGTTCGCACCATGGACCAGCCCCGGCTCTGTCTGACTGCAACTCCTGCCCCTGATGCACGTTGACGGTTGCCTGCCACGCAGAATTCCATGAAGACTACGCAAGACAGCCATGCCGCATCCCAGGTCTCCATAGGCCAGATTGTGGCGTTGCCCCTGATGGCCCGCATCCTTACGGATACCGGCTTTCAAATCCTGTTCCCCTTTATCAGCATTTGGGCCCAGGGCCTGGGGGTGACCACCCTGCAGATGGGGCGTCTCATTGGCTTTCGCAACCTGACAGGCCTGGCGGCGCCCATTTGGGGCACGCTGGCCGATCGGTACGGTTACCGCCGTTTCCTGCAGGCCGAACTCCTGTTCATTGCGATAGGCCAGCTGCTCTTGGCTTACAGCACCGTCCGCTCGACGCAGATCACGGGGTTGATGCTCACGGGCGTGGCCACTTTCGCCTTGATTCCCACCTTGCAGGCGTATATCAGTACCCGCCTGCCCTACGAAATCCGTGGCCGTGGCATGGGGATTATGGAATACGGATGGGCCCTGGCCGGTATCTTGGGGGTTTTTTCCACCGGCTGGATTATTGAACGCATCAATTGGCAGGCGCCTTTCCTGCTGCTGGCTCTCGGGATGATCGCGTTGAGCTTTGTGTTTCGGACCTTGCCCGGACGGACATCCGGGACAAGAAGATCGCAACCGGGAGTCTCTACCTCCTGGCTGTATGCCTTCCGGCAATGGCTGATGGATGCGGGTATCGGCTCGACATCGGCCCGCACGACACTGTTCATGGGCACCCTTATTTCCTATGGCCTCATGAACACGGTGTTTGTCTATGGCATTTGGCTGTCCGCGGAATATGACACCAGTGCCACCACGCTGGGTACGGTTGCCTTGGCCATGGGGTTTGCTGATTTGGGTGGCAGTGTCATGGTCACCTTCTTCACGGATCGTATTGGCAAGAAACGCTCTGTACTGCTTGGCAGTCTCCTGGCATGTGTGGCCCTGATGGTGTTGCCGGTGCTCAATATCAGCCTGACAACCAGTGTAATCGGCCTCATGCTGATGCGTTTCATGCTGGAATTCACCCTGATTTCATTCTTTGTTTTTGCCAGTGAACAGGCCCCCGGCAGTCGCGGGGCCATGCTTTCCCTAACCGGTGCCTTCAGCTTTGGCGGGGGCTCCCTGGCGGGTTTTACGGGACCCTGGCTCTACGAGCGCATGGGTATTCTGGGACCTTGCGTGACTTCCACGGTGGGTATGGCTCTGGTAGTTCTGCTCGGCCTGTTGTTTCTGCGTGATGCCGACACTGCCCGTAGGCCGTGACAGGGTTCTGCTATACCCGTTGGCCGAACGCCATCGGTGGCAGGTACCCCCACGGGAATTGTCGGTCGTACGCAAATGTCACGGGACTTTCCGGAACGATCCTGTCCAGCCCGCACCCGTGGTTTCCTGTCTCCCGGGAATGGCTCTCACAACGACGTTAAGAGGATCGCTGTCAAACTCCTGCAAGAATAGAATCCTTCTCTCCTGGATCGGTACAGTCTGGTCAGCAGGACCCAAGAAAGTCGGCAAGCACCTGCCATAGCCAATAATGACGATATCATGCGATTTCCGGCTGTGTCGGAACCCAGCATAGATGGCGCGGATCAGCTGGGGGACGGTTTTGTAGGTCTGCACCGGCATGACCTGATGCTTGGCCATGTTCGGTTACTCTGCTTGAAACTTGCGAGACCACTGACCGCTTCCTGCGACTATGTACAAAGTCCAGTTTAGCTTGCGGAATAAACATTCCTGCAAGTGGTGTCATTTGGAGACAGACAGGCGGAGCGCGCGCAGATGCAGTCACCGCCAAATCAGCCGCGTATACAAATCAAGGTTTCAGATTTTGGCCCGATCGCCGAAGCTACAGTGGATTTGAGACCTTCAGCCGTATTCGTAGGACCAAGCAATACGGGCAAGTCCTACCGGGCAATTCTGATTTATGCTCTGCACAGATTCTTCCATGGGCTTCGACAGAGACGGGCATCAGATCTGGAGTTCCACAAGCGTTGCATTTCTCTCCGTTTCATCCTGGATGCCATCAGTGACGAACACCGCAGTCGCCGCTTTACCATCATCGACGAAGCCCATTCCAGCCAGGGTGGTCGGGTTGCCGATGCCATGAACAGGTCTCTGGGCAGTTCCGTACCGAATGAGGGAGACAGGGATCCCTTTGAAGACCAGATCAACCGCCTCGTCGAACGTCACCGTCAGCTCACAATGCCAGCTACTTTGCCTTCACAGCTACCCCCAAGAACAAGGCCCTGCCGCTGTTTGACGCGGCGGTGCCACAGGGAGAGAGTGTCCAACACCGACCCTTGCACAGTTACATCATGAAACAGGCCATCCAGGAAGGCTTTATCCTGGATGTGCTGGGTCATTACACCTCCATCCAGAGCTACTTCAACCTGGTCAAGCAAGTGGAAGAAGATCCTGAGTTGACGCCAAACGCGCCCAGCGCGCCTCGCCCGGGCAATGGTGGTGACCGATGGGTGCAACGCACTATTGCCTTCTACCACGATGTCCAGGCCTGCATAGCGTAGCGGGACTATCCCTTTCAGGCCCTCGGAGCCTTTTCCGGGGAGCGGGATTGCAGGGGAAGAAAGTGATGGAAGCTTCGCTAAACGGCTTTCTCTCCGCACAGATATCTGCCCGCATCCAGGAGGACCCCAACCGCATTCTGGTCTGTACTGACAAATTCCAGACTGGCTACGACGAACCCCTGCTGCACACCATAGTATGTGGATATGACTCTGTCCGGTATTAAGGCCGTGCAGATCCTGTCGCGACTGCATCGTGCCTATGCCGACAAATCCGAAGCCTTCGTCCTGGATTTCAGGAACAGCACGGACATGATCCGGGACGCCTTTGCCAACTACTGCCGCACTACGATCCTGGCCGATGAAACGGATCCCAACAAAGCTGCATGATATCCAGGCCACCCTGAATCAGAACCAAGTCTATACACCGGAGCAGGTTGACCAATGGATCCAACATTATCTGGAGGACCGCGACCGGACTGAGCTAGATCCTATCCTGGACGCCTGTCGGGAAGCGTACCGTGCACTGGGAGAAAAAGAGCAAGCGGTCTTTAGAGGGGGCCGCGAAATCATTCGTACGTCATTATGCTTTCCTAGCCCAGGTGCTGACCTATGGCCGCCCTGAATGGGAAAAATTGTCCATCTTCCTGAAATTGCTGGAACGCAACTTGAAGACACCTGAGGAGGACGGCCTGGCCCGGCGGATTCTGGAAGTGGTCAACATGGACAGCTATCGGGCTGAGAAGCACGCCAGCAGTTACTGTTGACCGATGAAGGCGCGGAAATCGATCCCGTGCCGGGTGGTAGTGGGGGACACCTCCACGAACCGGCCATGGCGCGGCTGTCACAGATCGTGGCGGAATTCAACCAGCGATGGGGCAAAGATTTTACCGACGCCGACCGCGTGGCAGAGTTGATACAGACCATACCCGACCAGGTGATTCGGGACGTTGCCTACCAGAATGCCCGGATTGAGCCCAATACCGCTCTTCTGTACCTGATTATGGCCGATGTCCGCACCAACACGGAGATGTATAAGGGCCTATACCGAAAACGCAGAGTTCCGGGCCTGCTCAAAGCCATGATCTTTGACCTCACCTACAAGACCACTTTGGCTCGTAGAACAGAGTCACTGATCAAATGATGCGGTATGGGCCGAGATACCCTGATAATCGAGTTATTCGCTGTTGTCGCGAGGCCCCGCACTGGATCGTAGCAAAACAACACATTTAGATGTTGCGACAGGTCAGAGATCGACCTGTCGCAATGTAGAGTACGGGTGAGATTTCCGGGTTTCTCCAGAATTCTTGACAGTGTTGCGTATCCAAGCGGCAAAGAATTAAATGTAGAGACTCAGACTCCGGAAACATCACTCAAAGGATTGGACAGGATATCGAGCAAGGTGTCTGGATTTGACCAGAACGCTACAGTGGACAACGGCTCGGTCCGAGCGAAGTCTTCATCAGCCCACACATCAATGGTGTCGTCAAAAAGGGAAACAAAATGCAAGGCTTCTGGTCCTACCGTCCAATGGTTCAAATCAAACCACGCAGCCACTACATGATCGGTGATACGGGAAGCCGCAGAACGATTCCCGGTACTTAATACGTACACCAGAGAACTGCGTTCACTTGTACGTACGCGGAAATCTATCCGCCAGGTGCTGTTGGAACGCCCCACTATTTTTGGTGAACGAATATAGTCCAGTTGCTTCTCACCCAGGTATTCCGACACTTCATTCGTGACAGGATAGTCCATGGAACGGAGGCGAAAAGTAAACCAAAGATCAGATACCCGCAACGCCGCTTGGGCTACACGGATGATTACTGCGGCCAAGTCATCATCTGGCCGACATCGGGCTTGTAGCATACCTCGGTGAAACTCAACCCCATGAGTCATGCATGTATCTTGAATCAGATGATTCTGCTTCGGCGAACGACGCGATGACAAGGATTGCATATATAACCAGCCTGTAGTTTCTGCCAGATCTGTGACAACCAACCCATCGCCCCCCTGGTCTTGGCAAAACAGGTCAATGTTGTCCCCGTCAGGATATAGATATGGTGTGCGAATCCGAAGGAACTCACCCAGTTCAGTACAATCAAATAGGTTCCCCATAGCATTCTGTATCGTCCGACAGAGCTCGATACTGTTCATCAGAGCAACTCCTGTTGCTGAAGAGGCAGATGCATTTCACCCTTATGTTCTATATTCGCTTCATCGCAGAATTGTACCCAAACTGCGACAGGGTCATGAGCCGATGCGGTAATGTCACCCGGGACGTACGCTTCCTTGTCGCGATGCTGTTCAGACCATTGATGCTTGTGTTTTTCACCTACCTGATTGCATTGTGGATTGTGGTGATCTTTACCCAGATCCAATGAGTAAATCCGGCCTTCTGTCCTTAATATGAGGGCATAGGTTAGAGTTTGGGCTTTTGGGTTATACCAGCCTTGGACAAAAAGAGGCCAACCGATATCGGTTTTAACTTCCACTCGAAAGACCTGTGCCCAAGAATGATCTTCATGGTTGCTCCATGTGATATCGTCTTGAATCCACTTCGCATCTTCCAAGATGGCAGTAAATTCCGTATCGGTCAGTGGCATGATCTGTCTCGCTGCATAAGCCGTTCTTTCAGAAACTATTTCCTGTCCATTGTAGCAGTAAGATCCTTCATAGGTGAACAGGACATTCAACTATGCGGAGAGGCAAACCGTGCTTATCGCAAAGAGTCTGATATCGTAGCACAACAGTTCGCGAATGGGGTAGCAACTTGGGCGCTTCCTTGTGTTGTCCGAGCCCTGTCCCACGCTATCGCCGAACGGTCCTCCCCCATAATCCTGCAACCGCCTTGGGATGTGTCTCATTGATGCAGCAGGCAACTGACATAGTATCATAACGAACATTTCCAAACTCTGTGGGCCGCCGCATCCGTGGTGCCACGGGGTTCCAACGGCAACAGGATTTTCTTTGACATGCATGTGGAAACGGCCCATAGTTCGCATGCCCGGTTGCAATCACTGAACCTGCAATCGGCGCGCATCAACGGCGGCTTTTGGGATCAGCGACAGCGCACAAATCGACAGTCCAGCCTGCGTCATGCCTTTGAGCGGCTGGAGGCCTCAGGCAATTTCAATAATCTGCTTCTGGTGCTTGGCTCTGGCCAGGGGGAATACCAGGAACCCCTGTTCATGGACTCGGACATCTACAAGTGGCTGGAGGCGGTGGGCTATTCCCTGGGCTACCATCCAGACGCTGATCTGCGGGCCAAGGCCGATTATGCCATTGACCTGTTGGCCCAGACCCAGCGTCCTGACGGATATCTCAATTCCTATTATCAGTTCCTGAAGCCGGATCTCATCTGGCAGGAGTTGGCCCACGGTCACGAACTCTATTGTGCCGGCCATCTGATTGAGGCCGCGGTGGCTTTCAAACGGGGCACCGGGGACGACAGCCTGCTGCACATCGCCGTGAAGTTTGCCGATCTGATTGATCGGGAATTCGGTCCGGAGGGCCGGGATGGGCCCCCGGGACATCCGGAAATCGAACTGGCCCTGGTGGAATTGGCGCGCACCACAGGGGAACCGCGCTATACCGCCTTGGCGGATTTCTTCCTGGAACGGCGGGGCCGGGGTTCCCTGATTGGCCCCAAAATGTTTACAGATGGCTATTACCAGGATCGGGTTCCGGTCCGCGAGGCGGCGGAGCTGGAAGGACATGCCGTACGGCAGCTGTATCTCACGTCCGGCATGACCGATGTGTATCTGGAAACCGGGGATACCCGCCTGTGGGAAGCCCTGATGCGGCTTTGGGATGATTTGGCCACCCGCAAACTCCATGTCACGGGAGGGGTAGGCGCCCGTCACTACGGCGAGGCCTTTGGCCAGGCCTATGAACTGCCCAACGACACAACCTACTGCGAAACCTGTGCCGCGATTGCCAATGTCATGTGGAACTGGCGCCTGCTGCTGGCCACCGGCGAGTCCCGGTACGCGGACATGCTGGAGCGATCCCTCTACAACAGTGTCCTGTCAGGCGTATCCCTGGATGGCGCGCGCTATTTCTACGAGAATCCCCTTTCCAGTCCCGGTGGCCTGGAGCGTCCGGCCTGGTATGGCTGTGCTTGCTGTCCACCCAATCTGATGCGCCTCATTGAAGTGATAGCCCATTACGCCGTGACGCATGATGCATCCGGGGTGCAGGTCCACCAGTTCATGAGCGGTGAATTCCAGTGCACAGGGGAATTCGGTCGTTGTGTCCTGCACACCGAAACCGCCTACCCGCACAAGGGTCAGGTGACCCTTACCCTCATGGAAGTCCCCGAGACGCCCCTTGCCCTGTCTCTGCGCATTCCGGCCTGGACCCGGGGTGCTACCCGTATTGAGGTGAACGGCGAGGCGGCAGCCACAGGCAATGAAACACAGGGGTACAGCATGATTCAGCGCCGCTGGCAGCCCGGAGACAAGGTGAGTCTCTCGCTGGATCTTGCCCCTCGTCTCACCGTGGCCAATCCGCGGGTGGATGCCACACGGGGGGCCTTGGCCCTGGAAAGAGGGCCCCTGGTCTACTGCCTGGAGGCAGCAGACAATGATGCCGTGCCCAGTCTGGCCGATCTGCAGCTCGATCCCGGCGCGCCCCCTGCGTGAGAGCTTTGAGCCCGATCTGCTGGGAGGCGTACATACGGTGACCGCACAAGGCTGGGCCACGGATGCCCAGGACTGGGCGGAGTCACTCTATCAGACTTTCCCGCCACCCGAAGTGGGGCGGGCTGCCACCCTTACGGCCATCCCGTATTACGCCTGGGCCAATCGCGGCGCAGGTGCCATGCAGGTATGGATTCCCCGGGCCCAGGCCTGAGCCGGGAGACAGCCAGGCGCAGGCAGTGTGGCCCCCCCATGGGCTATCGGGCTGATGATCTGCCCCTTATTCCTTATCCTCTTCCATCATGGAGACAAGCACATGAACCACAAGTTGACGCGACGTTCGTTTCTGGCTTTGACCGGAACGCTTTCAATGACAGGCGTATTGGCGGCCTGTGCCGTACCCGGGCAGGCACCTGCGGCCGGGGATGAGGGTGCGGCCATGGCGGAACCCATTGTCATTGAGTTTCTGGGCAGCCCAGGCATGGATGTCAATCTGGAAGATGAGTACACCCAATTCAAGGAGGAGAATCCCGGACTGGAGTGGATTCAGGTCCAGCAGCAGGAAGGCATTCAATTGCTGACCGCGATTGCGGCCGGCACGGCCCCGGATGCGGCCCGGGTGGAAAGCAACGTTTACCGGACTTTCGTCCGGGATGATGTCTTGCTGGACATCACGGACTACATAGATGCGGATGCCCAGTTCTCGGCACCGGACTACTGGCTGCAACCACAGGAAAGCGATCGCTGTACCCAGGATGGCCGCTGGTACGGGATTGGTTCCTGCTGGGTGGCGCCGCACATTTACTACAACGCGGATATTTTCGAGGCGGAAGGCATTGAACCACCGTCCAACGATCCCGAGGAAGCGTGGGAGTGGGGTCATTTCCTGGAAGTGGCCCGGCAACTGACGGTAGACACCAACGGCAATCATCCGGGCGATTCCGGTTTCGATATTGAATCGGTCGATCGCTGGGGTGTGAACTGGCCCACCTGGTGGATTCCCCTCCACGCCGCTGTACAGTCCAATGGCGGTGCCTGGGTGGACAATGAAACCCAGCAAATTGTGCTGGATTCCCCTGAAGCGGTACAGGCCCTGCAGCGGATTGCCGATTTGCAGCTGGTGCATCAGGTCATGCCCCAGGCCCCGTTCCTGCAGGCTCTGGGAATGTCCAACGTGCAGATGCTGGAAACCCAGAAACTGGCCATGCAGATTGATGGCTCCTGGGCCCTGGCCTGGACTTGGGAAATGAATGCCACGCTGGGTACGGCGGTCTTGCCCAAGATGGAGCGGCCCGCTACGGATTTGCAGGCCCATCTGGTCACGATTGTGGAAGGCACCGAGATCCCGGACGAAGCCTGGCAGTTGATCCGTTTCCTTTCCTCCCCGTGGTACCAGGAACGGTATTGCAACCTGGGTCTGTGGCTTCCCAGCCAGACCGCCCTGATGACGGATGAAGCCATTGCGCGCTGGCTGGGTCCGCCCATCCATCCCGAGGGCTACGAAAAGATTGTCACCGAGTTCGTGCCCAACTATGGTCACTTCCTGACAATGCCGGTGGGATACCAGAAGGCGGCCGACACCGTACTCCAGCCAGCCTTTGACACCATATGGATCGGGGAACAGACAGCGGAAGAAGCCATGCAGGTAGTGCCGGAAGCCAATGCGGTTCTGGCCGAAGAGGCAGCGCGCGGCTAATTGCCAGGCAGATTCTGTGCAGGAGGCGCTAGGCGAAGTGGTCTCCTGCACAGGATCGGCTGTTTCCTGTCCATGGCCGGTATCGTACAGTCTTCCCCAAGGCGTGGGGCGCGTTGGCGTTCGGCCCGCACCGGGCGGACGATCACGGGTTACCTCTTTATCTCGCCGTTCATATTGGGTTTTGTCCTCTGGTTCCTGGCACCGGCCCTGACCGCACTCTGGCTGGTGTTCCAGGACTGGAACCTGATCCGCAGCCCCATCTTCATTGGGCTGGGCAATATCCGCAAGCTTTTTGACGACAAGCTCTTTGTCAAGTCCCTGGTCGTCACCTCCTATTTCACGTTTGTTTCGGTTCCCCTGCAACTGGTGCTGGCCTTCCTGCTGGCGCTCCTGCTGAATGCCAAGGTCCGGGGCATCGCGTTCTTCCGCACGATTTACTATCTGCCTTCCATCGTGCCCGTTGTCGCCAATGCGGTCCTGTGGGCGTTCGTTTTCAATCCGGAATTCGGGTTGTTGACCCCCCTGCTGCGCTTCTTCGGACTGCCCCGCATCCTCTGGTTTCAGGACCCGCAGTGGGCTATGCCCGCCATGATCCTGATGAGTTTGTGGGCTCTGGGGGGAGCCATGGTGATTTATCTGGCGGGTTTGCAGGGCATTCCCGAATCCTTGTTTGAAGCCGCCGCCATTGATGGTGCCGGACGTGCCTCCATGCTGTTCTTTATTACCCTGCCCCTGATGTCACCGGTGATTTTCTTCAATCTGATCATCGGCCTCATTGGTTCCTTCCAGATCTTTACGGCGGGTTATCTGATTACGGGGGGTGGCCCGCAGAATGCCACCCTGTTCTATGTGCTCTATACCTATCGCACGGCGTTGGAGTACCTGGATATGGGATATGCGGCCGTGCTTTCCTGGATTCTGTTTTTCCTGCTGCTCCTGCTTTCGCTCCTGGTGTTCAAATATGTGGGGCGCTATGTGCATTACGAGGATGTGAACGAATGACAGCTTCCACGTCCCGCGGCATGCTGCCGCGCAGCCAGAGCGGTTTGGCCTCACGCTCCCGACCGGAAGATGTCACTTTGTGGTGCGTCCTGGTGATTCTGGCGGTCATAATGATAACCCCCTTTGCCTGGTTGGTCACCAGTTCCCTCAAGTCCGAGTTGGCGATCTTTTCCTATCCCCCCCAGTGGATTCCGCGCCCTCCCCTGTGGCGCAATTACGTCGAGGCCTGGCAGGCCAAGCCCTTTGATCGCTATTTGTGGAATTCGCTGGTCATTCTGGTGCTGAATCTGGTGGCGGTGATTGGCTCGGCGTCCCTGTGCGCATATGGGTTTGCCCGCCTTTCCTTTCCCGGGCGCGATCTCTGGTTTGCCATTACCCTGGCCACGATGATGTTGCCCGGCGTGGTGTTGCTGGTACCTTCCTTTGTGATTTTCACGCGCATTGGCTGGGGCAACACCATTCTGCCGCTCACGGTGCCCCTGTTCTTTGGGGGCGGGGCTTTCAATATCTTTCTGTTGCGCCAGTTCTTCCGTTCCCTGCCCCATGAACTGGCCGATGCGGCCCGCATTGACGGGGCCAACGAATTTGGCATCTATGCCCGCATCATCATGCCCCTCGCCAAGCCGGCCCTGGCTACGGTGGCGGTATTTACCTTCATCAGTAGCTGGAACGACTTCATCGGGCCCTTGCTCTATCTGTCCAAGGATCCCCAGAAATATACGGTAGCCCTGGGCCTGGCGCTGTTTCGTCAGGCCTTCATTGGCCGCACGCGCTGGGATCTGATCATGGCGGCGTCAACGGCCATGATTTTGCCGGTCATTCTGGTTTTCTTCATGGCCCAGCGTTTCTTCATTCAGGGCATTGCCGTATCGGGCATCAAGGGGTGATAGGCAGCCCGTGCGGGGCTGGCATTGGGGACCGGGAAGCAACTCTCTCCTTATCCCGGGGCAGGCCACAGGAAGGACACAGGTACGCGCCAAGGGGTTTTCTGTGATGCCAAACCATACCGGTAAGGATGCGGCCCTTGTCTTTTTGCGCAATCCCTCTTGTCCTCCCGTGGACTCTCTGACACTGCAGATCGCCAACCTGCAGGTCTTGGGTTTTCAGCAGGTGGTTGGGCAATGCCTTGGGCAATTCAAGGTGGTGTCCTGTATGACATGGCTGGAATCAGGGAAGGCAAGGCGAAGTTTCACGGGAAAGTAACGTATGCCCCATGCCCTGCCCCTTCCCCGCGTATCGATCCCAAGCTTTCGGGGAATTGCAACCGGGACCATTCCCCGGTTGGGCCGCGTGATGATGTTGGCGGGCCAAAACAGTGTCGGCAGGACTATGCTTCGGGAAGCGGTCAGGATTTATGCTTCACGGGGCCGTTATCGCGAATTGCATGAACTGCCCGGCGGTTCCTGGATTGGCTTTAAGCGCTGTTCCGATGAACCTGTGACTGCGCATTAATGTTTAAGGAACCGGAGCTATGGACCTGAATTCATCTGGGGATTTCCCTGCCTCTTCGCCCTTCCGACTGGATTACAACCGGGGTGGCATCACCAGCCTGCGGTACGGGGACGATCCATATCCTACGGAATACATTCGTCCGGGCATGACGCTGGGGGATGCTATTGTGCGCATCCGGGAGGATCAGGGGCCCTGGCAGGAAATGCGGGCGTTTGGTTCCGGTGACGTACGAAATGTCCAGCCGGGAGACGGGACCGCCGGGGAGAGCGTGCGTTTTGTCTATCGCGGCAATTCCCGGGGCGTGTATGGACTGCGCGATCTGGATCTTGAAGTTGCGTTTCACGTGCACGAGGCCTGTCTGGACTGGACATTGACGTTGCGCAATCGCGCAAGACAGGGCATTGAGATCGGCGACATTGCCCTGCCCCTGCCCTTCAACAACGATTTTCAGGGCAGCAATCTGGCCAACTATACGACCGTGGTGGCCCGTCAGGGTTATGTGGCGGGCCATGGTTCATTTCAGGTATGGCTGCGTGCCAACGGTGAAGGGCCCTTTCTGGTAATGACGCCCCACCCAGGCACCAAGCTGGAATTTTACGAACAGCGGCAACCGGATGCCGCGCAGTCTCCCGTGCTTTACCAGGTCTTCATTCATTCTCGGGCGACTGGCATGGCAACACCTGGCACCTGGCGCCAGGACCACACCAGTGTCTTCCTGGGACCCTATGGTGCCACCGATGACACCCTGACCTACGGGTTTCGCTTCCGCTGGGCCCCGGATCACGAAGGTGTCCGTACGGTACTGTATGAGGAAGGAGGATTCGACATCTGGGTAGCGCCGGGCATGACCGTACCCGAAGATCTTGAGACCCGCCTTTCCATTCGCACCCGCCAGGCGGATTATCAGCTGGTGCCGGAGTTTCCTGATCACACAGCCGTGCAGCGTATGGCCAGTCCCGATGCCGACCGGGATCTGTATCGTGTTCGCTTCTCCCGCCTGGGGGAAAACCTGATCACACTGCGCTACGGCGAGGACCAGTACTATCTGCTTGAGTTCTTTGTCACCCAGCCCATAGCGACCTTGCTGGAAAAACGCTGCCGCTTCCTGGTCGAGAAGCAGCAGCACCGGGATCCCGATCAATGGTATGACGGACTGTTTTCGGTATGGGATATGCGCACCGGCGTTCTGCGCAGTCCCCACGATACCGACGGGTTCGACGCGTGGTGGGGCTATGTGCTTTGCTGTGATGATCCGGCCTTGCCCAAAGCCCCGTTTCTGGCCCTGAAGAACGTGTACCGGCCGCAAAGGGACGAGATTGAAGCCATTGAGTACTACATAGACCGTTTCCTGTGGGGCAAAATGCAGCGCACCGACCAGGAAGAGCCCTGGCCTTATGGCCTCTACGGGGTGCCCAACTGGTTTGAAAACCGCTTCAGTGAACATGGCTGGAATTCGGGAGGCCGGGGGCTGGAGCACATATGGCGGAGCTATGACTATCCCCACATCGTCATGCTGTACTACCACATGTACGAGATTGCCCGCCAGCATCCCGATTGGATGCAACATGCCGATGCCGACGCCTACCTGCGCCGGGCCTACGGTACGGCGCGTACCTTCTTCGCCATCCAGGGGAACATCGACTTTCTGCCCCCGGACAGAAATCCCTATTGGGCCTATACCCTGGGCATGTACAACGAACTCACGATCGCACTTGTGTGTGATGCGCTGGATCAGGAGGGCTGGATTGAGGAAGGACAGCGGTTGCGGGAAGAGTGGGAGAAAAAGGTCAAGTATTTTGTGTACGATGATCCCTATCCTTTCGATTCGGAATATCCTTTTGATACCACGGCCTTCGAATCGACGTACGTCTTTGCCCGTTACGGCCTGGAGCACGGTGTGCAACCCGATCAGGGTGCCTGGTACGACAAGAGGCAAGACAAGTGGTTTGCCCATCCGGAAGTTGCGCGCGCCGACTTTGCGGACTTCATGGAACGGCAGATGCACGCCAACGTCGCGTTGCGCGGTTGGCTGGAACCCGCCTATTACCTGATGGGATCGGACAATCGGGCAGGAGACAGCACCCTGTATGCCCTGAGCTATATGTCACAGGCAGGCGGCTGGCCCCTGCTGGAGTACGGCATCCGTTATGCCCGGGATCCTGGGCCCATGGTCAATCTGGGCTACGCCTCCCTCCTGAGTTCTTGGGCCCTGATGAATGCGGGGACGCCGGAATCCGATTATGGCTACTGGTTTCCCGGGCGGGCACAGGACGGGGCCTGTGGCTGGGCCTTTACGCCCGAAAAGGAAAGCCAGATGTGGCTGCGCAAGACCAATCAGCGTGGTGTCTGGTTCTATGATGGTGAAATAGAGATAGGTTTGGGGGCTGCCATGCGGGGCATGGCGACGGTGCTGGTGGACGATCCCCGGTTGGGTCTTTATGCGTATGGGGGGATCATTGAGGAAACGGCAGAGGGTTTGTGTGTGTATCCCCGTGATGGCTTGAACCGCAGGTTTGTCAATCTTACCGACCAGTTTGTTCTGGAGGACACGCCGAATCCGGCCCCCGCTTCCGTAACGGCCTGGTATCTGAAAGCCAAGTGATGCCGGGCACAGCAGACAGCAGAAACCATAGGACTTGCATCTGTTTTACCGCCCTGGGGCTTCCTGCATGTTGGCAAGTTCCAGGGCGGACATGCCGGTTCCTGTGGTTTACCGCCAATGGACTCGGCACAGCCTTGCGCAGAAAGGCTGTGCCGTCTGCGCGCCCTGTCAACTGTCTGCCAGTGTCGGCCCCACAGCCCCGGCACTGGCAGCAATCACGAAAAGTCGGCCCCGCGCACATGACAGAATGCAGGGATGCCTGTTGTATCCAGTGTTCAATGCCTGCAGGTTCCGCGCAATAATGGTTTTGTTAACCACGGCTTGATCCCGAGAAAATCTGCTTCGCGGTGGATATCCGTCCGCGAACTCTCGGGGTGCCTGCAAGACCCTCCTTAAGCTTTTCCTCGGAGAATGCCTCGGACTGTAGCAGGCGGTTGTACATAGAGCGAATCGCATGATCGGGGAGTTTTTCCAGGGTGTCCAGATTCAGGGCTACGCCCACCAGTGTGGCTTCCAACACCGATAAACCCAACCTCCCAGGGGACCGATCTGCAAAAATAGATTGCCCTACAACATGGATCGTTCGTTCAAAGAGCTTTCTCTTTGCAACCAGGAATTCTTCATCCGGTTCACGATGTATTCGCATGTATTCGTTCAGGAAGGCCGCCAGGCGACCGCGGTACGCATGATAGGTATCGTGGAAAGCGAAGAAACGCAGTATCAGTTCTTGTCCGCGGTAGCGGTCGCCTTCTGGTGAACGCCGCCCGTTCAGTTGGAGCCACTTCTTGTCCTGATCCAGGTCATGCAGGAAACGGTTGAAAGTGCCCGAAAAAATGCAGTTTCTTATTTCTTGGTTGGTGAGTCGGGTGGCCCCTGAGTTGAGACGATGGAAAATGGTAAAGATGTATTCCATATGCCGGGGATTGGAACTGTCACACCGAATAACCGTTATGGGCAAGGTGAAATTCTCTATCCGGCGATAGTACTGGTGCAGGTTGGACCTGATACCAGGCTTGTTTGCAAGGAAATTGGGGACATACTTGCCGGCAAGGGACGGGTCCACATCAGGGATGCGCGCAAGGTGCCATCTGTCACCGCGCAGGAAGCGGACAATGGTCCAAATTCGCTGCAAGCCATCGATGACCTGCCATTTTTGTGTCTTGTAATCCAGGCTAAAACACATGCTCGGAATAGGCAGTTGCTTTACCAGAGAGTCAATAAAGCGCGTCTGGGCTGGCTGTTTCCACACGATGTCCCGCTGGAAATCAGGATGTATCTCAAGGATATCCTCCCGGTACATGCGATACAGGTCTGCGCAGGATCGAAGCTCGTTATACGCGATGACATCGGATGGCGGGAACTCAATGCTGTCACTCTCAAGAAGGGTTTGCTCCTCAAGATCTGGGACGCTGGTGCCGTTGGTGTGTGATGCCATTGCTCCTTCCGGTTGCAGAGATGGAAAACCATCCCATGTTGTCATCTGTTCCCGAATACCGTTTGCCTGCATTATAGAGTGTTCCAGAGATGTCACTGCCCTATTCCGTTTGCTCCCATTACGATGTTCTTGGACTGGATGCGTATTTTCGGAGCAAGTTATAGAGCAACATCAGGGCCATCACATCGCAGTTGCCATAACCACTGGTAAAGATAATCCGGGAAGTAGCCGCCCGGTCAAGTTGGAAACCAGTTTTCTTACCCTATGCAGTCTCGCGGAGATAAGCCTGGATTGAGTTGATACAAGGTTGGTACGGAGAAAGCAGAATGGCATGATGGACGAAAGGCACGAAGGTTCATCGTGCCAACGCTGTCGGCCTCTACTATGGCCCGATCAGGAATCCTGTGCTCTAAAGGGGAGGGATTGGTGCCAGGAGTGCGATTGCGCCGTGTGTCCTCATGTGCTCAGTCAGCGGCAGACAACAGCGGTGCAGGCCTCATGGTACCAGGTGGCCTGCGTACAGTGGTCCCAGATCCCTGGTGCCTATGCCAATACTTCACTCGGCAAAGGTTCACCTTGCAGGCCAGCCATCAGGTTGTTGACGGAAACGCATGAACATGCCTTCCCGTGTCTGGCGCGAGGCCGAGCCCAGATGCGGGGTAATGATGACATCGGGATGATGCACCAGGGGATGGTCGCGCGGCAGGGGTTCCGGTTCGGTCACGTCCAGGGCACATCCGGCCAACAGGCCTTCCTCCAAAGCGCACAACAGGTCATCGTGTTTTACCA
>CAXXOQ010000198.1:0-42291 GCA_963664185.2 Caldilineaceae bacterium | reverse complement strand
CGTGCCGTGCTGGCCAATGGCCTGGTGCGCTGGATCGTAGTCAAGAAAATCCTGTCCAAGGTGGCTCCCACCAGTCCCGTCGTGGTCCTCAGAGCACTCTTTGGCGAAGAACAGATTCCGCATGCCCTGGACGCAGGCATCCGGCAATATGTCATTCTGGGTGCGGGTTATGATACTTTCGCCATGCGCCGGGAGGACTTGCTCGATACCCTCACCATCTACGAACTGGACCAGAAAGCCACCCAGGAGGAGAAATTCCGGCGTATGGCCAAGGCCAATATCCCCCGTCCCCGCAACACACGTTACGTGCAAGCTGATCTGGAACGTGAAGATATGTGTGACGTACTGGCCGAGGCCGGGTTTGATTTTGACCAGCCGGCGGTTTTTTCGTGGTTCGGCGTTACCTATTACCTGAGTCATGAGGCCATCAGGGAAACCTTGCAGACGATTGCGACGCGCATGGCCCCCGGGTCATACGTCATGTTCGACTATCTGTCGGATCCTGCGTTCACACCGGATGACTGGAAGATCATTCAGGAAAAGTCGGCAGCCTTCGTAGCGAAAAGGGGCGAACCCTGGATCGCCAGCTTTGATCCCACGAGCCTCGAATCCTACTTGCACGACCTGGGTTATCATGACTTTGAGCATCTGGGTCCCCAGGATGTGGGTCCCCGTTACCTGGCCGGCCGTACCGATGTCCTCTATCCCGAGTTCATGGGCATGTGTCGGGCGATCACCCGTGGCGCCTAGTGTACCGTCTCGGAAACAATTCCAGTGGTATACTGCCGGGCATTCATCCTGTCCCACCAAGGCCAAGACACCATGGAACCTGCCCCCAAAGGCTTGACGATCCGTCCGGCAGATCAATCGGTACGGGAACAATGGGCCCGCTCCCAGACGTTGCCCCATCGCCAGGTCCAGCGCGCCCGCATCCTGCTGGCGCTGGCGCACCCGAAGAGTTTGGTTCAGGTGTCGGGGGAAGTGGGCGTGAGTGAGAAGACCGTCATCGCCTGGCAGAACCGCTACACGGCGGAGGGCCTGGAGGGGCTGGCGGACCGCCCCCGGCGGGGATGTCTACCGACTTACACCCAAGCTGACCGGGACGCCATGTGCGGGTATCCGCACCAGAAGGATGTGGGGATTCACGATGTGCGACATGTGCCTCCATGGCCCACCCCGGATAGCTTCGGCTATGACGGCTTTGCGCCCGCCTTCCGTGCCTGAAGCCGATCGGCAGCCTGACCCGGAACCACGAGCTTGGCCATGACCAACACAGCGACTGTATGGGAGGTGCTGCAACCCGCGTCCACGCTGGAAGTTCCCGTAGCCGGACATGCCGTCATCACCCTGCGGCGTCATGGCAACCCCACGGGTCCCCGACTCATCCTGAGTCATGGTAATGGCCTGTAATGGCCAGGCCATTGATCGCTATTATCCTTTCTGGTCACTCCTGGCGGATGAATTTGATCGCATCCTCTATGATTTGCGCAACCACGGATGGAATGGTACCGGTTCGCTCAAGAATCACAATCTGCCCACGATAGTTGAGGATCAAGACTTTATGCTGGAAGCGGTCGACGTTCACTACGGGGAAAAACCCATGATGGGCGTGTTCCATTCGGTTTCGGCGCTGGCGACTCTCTTGTCGCCCACGTACTGTGGCCGATACTCCGCCCTTGTCCTGTTTGATCCCCCCTGTGTAAACCGGGCGCTACGTACGACGAGTTTGATGCGGCGGCGGCCAGGGCGCACCGCCGTACAGAACTCTTTCCGACCCGGGAGGCGTTTAGCGAACTCCTCCAGTATCTGCCTACGTTCCGGCAGGTTGTTCCCGGCGTGCATGATCTGATAGCGCAGACAACGCTGTGTGGATGTACGGACCGTGAGGGCTTTGAGCTTTGCTGTCCCCCCGACCACGAAGCCCAGATCATAGACTTCGCCTGTGTATACGCCGTATCAGTAAGTTTGGACAAACTGCGTTGTCCCACAAACGTGATCGGAGCAGACCTGACCCTGCCTTTCTCCTATCTGCCTACCTTTGACCTGGGTGAAATCCTGGACGTGGACTATGACTTCCTGCCCGATACTACGCATTTTCTGCAATTGGAACAACCGCATGAATGCGTTGCGGCCCCGCGGGAGTTTCTTGAGGAGCAGGGCTGCCTCTGACGTGGCAAGCTGACTGGGCATAGTGACCGCAGGGGCGCCCCGCAAGTTGGTTGCCACTCCCCAGGAGCAATTGCCGTCCGGTGCCAGGCAAAGGTTTGATCGGCATGCGCGATACCCGGGAGCCCATTTGCCGACGGGTGGGTGTATGGCAAGGACTCGACACCTATGAGGCCAAATGCTGCAGGATACGGCCGACCGAGGCATGCACCATGGATCCGCCATCCCGGCGGCGGGTAGCCCGTGAAGATGCCGGTATGGATCCGGGTTGCCTGCAGGGCCCCATCCTGATGCCTATACAGGCCAGGATCAGTATCCTGGCTTTGTACGGCGTGGGGCTGCGCGCGAACGGGACGACATTGTCTGTTAACGGGTGGCAGGCAGGGAGAACGGATAGGGAAACTATGGATGGTCTCATGGTGTGCTTGACGGCCCCCGGCAGCCAATATTGACCTGTGTCTCTGTCGGTCACCCAGGCTGCCGATCCACGGTGGCATACCCCAGGACCCTGGCAACCACTTTTCGGTTCTCTGCCCTTCCTGATCCTGGATGGGGCCATGGCTACCGAACTGGAACGTGCCGGTCTGCCCTTGCAAGGGGATCCGCTTTGGTCGGCCCGGGCTCTGGTGGAACAACCTGAACGCATCGAGGCTGTACACCTGGCCTATGCCCGGGCCGGTGCCGACATCCTGACGACAGCGAGTTACCAGGCAACCATTCCCGGCTTGGTCGATCAGGGTTTCTCGGCCGCACAGGCCCGGGAAATTCTGCAACGCGCAGTCGCCCTGGCCCGACAGGCCCGTGATCGCTATGTCCACGAGACGCCACCGCCCTCTTCCTCCAGGCTTCTGGTCGCGGGCGGCATCGGGCCGTACGGAGCCTATCTGGCGGATGGGTCGGAATACACAGGCCACTATATGTCAGATCCGGGTCGGCTCAGGGACTTCCATCTGCGCCACATTGACATCCTGCTGGACACGGAAGTGGACATCCTGGCCTGTGAATCGATTCCCAGTCGGCATGAAGGTGAGGTACTGGCAAACATCCTGGCCGAGATCCCGGAAAGGGCCGCCTGGGTTTCCTTCACCTGTACGGACCATGCGCACGTGTCCTATGGCGATCGGCTGCAGGATTGTGTAGACCTGTTTCGGCATATACCCCATGTCCTGGTTGGCATCAATTGCATTGCCCCCGCCCAGGCCACCGCCCTGATCGCAGCCGCACGGGCCAGACACCGCGGCATTGAGGTGGTGTATGCCAACAAGGGAGAAGACTGGAACCCGGATACAGCCTGCTGGCAGGCAGCCTCTGGCGTGGACGATCCGAGTCATGTATGCCTGGCCCAGGACTGGATCCGCCAAGGCGTATGCATCGTGGGTGGCTGTTGTCGCACCACACCAGACTTTATCCGTTCCCTGGCCGCCATGCGCCAACGCGTCCTGGACCCATGAAATTAGGCAGGCAGTGCCAGCAGATCCGCGACATCCTGCAAATACATCTGACGCCCCTGGTTCTCGTCGGTACAGGCGCGTGTTTTCGGTAAACGGTATAGGTGGTCGCCGAACCGGGATGCAGTCTGACAGGCGTCACAGCGCTCCCCCCCCAGAGCTGCATGGCGCCAGGTCCCTTGCACGTCAATGCGGGGAAGAATGCCTTCCGAGCGCATGCGGCTGACGGTGATCACAGGCAATTCGTGTTCGTCATACCCGGATCGTCGCCCATCATCGTCTATCGTGTCTCCGCATGCGCGAAGATAGTCCAGCGGGTTCCCCCATCGGACGCCCGTCGACACAGTCTCAGCTCACTGTCCCCGTATAGGGTGACGTAAAACCCGTGTTGTTGTATCCACCCAGGAAAGGCAGGATGCTTGCATCCAGTTGGGTCTTTGCCTGCCGCCCGTCAGCTGGACTTGGTACAAGGCCAGGCTTGGGGTCGCTGTCCGGCCAGGGCCTGAATGCCAATTGCGCCATCTGGCGCCAATGAGTAGAATCATCCTGTATCCTCTGTGGCTTGGGCTTGAGGCCAAGTCAACTGCTGGAACATTGCCGGATCCCGCAAAGCCATTGATTGGCAAAGGAGACAGTACCCATGACCAGGCGATCGATATCACGTCGCAACTTTCTGCAATGGACCGGGGTGGGTCTGGCCACGGGGGTACTCGCTGCCTGTGCCCCCATGCCCGTGCCTGCAGCCAGCGATGAGGCCGCGATGGCCGAACCGGTGACCGTAACTTTCATGGTGCCTGGCAGTACCAATGAAGACGCCGACTTTGCGCCGGTGTTTGAGGAATTCAATGCCCGGTACCCCAACATTGACGGACAGTATACCCCCGCCGGCACTGGGTATGGACCGGCCTACAATGAGAAATTGCTGACCATGCTTTCGGGCGGTACGGCCCCCGATGTCTTCAAGACGCTCTTTGGCTACTTCGGGTCGCTCGCGGAGAAGGGAGTCTACGTACCGCTGGACGATTACGCGGCCAATCATCCGGACGAGACCGTATTCGATGATTTCTTTGATGCCCATGTCAATGCCTGCATCATTAAGGGTCAGTTGCTGGCCCTGCCCAATGATGGCGCCCCCGAAGGGATCTGGTACAACGCGGACCTGTATGACGCGGCCGGTCTGGAATATCCCTCCTGGGACACCAACTGGAACGACATGTCTGCGGCCGCCCAGGCCTTGACCCAGCAAGATGGCGCCATTACGACGCATTATGGCATCGGGCACCCCAACTGGCTGGGCACCATCTGGAGCAATGGAGGCCAAATCCTGAACGAGGAGGGCACCCAGTGTCTGATGGACAGTGATGAATCCATCGCGGCCCTGGACTGGATGCAGAGCCTGGTCATCCGGGATGAAACGGCGCCGGGTCCCGAAGCCCTCAGCGAACTGGGCATGATGGATCGCTTTACCACGGGGACTCTGGGTTCCTTCTGGTGTGTGCGCGGCTGTTTGGGACGGTTGCGTTCCATTGAAGACTTCCAGTTCGATGCCGCACCCCTGCCCCTGAGTGCCAATGGCCAACGCATGACGCGTCTGCTGATCGGCTGGACTTCCATCTGGTCAGGCTCGGAGGTACCGGATGAAGCCTATTATCTGGCTGCCTGGATCTGCAGTCCCGAAGGCCAGCGCCTGCGCATCAGTCGCGGCTATGCCCATCCGTCGCGCAAGTCCCTGGTGGAGCAGGACTGGTACAAGAATTACGAATGTGACCGCTGCAACAGTCATGGGGTCAACAACGTCTTCCCGGAAATGCTGCTGCGGGGCGAAGGTCGTGCCTGGCCCGCCCATCCCCAGGAATCCGAGATCATTCAGGCCATCAATACCGCACTGGATGCCCTTTGGGACGGTTCCAAGAGTGCGGAACAGATGGCCACTGACGTGACGGCTGAGATTAACGGTCTGATTGGCTGACCGGGGATCAGCCTGCGCCGCCTTTACCCTCGGGCAGGGAGTACCGCCTTTCCCTAACGGGCGGGGGATACTCCCTGCGCCCAACCTGCCCGATGCCCGATGTCCGCGAGTCCGATGCATCGCCGCGAAGAGTGGGCAGGTTGGCTCTTTGCGTCTCCCTGGCTCATTGGGTTCCTGCTTTTCACGGTGGGGCCCATGCTGGCGTCGGGGTTCTTTGCCTTTACGGAATACGACGTGCTCACAGCCCCCCGCTGGGTGGGCTGGTCCAATTTCGACAAGGCTTTGACCGACGATCCCAAAGTATGGCAATCCGTCAAGGTCACGACCATTTATGCCGTAGTGAGCGTTCCCCTGCAGATCGCCTTTGGCCTGCTGCTGGCCCTCCTGCTCAACGCCCGGATTCGGGGCCTGCAGTTCTACCGGACCGTCTATTACCTGCCTTCGGTCCTGTCCGGCGTGGCGGTCGCCCTGCTGTGGCGCTGGATCTATGCACCCAATTTCGGTCTGATCAATTCCTTTCTGGCCCTGTTTGACATCCAGGGTCCCGGTTGGCTCGGCAACAAGGACTGGGCCCTGGCCTCTCTGATTGGCATGTCCCTGTGGCATGTGGGCGGCAGTATCGTGATCTATCTCGCCGGTCTGCAGGGCGTGCCCTCCGAACTCTACGAGGCGGCTCATGTAGACGGCGGCGGCCGCTGGTCCTCCTTCTGGCACATTACGTTGCCCATGATCACACCCGTGCTGTTCTATAACCTGGTGATAGGGATCATCACCGCCCTCCAGATCTTCACCCAGGCCCTGATCATGACCAACGGGGGGCCCCATGAGGCTACCCTGTTCATGGTGCTGTACCTGTACCGCAATGCCTTCCAGTTTTTCAAGATGGGCTACGCTTCCGTGCTGGCCTGGATCCTGTTTGCCTACATCCTGCTCCTCACGCTGCTGGTGTACCGATCCTCAGGTTTCTGGGTCTTTTACGCCGGCGAACTGAAATCCCGCTGAGCCAGATCATGAGGGCTGGGACCTACCGCCTGCGGGCAGAGCCATTCATCATCCATGGGTTGCTGCTGCTGGGCGCCTTTGTACTCATGATCCCACTGGCCTGGATGCTGTCCACATCGCTCAAGAGCCTGGGCTCGGTCACCACGCTGCCACCGGAATGGATTCCGCGGCGCTTCCTGTGGAGCAATTATGCGGATATCTTCCTCCTGGTCCCCTTTGGCCGCTACATATGGAACACCAGTGTGATCACGCTCCTGGATGTTGCCGGCAAGATTCTGTCCTGTTCCCTGGTCGCCTTCTCCTTTGCCCGCCTGCGCTGGCGGGGCCGGGAAGTGGTCTTTCTCATCATGCTGGCCACGATGATGCTGCCGCCCCAGGTCACCATGATCCCCCAGTTTGTGGTGTTCAAGAACCTGGATCTCATTGACACCATCGTGCCCCTGGTGTTGCCCAACTGGCTGGGTGGTCCTTTCCTGACCTTCCTGCTCCGCCAGTTTTTCATGACCATACCGCTGGATCTGGACGACGCCGCCCGCATTGATGGCACCTCCATCTTTGGCATCTACTGGCGCATTGTGCTGCCTCTGTCCAAACCGGCCCTGGCAGCCGTGGCCATCTTCATGTTCAACGGCTCCTGGAACGATTTCTTCGGTCCCCTGATCTACCTGCATTCCCGCGAGAAGTACACCATTGCCCTGGGCCTGCGTTCCTTCCAGGACCAGAATTACACGGAATGGCATCTGCTCATGGCAGCCTCCCTGGTAGCCATGCTGCCGGTGCTGCTGATTTTTTTCTTTGCCCAGAAATATTTCATTCAGGGCATCGTGTTCACAGGAGTCAAGGGATGAGTCACAGCCTGGCTCGCTTGAAAATCGACCTGGACCGTCGGCACGGGATCATAGATCCCAATATCTATGGACAGTTCATGTGCCGGCGCCCCGGCTGTTCGGACGGGGGCCTGTATGACCCGGCTGCGCCGGATGCGGATCACTTTGGCATTCGCCAGACCGTGGATTCCCTGATCCGGGATCTGGCGCCTCCCATCGTCCGGTGGCCTGGTGGCTGCACCGGGACAGACTACCATTGGCAAGATGGTATAGGTCCTGTGTCGGAGCGTCCCCGGACCATTGATCTCCATTTCGGCTGGCCCTCCGACCACGGCTTCGGGACCGATGAATTTGTGGCCTGGTGTCGGCGTATTGGGGCTGAACCGCATCTTAACCTGGCCATGGGTACAGGCAATCTGGCAGAAGCTGCGGCCTGGCTGGAATACTGCAATGGCACCCATGCCACTCGCTACGCGGAAATGCGCCGGGCCCATGGGCACGATGCCCCCCATAATGTGCGCTATTGGCAACTGGGCAACGAAATGTACGGGGACTGGGAAATCGGCTATACCGATGCCCGGTCCTATGGCCTTGAAGCAAGGGAATGGGCCAAGGTTCTCCGCCGCCTGGATCCTTCCATTGCCCTTATTGCCGTGGGTGGGAATCCGGCGACGACACCGGAATGGGCGTGGGAGGTGGTACCCGAGGTTTTCCCCTACACAGATTTCATCTCCCTGCACGACTATTGGCAGGCCAGTAACGAGCAGGATGCCTGGACTGCGATCATGGCGGGACCGCACCGTACCGAACGGGCCATTCAGGATGTGGCCACTGTCATCGCATTGCAGCGCCGCCGTACCGCATCCCGCCGGCAAGTAAAAGTCGCTGTCACCGAATGGAACTGTAGTCCAGGCGAGGGCATGATGAAGCATCATCCCGAATATTTGCCCTTCGGTCCCACCTACTCCCTGCGGGATGCCTTGGCGGTGGCAACCTTTCTGCATGTCATGCAGCGTAACTGTCGTCTTGTGTCCCTGGCCAACGTCGCCCAAACTCTCAACGTGGTGGGTCTGATCATGGTTACGCCCGCGGGAGTATGGACTGAACCTGTCTACTGGCCCTTATGGATGTTGCGCCACCACAGCGGTTCCGTCGCCCTGGATACCTGGACCGAATGCGACACCTTTGACGCACCGGGGGATCATGTGTTTGATTTGCCCCTGCTGGATGCCGCGGTCACCCTGGATCCGGCAGCGGGTAGCCTGTACGTATCTTTGGTAAATCGTTCGCCGACCCAAGAGATGGAAGTACGATTGTCTCTGGCATCCGGGACTGTGGCGCCTGCGGGTCGTCAGATCCTGCTCCATCATGCCGATCTCTGGGCCATGAATGGCCCGGACCAGCCCTCGAATGTCAGTCCGCAATCCCAGGATGTAGTACTGAATCCCCGTGATGTGCGCCTCGAATGTCCCGCCCATTCCCACATGGTGGTATGTTTGCAGTTGACACCATAACGCGCACGGTCCATAGGATCGAATGACGGTGTATTTGACCTTCCACCGACAGGCGATGGCGGTAACCGAGCGAATCACAGTCGTTACCAATCAGGACGGCAAGAACCAAACTGTGGGTCAAAGCGGTTCTGTGCCTTCAGCCAGGATTGACAGATAGCGTTCACATGCATAGAGGCGGTTCCGCTTCTTGCCAGTGATTTCACGGACGATCCCGAGATCCTCCAGTTGCCCTATGGCTGCATATGCCGCGGGTGGGGAAAGATGTGTTTGCTGGCAAAGGGTGGGAGCAGACTGGATGGGACGCGAGAGAAGTGCCCGATGCACGCGAACGGCGGAGGCTGATCGCCCGCCCATAGCGTCAATGTGACCCCGGTCCTCAACGCAAGTTTCCGTTAAACGTTCAAAAGTGTTGCAGGCATCTTTGGCGGTCTCCCGCACGCCCCGGAGAAAGAAGACAAGCCATTGCTCCCAGTCACCATCCTTGCGCACCTGATCCAGCAACGCATAGTAAGTCATCCGATTCTGTTTCAGGAACAGACTGAGATAAAGAAGGGGTGCTTGGAGGATGCCTGCGTTCGTGAGCAACAGGGTGATTAGCAACCGGCCCATACGCCCATTGCCATCCAGAAAGGGGTGGATGGTTTCGAATTGGACATGTGCCAAGCCAGCGCGGACAAGCATCGGTATGCCATCATTCTCAGCATGCAGGAATTTTTCCAAGGCCCCCATACATTCGGCCAACTCGGTGTGAGGGGGTGGCACGAATTTGGCATTGCCCGGTCGTGTACCACCAATCCAGTTCTGCGATTGGCGAAATTCGCCGGGCTTCTTGTCTTCTCCTCGCCCATGAGCCAGTAGAAGAGCATGCATTTCGCGGAGAAGCCTATTGCAAAGGGGAAATCCCTCCTGAATGCGCCGCATACCATGCTCCAAAGCCTGAATGTAACAGGACACTTCCGTTACGTCATCCAGTGATGCGCCAGGTATCTGGTCTATTTCAAACAGAAGCAGATCGGAAAGGGATGACTGGGTTCCTTCGATTTGGGAAGACAGCACAGCTTCTTTGCGTACACAAAAATAAAGATACAGGTCCCTGTTCGGCAACATAGTGGAAGCCATATCCAGCCGCCCCAAGGCCAGAAGGGCTTCCTCCAGCAATTGCTGCGAATTGCCGTCCCAGGCAATTGGAGGATCGGGAGGTAGCGGCGCGGGTACAAAGGAATTTATGGCTTCGCCACCTTTTTGCTGGGTGACGTAGCGACCTGGTTGTTTCCTTTTCATGTGTTTCACCAGAAACCTGCTACTAAGCAAGTCTTACTAACGTATAGCTTTAGTAAGACTTGAGGGTTTAATCTTACCAAGCAATAGTAGTCTAAACCGGGATTCGGAGCTTCCTGTCCGTTCTCTGCCGGTGAGTAGCCAATGAGGTTACACAGTTGAACCGCAATGGTTGGTCATCCACTTGCCAAATCAGAGACTGCGGTCAAGACAGCATAAGCGGAGAAACAGGTCTTGGCAGTGTCTGGTGAGACTTTGGACAAGGACACTCCCTTCTTGTCTCTGCTACATGGATACCCGACGCCCCAATTCAAAGGGCCAAGTACGCGTCCTGTGGTGGAGGCAGTCATGTCTCCTTGCCCATACAGATTGGCCAAGATGGACTCGATGTACCCACAATGCATCTGGTACACCTTGGCTTGACTTTGTATAATTTTCCGTGAGGCATGACCAAGGGCTTCTTCCCTGTACAATCCTGCTCTTGGGCGTAATGGGAAGGATTTATTGATGGCTTCATTCCTAGAATCCGAGGGCGAAAACTCCCAACATGAGATGGGTCGGTAGCAGGCCGAGGGTGAGAGCCGGAGAGGACGGTAATGATCTCGACACGACAGTGAAGACATATGGCGCAACAGGAAAACAGCAGCACAACTAACGGTTGCGAGTCCAAGCTGTGGCGCATGGCCGACGCCCTGAGGGGTATCATGGAGGCCGTTGAGTACAAGCATGTGGTCCTGGGCCTGATCTTCCTTAAGTGTATTTCCGACGCCTTTCAGAAGGCGCACGCCAAGCTGAAGCGGGAAATGGATCAGGACGCCGACCCCGAGATCCCGGACGCGTACCGTGCGCAGAACATCTTCTGGGTGTCCACCCACGCTCGATGGCCGCAACTGAAAGTTCAGGCCCGCCAGCCCACGATCGGCCAAGTCGTTGACAACGCCATGATCGGAATTGAGCGGGACAATCCCAGTTTGAAGGCTGTACTCCCCAAGGACTACGCCCGACCCGCCCGGGATAAGACTCGCTTGGGCCAACTGGTTGAATTCATCAGCAACATCCAGGCAGGTGATCAGGATGCTCGCTCCAGGGATGTGCCTGGCAGGGCATATGAGTACCTTCTTTCCCGGTTCGCCAGCCCTGAAGGCAAGAAGGGCGGTGAGTTCTATACCCCGCGTTCTGTCGTCAGGTTATTGGTCGAGATGCTGGAGCCCTATAATGGTCGGGGGCACGCTCCCTGCTGTGGCGCCTCAGGGATGTTTGTCCAGTCGGTAGGGTTCATACGCGCCCACACCACGGGTAACAGCAATGGTGCAGAGCCGCACCCCAACGGTGGTGAGCCCTTTCAGGATAGGATGGCCCGCCTTACTGCCCAATGGCGGGAGCAACAGGCCGAATTCCGAAGGCTGGATGCGGCAATTGAGGCAAACCTGAAGCAACTGGGGTTTGGGGTAAAGGGAATGACCTATGATCCTTGATTTGACACCGCTGGCAAACGCTGTTGCTCAGTTGGAAGAAGCCTTGGAGCTATACCACTCCGACTTGGCTTTGAACCACCCGCGTCTCAAGAGGCATTTGAGGGCTGCTGTGATCCAGGCGTTCAAGTTTACCTATGAACTCTCTTTCAAAATGGTGAGACGCTTTCTTGAACGTGCTTCAGCCAATCCGGCCGAAATCGACCTGCTTGCCTTCAATGGTGTTGTACGTGAAGCGTACAGGCAGGATCTCATCAGGTCCAAACTCCCAGCGTGGAACGAGTTTCGCAGACATCGCGGCACCACTAGCCATACCTATAACGAAGATAAGGCACAGGAGGTGTTCGACAGCGTTCCAGGCTTCCTGGACGAGGCCCGGTATCTCTTGAATCGACTTCATGAAAGGATCGGATCCCTTGACTAGCCCGGTTGACCTTAGACCTGACCACCTTGAAATCGTGCAGGACATCCTGCGCAAGCATCTACCTGGAGATTTCAAGGTTTGGGTGCTCGGCAGTCGCGCCAATTGGACCCCGAAGGACTCTTCAGACCTGGATTTGGCATTGGAGGGTGAGGGTGGACTTAGCTACCGATTGTTGAGGACAATGCAGGATGCATTCGAGGACTCTAACATCCCCAATCCGGTTGACGTTGTGGACTTCAACCGGATTGGAGACACCTTACTGATTGGTTATGCTGCAGTAGTACCAGAGCGTCTAATGGGCCTCTTTAGTCATCACCTATATCGAATTCAACGGAACGAGCCAACCCATCTCACACCGGACTACATCTGTCATCTGCTGCATTCACCGGGTATGCACCAGGTGGTCAGCAACTATGCAACTGGCACTACGGTGAATAATATGTTACTGGTCGATTTCCTTGGCATCCCTCTCATTGCAATGCCACAGCCGGAGGTATTGACGGCATTTGATAGTTTGGCTCGTTCAGTCAGGAAGCAGCGTGAGAAACTAATCGAGGACTCAAAAGCCCTTGACGCTTTGCACGGCGTACTGCTACCGAAGCTGGTATCAGGCGAGGTGTTAGTGAGATGCTCTGAGGTACCAGAGGGAAACGACGCATGAACCGCGTCGCTCTCAATCCCGCGTTGCTCCGGTGGGCGCGTGAGCGTGCCGGTCTTTCGCGAGAAGACCTCGCTGGCAAGTTTAGAAGGCTGTCCGAATGGGAGACTGGCGAGGCTCAGCCTACTCTCAAGCAGGTGGAGGCGTTTGCCCGAGCTGTCCACGTCCCCGTCGGTTATCTGTTCCTCAGTGAGCCGCCAGAGGAATCGATCCCTATTTCCGACTTCCGTACAACGACCGGGGGTGCGTTGGCAAAGCCAAGTCCTGACCTGCTGGATATGATTTACGCTTGCCAGGAGCGGCAGAGCTGGTACCGGGAGTTTGCCCGGGTCTCCCAGCAGCCCGAAATCGGAATTGTTGACAGCGTTACGCTTGAGACACCGGTCGAGGCAGTAGCGGCTTGGATGCGGGAGGACCTGAACTTTCAGGTTGCGGATCGCAAGCAATGTACGACTTGGACTGAGGCTTTGCGGCTGTTCATACGGCAGGCAGACGAAGCAGGCATACTTGTGATGGTAAGCGGTGTTGTGATGAGCAATAATCACCGACGTCTCAATCCCTCCGAGTTTCGAGGCTTTGCCCTTTCGGATTCGCTGGCGCCGCTGGTCTTTGTCAACGGCGCGGACACGAAGGCAGGACAAATGTTTACCCTTGCCCATGAGATCGCACATCTCTGGCTCGGATCTTCGGCCGTATCGGGTATGGGGGCAAGACCGGAAATGCAATCCCGGCGCGAGGAAGTTTGGTGCAATGCAGTGGCCGCCGAATTTCTGATCCCCCTTGGCGAACTGCACACCGAGTTACATCACGGAGAGGAACTGCCTGATACGATGTCACGTCTTGCGCGGATCTTCAAGGTCAGCACCCTGGTTGTCCTGCGGCGGCTCCTGGACGCCAAATGGATTGACCACGAAACTTTCGAAGCATACTGGGACTGGGAGCTTGCACGCCTTCAGACATTCTCACAGGGCAGTAGCGGAGGCGGCGACTTCTACAATACTACCCTCGCACGTGTGAGCCGCCGATTCGTTCAGGCGCTCGTCGTCAGCACAACGGAAGGGCAGACGCTTTATCGAGATGCCTTCCGCATGATAGGTATCTCAAGGATCGAGACGTTCCGCGAACTCGGGCGACAAGCTGGAGTGCTGCAGTGACCACCTATCTGCTTGACTCGAACGTCTTTATCCAGGCCAAGAACCTGCACTACGGGTTTGACTTCGTACCAGGATTCTGGGCGTGGCTAATTAGGGAAAACCAAGCCGGAAGCGTAGCGAGCATCGAGAAAGTTAGGGATGAGTTGCGTGTTGGCGGGGACGAATTATCGGAATGGGCTGAGCAGCGGGACGACGGCTTTTTTCTGACGCCGGACTCTGCCGTTGTGGAGGTACTTCCCCAAGTCAGTGATTGGTCACGCAGCCAAGACTACGACCCAGCGGCCGTCGCTACGTTTCTCCAAATAGCGGACTTCTGGCTCGTTGCCCACGCACTGGCTCACAGCTGTATCGTCGTAACCCATGAGACTCCAGCTGACACCACCAAAAAGATCAAGATTCCGAACGCGTGCACGGGTCTCGGTCTTCACTGGATAAGCCCGTACCAAATGCTGCGTCAAGAGAGGGCACGGCTCATATTGGGTTGAGCCAGATCTATCCACCTGCGGAGGCTATTACTTGAACAAATGATCCGAAGCTGAAGTTGAAGCCGTCGCTCTCAAATGGCTGTCTGACCTCGGCTGGCGTGTCGTGAATGGTTCGGACATTGCCCCGGACACATCACGTGGAACGTGCTGACTATGGTCAGGTGGTCCTGGAGCGACGGTTACGGGACGCCTTGGTCCAGCTTAACTCGGAACTTCCCGTATTGTTCCTGGATGACGCCTTCAAGAAACTGACCTGTCCTGAAGTTTCAACTCTGGAAGCTCGCAATCATGCCTTCCACCGCATGCTGGTTGACGGCGTGACGGTGGAGTACCACACCGTCAATGGCCAAATTTGAGGTGCGAAGGCCTGTGTCATTGACTTTGACATCCTGGTGAACAATGACTGGCTGGCGGTCAATCAATTCACCGTCGCCGAAAACCGGAATACCCGCAGGCCCGATATCGTTCTGTGCCTTAACGATCTGCCCCTGGGGACAATTGAGCCGAAAAACGCTCCCGCCGAGGACAGTACTATCTGGACCGCGTGGCAACAGCTTCAAACCTATCAGGCATAGTCGACGGCCCTGTTCGCCATAATCGAGGTTCTAACAGTACAGACGTAACCAAGATCCGGGGCCTGTTGTGGGTGGCGCACGGCTTGGCACACAGTCTGGCCTGGATGGCTTGGCAGCGGCACCATCCGTGGGTAGCCCGGTGCTCTCATTACCACCGCCGGGAGGAGGCAGCTTTCTAGATAGTTACGGCTGTAGTATTAGGTATCTGCCATGGCCAAAGCCTAAGACCGCGATTATACTGTTGGGTACAGTCTGCCATCTGGCCAACGCCCAGCAGTCCCTGCCAGCCCCCCTGCACATGCACATCCATCTCTCCGCCCGTCTACGCCGCCGCCTGCGCGCACGGTGCCCACACGGAAGCCACGCGCACGGGATCGGGTGGCGAGGTCCCCGCGCTAGGAACCGGGGCTGACGGTGCCCCGGTGGGCCCGGCACTGCGGGTACCGGAGGCCACACGGCGGCGCGGGATCCGGCCGTGGAAGGCGGAAAGGCGTTCATTCAATTTGACATGCAACGGCTCTATCTGCAACAGCTCCAGTATGGGGTCCCGTTCTTCTTGCACTTTCTGGCGGTAAAGATCCCGCAGATAAGTGGTATGGAAGAGTGTTTCGCTCACAGTCAGGTGATTCAGGGTCTGAAGTCCTGGGGTATATAGCCGATATTCATACGTCTAATGCGGAATTAGGTGGCCACGAAGAACGTTGGCACCTCAATTCCGGCCCAGCGGCGCAGGCGCCGCGTGAGGAGTTGATGGGTCATCTGGGCGATGACATGGTTCGTCAGGCCGTGGAAGATCCGGCAATGCCGATGCTCCCGATGGCGCCCGGGATTCTGCACCTCGTGGAAGGCACCCTCAAGCCGTTCGCGCTGGGCGTTGGCGCTACACTGTAAAGCCCGGCGGATGGAGGGACATCGGATGGGCCCGGCCGGGGGTGAGGATAGTCCCCTGCCGGGTTGCCCGGTACCGGAGTTGCTCGTCCTCCCTGAGGCAGCCCTGTGGTCCCCGAGTACCGGGGCGTGCCACAGGCAGTCCCGCACCTCGTCGGCGGCCACCCGTTCGTCCGTGGAGGCCGACACTCGGTCCTAAACCACGGGAATCCCCTCGCCGGTGTACCGTCGGCCCCGCTGGTAACCGGAACACTCCGTAGTGCCCTTATCGGCTTGCAGACACGCTCCATGCCGGATCGCCCGACCACCTTCATCCATACATGGCAGGCTTTTCGGGCCCTGGAACTTCCACCGCTGCGCCACTGCTCACCGATTGAATACAGGCTTCCGCAATGAGTGTCGCCATATAGCCATCCCACGCGGATGGCCCTGTAAGCTGGCCACAGCCCAGGCCCTGGATCCAGGCATTGAGTTCCTGTCTGTAGGCCCAAGCAAAGCGTTCACGCCAATCCTCCGGCACACGTTGCTGTTGCGCGAATTTCCAGTTCACCATGGGGTAGGATTTGGTATTTGACACCACGGTGCCCTCTTCACAGGTAACCTCAACATCAACTTCATACCCGTAACTCGAGGCGGAATTGCATTCCAGTAAACCGAGCCCCCCTTGCCTGAATTGCAGCTGGGCCAAACCCAGCCGGGCTGTATTCGGCGCCTGCGGCGATTCGGGCAGAACCTGTGCAAATACGCGGACAACATCATCCTCCATCATCCAGCGCGCAGAATGAATGTCATGAATCATGGAATTGACAATCAGGGCCGCCGGGGAACGTCCCGGTGGGTGCAGGGCGTTGCGATGAACCCCGTGAAACATCAGACGGGAACCCAGGTTGCCCTGATCCACTATCTGTTTGACCTCAACGTGGGCCGGGTCGTACTCCCGCATAAAACCCACCTGGAGCATCCGTTTACCCTGCCGAACTTCTGCCTCCACGACCTGTTTGGCATCTGCAACCTGCGTGGCCAGAGGTTTTTCCACCAAAGCTGGTTTGCCTGCCTGCAGGCATTCCAGCGCCAGGCTGGCATGCAGGCGGTCAGGAGCCGCAATCAGTACGGCATCCACTTCCGGACTTTGTACCAGGGGCTGGGATTCCTCGAAAAGAAGGGATACGCCGGTTTCTTCCCCGATTTGCCGGAGGCGGTCCACATCAGGATCCATCAGGGCAACCAGCTGGGCACCGACTATCCGATGCTTGGCCAGGTTTTCCACATGCACGGATCCCATATTGCCAACACCCATCACCCCAACCCGAATTCGCTTGCTCATGCCCTCGTCGCTCCTTTGGTGGGAATACCGTTTCACCTGCGGACTATAACAGTCGCGGCATACCATTATGAAACCTTCTCTCCGGCTCTCCTGGATTCTTTCCGCCAAGCCTGTCTCCCCGTCAAGACCCAATCCGCTCGTCATGGCCCAGGGGCTAACCGAAGAAGAGTCTCTTGCATATCATAGCGAATTCAGGGCGAACCGTAACGGGACGACAAGCCACAACATCGCCAGAGGTTCCTCGGCAGTTCCCAACAGGACATCCGGAACACCAGGACTGGCGGTGCCGGGACAGGCCTTGAGGCGAACCGACATGGGCTGGTTGACCGGTTCCATGAGAAAAGACCTGACCCATTTGGGGCGTGTTCTCTTCATGATGGACCCGGTGATATAATCCCATATGGCCCTGCCCCTGATCTTGTCATCGTCGGACGACTGCAGTTCGTTTCTCGGGGTCAGTTTTGATCTGTACGGCCACCATTTCGGCACAGACAGAACCAAGCCAAGGAGGCTTATTATGTCAAATCGTTTGTTGTTTGGGAAGCGATCCTGGGGGGTCTTCACCCTCCTGCTAATGATGAGTCTGGTGGTGTCGGCCTGTGTCGCCGCCCCAGCGCCGGCGGCAGAAGAAGAGATGATGGCAGAGGGCCCGCAAGCCGGTGGCTCGCTGGTGGTGGGAACCACGGACGACATCATCAATTTTGATGCTTTCTCCCTCGGCTTTGTCAGCTATCCGATGCAGAATCAATGCTATGACAGCCTGATCATCTATGACAAGCGCCTGAATCCGATGCCGCGTCTGGCTACCGCCTGGGAGGCGAACGAAGACGGCACGGCCGTGACCCTGACCCTGCGGGAAGGCGTGACCTGGCACAATGGCCGGGAATTCGTCGCCGATGATGTGGTGCAGAACATTGCACGGGCTCTGGTCCCGGACACGGGTTCCAACGTGCACGGCATGGTCCAGACGGTGACGGGTGCGGTGGACAATGGGGATCACACGGTCACCATCAATTTCGCGGCGCCTACCCCCAACATGTTCGATATCCTGAACGTGATGCGGATTATGGCCCCGGAATCCTTTGATTCCCTGGCCAATTCCTGCATCGGCACGGGACCCTTCAAGCTGAAGGAATGGATTCCCGGCGATATCCTGGCCTTTGAACGCAATGAGAACTATTGGGAAGAAGGTCGCCCCTACCTGGACGAAGTATCCTTCAAGCCCTTTGATGACCTGGAAGCGCTGGTCACCGCCCTGGAGACCGGTATCGTCGATGCCGCCATTGCCATACCCCCCAAGGACTATCAGCGCCTGCTGGATGCCGGGGTCAACGTGGAGTTCGGCCAGGGCGGTTTGCTGTATTCCATAACCGTAAACCCCCCCGATCCGGATCAGCCGGAGGGCCCTCTCAGTGACAAGCGCGTGCGTCAGGCCGTCTGCTGGTCCATTGATCGCGACGCCATCGTGGATCAGGCGCTCTTTGGCGTGGGTGGCGCCACCGTGCTGGCCTTCCCTGACTACTCCGTCGCGTATTTTGAGGATCTGGCGGACCATTACAGTTTCGACCTGGACAAGGCAGCCGCCCTCCTGGACGAAGCCGGCTGGACGGACAGTGACGGCAATGGCGTCCGGGACAAGGATGGCCAGGACCTGATTCTGAACACCATCACCATCCAGGCGTTCCCGGAAACGACCGATATTGCCCAGATCCTGGGCGCCGACATGGCCACCATTGGCGTGGAACTGGATATTGAGCCCCTGGACAGCGCGACGTACGGTCCCCGTCACATAGGCACCCCGGAAACGAACGGCAGCGCCGTCTTTGATCTGGATGTTACGTTCGTCGGGCGCCAGCATCTGGATCCCATGGGCCTGTTCGACAACAGTCCGTTCCGCCCCCGGGCCAGTCCGATTTTCCCCCGGGGTGATTTCCCTGAAGGCTATGTGGAAAACCTGCAGATCGCCGGGTCTACGTTCGATCGGGAAACCCGCCGTGAAGCATTCCGCAAAGTCAACGAAATCATCCTGGATGTTTGCGTGGACATTCCTCTTTCCTGGAAATATACGCTGTTCGCCCATCAGTCCAATGTGCATGGCCTGGACTGGACGGTTAACGACGAACTGCGGGCAGGAGATACCTGGGTCGAATAGTCGCCTGTACCGGATGCGCCAATGGGCCTAATCGCAGTTCCTGTTGGCATCCCCAACCACCCGGGTCCACTGTTTGGCACAGTGGGCCCGGGCGGCCGATTTGGCCCACCGTTCCTGCTTGCTATGGGTATGTTCTGCCCTGACGCCTCTCTTCCTGTCGGTACGATCTTCCCATGACCACCTATATGCTGCGCCGCCTGGCACAGACGGTACCCGTTCTGTTTCTGAGTTCCATTCTGGTCTTCAGTCTCATCCGCTTCATTCCCGGCGATCCGGCCATACTGATTGCCGGACCGGATGCCCTGCCGGAACAGGTCGTGGCGGCCCGGGCCAAACTGGGTCTGGACAAACCCATTCATGTCCAGTACCTGCTGTGGCTGGGACAGGTCGTGCGCGGCGATCTGGGGGAATCCATCCTGAACGGGTACCCGGTGATTGATCTCATCAAGCGCAAATTCGGGGCCACCCTGCAATTGACCGCAGGCGGTTTGCTGGTCGCTCTTGTGCTGTCCTTTCCTTTGGGTATCCTTTCCGCCCTCCGGCGTGGGGGCTGGCTGGAACGGACTACCTCTGTGGTCGTGGCCCTGGGTCAGGCCATCCCCACCTTTTGGCTGGGCATATTGCTGGTGCTGGTTTTCTCCCTGCATTTCAAGTGGCTGCCACCCTCCGGCCGGGTCGAGTTTGCCCAGAAACCGGTGATGGCGCTGCGGCTTATGATTCTGCCTTCCATTACGCTCGGCTTCTATTCGGCTACGGTCCTGACCCGGTTCCTGAAGAGTTCCATGCTGGAAGTCATGGACATGGACTTTGTGCGTACCGCCCGCACCAAAGGCCTTAAGGAATCCCTCATCACAGCCAGACATGTCCTGAAAAACGCCCTCATTCCGGTCGTGACCGTACTGGGGTTGCAGCTGGGAGCGTTTTTGGGGGGCGCGGTGGTGACCGAATCGATTTTTGACTGGCCGGGACTGGGACGACTCATGCTCCAGGCCATCGGCACACGGGATTATCCGGTCCTGCAGGGCACGATCCTGTTCGTGGTTATCACCTTTGTACTGGTAACCCTGATCACGGACCTGACCTATGGTTTTCTGGATCCCCGGATCCGCTACCAGTAATCCGGACGCAGCCTACTTGTTGCCGGCCTGAGAACCATGTCTGAGCCATCGGCAGCCCCGCGATCCGAATCTGCCCAGGCGCTGGAAGCGCTGGCAACCCAGCGGGAGACATTGTCGGTCCGTCTTGGGCGTCGTTTCCGCCGCCAGCGCGGCGGCTTGGTAGGTTTGATTGTGGTCGTGCTCATGCTGTTCATTTCCCTGGCCGCACCCTGGCTGTCCACCCATGACCCTCTGGAAATGAGCAAGGGCAACCAGTTCCTGCCGCCCAGTACCCAGCATTTTTTTGGCACCGACGAATTTGGCCGGGACATTTTTACGCGCACCCTCTATGCCGGACGTATCTCTCTCCTGGCAGGAGCCTTTGCCGCTCTCGCCGCAGCCGCCCTGGGGGTCCCCCTGGGATTGGTCAGCGGCTACGCCGGCCGCTGGGTGGATACCGGAATTATGCGCTGCATTGACACGTTGCTGGCCTTTCCGGCCCTGCTGCTGGCCCTGGCCATCGTCGCCGTGCTGGGCCCCGGCTCCTTCAACGCCATGATTGCTGTGGCCATTGTCGGGCTACCCAGTTTCGCGCGTCTGGCCCGTGCCAGCATCCTGGTACAGAAAGAAATGGATTTCGTGCTGGCGGCCCGCGCCTGTGGCTCCACCGCGCGCCGCATCATCTTTCGTACCATCCTGCCCAATGCCCTGGCGCCCATCATCGTGCAGATCACCCTGGCCGTGGCCTTTGCCATCCTCGTGGAAGCCGCCCTGAGCTTTCTGGGTCTGGGTACACAGCCGCCGGATGCTTCCTGGGGCGCCATGCTGCTGAGCGGGCGGGGCCATTTGCGCCGGGCCTGGTGGTACGGTTTCTTCCCGGGACTCTTCATTACCTCCCTCATTCTGGGCCTGAACAGTCTGGCCGACGCCCTGCGTGACATCCTGGATCCCACCACGACGGTGGGACACTGAAGGCCCAGGCCGGAGACGAAAAGCCTGTTTGCCCAATTGCATTCCCTTCAGGAGATCCTCCCCATGTCAACGCCAGCCCAACAGATCCACTACACCGATTTCCGGATCACGGATTTCCCGCCCGGCACCAAGACCCGGGCCCACCTGATCATCAATACGCTACCCTCGGGCGAACCGCTCTACTGTGCCATGACCATCGCCCGGGGTCAGGCACCCGGTCCGGTCTGTATGGTCACGGGACTCGTGCACGGCGACGAATATGAAGGTCCTGTGGCGATTCAGGATGTTTTTGAGGAACTGGACCCGGCCACCATGCGCGGTACCTACTTCGGCGTGCCCATGGTGAATGGCCCGGCCTTCATCCACGGGACCCGGGAAGGGGGCTGGGACAGTCTCAATCTGGCCCGTATCTTTCCGGGCAGCGCCGATGGTTTGCCGACCGAGCGCATTGCCCACGTCTTTCAGGAATACCTGGTAGTACAAGCCGACTTTCTGCTGGAAATGCACGCCGGGGGCAATCTCTATGCCTGCAAGGAACTGGCCGGCTATCAGGTACAGGGAGGCAAGGCGGGAGAGCGGTTGCACGAAGCGGCCATTGCCTTTGGATTTGATTTCGTTTGGGGCACGGAGGCCCTGCCCGGCCGCACCTTGTCGGCCGCCCGGGAGAAAGGGGTACCTGCCGTCTATGTGGAAAACCGGGGTGAGGGACGGGTCCGACCCGCACAGCGGGTGGCCGCCGTGCAGGGCATCCGCAACATTCTGGCCTTTCTGGAGATCATTGACGGTTCCTATCCCACCGCGGAACCCGCGTTCAGTCTGCAGACCCTGGGGGAAGAAGCCGGACACCTCCAGATCAATTACCCCAGTCCCTTCTCGGGCCTCTTCGTGCCCACGGTAGAACTCTGGGACAAGGTCCGGACCGGTGACATCCTGGGCCATGTCCGTCATCCGGATGGCACGGTGCTGGCCGAAATTCCGGCAACGCAGACCGGCCGGGTCATGTTCTTGCGTACCATTCCGCGTGTCATGGCGGGCGAGTGCCTGATTTATGTGCTGGAAACCGATCTTTGATCCTGCACCTGCCCCGCGGGTGCGCATCCAGGGGGAACGTTGACGATGAACCGGATGGAAACAGACACTGTCGTGCTGGGCCTGGGGGCCATGGGCAGTGCTGCCCTCTACCATTTGGCCTTGCGCGGCATTCCTGCCGTGGGGATTGAGCGGTTCGGTCTGGTGCATGCCCGCGGCAGTACGCACGGTCCCTCACGCGTCTTTCGGGTTTTCTACCCGAATCCGCTCTATGTGGAGATGGGACTGGCAGCCCAGACCCAGTGGCGCGAACTGGAGACGCGGACAGGTGGCAATCTGCTGACCTTGTGCGGCCAGCTCGTTCTTTCCCGGCCCGACAATCCGCATTTCCAGCATGGCTTGTCCGCCCTGGACACCATGCAAGAGTCTCACACACCGCTGTCCCACGCGGATATACAAAGCCGGTTTCCCATGCTGCACCCGCCTGCCGACCGGGTAGGCTGCTGGATTCCCAGGGCCGGTGTCCTGTCCCCTGAATCCGCCCTCAAGGCCCTGCACACCGTAGCCCGGGAAGCCGGTGCCCAGGTACTGGCAGCCCAGACCGTGCAGGGCCTGGACCATAGTCAGGGCCAATTCGACATTGCCCTGGACGACAGACGCATACGGTGCCAGCGGGTGATTTGCACTGCGGGAGCCTGGTCGGCAGAACTGTTGCCCGATCTGGCCCTGCATCTCAAAGTCACCCGCCAGCAGAAGTTCCAGTTCGCGAGCCGGGACATGTCCGACCTGGATCCTGCCCGCCTGCCCGTATATGTCGATTACGAGAAGGAGTATTACGGATTTCCGGCCTGGCAGGGCGTGCTCAATGTGGCAGATGATGGACATGGGGACACGGTCAATCCAAACGATGTCGACAGGTCGGCGGATCCCGTCACGCGGGAGCGCCTGACCCAATGGGTCCAGCAACTGTTTCCCCGTCCCGACTGGAAGCATGTACGCACCGAAACTTGCCTCTACTCCAACACCCCGGATGATGATTTCATTCTGGATCGGCACCCTGCATGGCCCGGCCTGGCGCTGGGCGCGGGGTTTTCCGGGCATGGTTTCAAGTTCACGCCTCTGATCGGCCAGTTGCTGGTCCACCTGGCGCTGGAAGAGGAGCCCCCCATCAACATTGAGGCCTTGCGCCTGCACCCGGAACGCTTGCAGACATGGGCGGCAGACTGACATAATGCGCCTGACCCTGAACCCTGAGGCAGGCCAGTCTGCTGGTTTGGGCCCAATCCGGGGATTACCATTCTGAACACCGGATCCGCGCACCCCGGTGCGGATTTGGGCAGAGGAGTTGCATATGTTTGACACACTGATTTGTAATGGAACGCTGGTGGACGGTACCGGTGCTGCAGCCCGGCCGGCCGATCTGGGCATCAGGAATGAGGTCATTGCGGACATCGGTGATCTGGGTGACGCCACAGCTGACCGGATTATCGATGCCGCCGGCCAGGTGGTGGCGCCCGGCTTCATCGACATTCATACGCATTCGGATCTGACCCTGTTGGCGGAACCGCATGGCCTCAGCAAGCTCCTGCAGGGAGTCACCACGGAAGTAACCGGGAACTGTGGCTACAGTCCTTTTCCCATCTCACCCGCAAGAACGGAAACACTGCGTGAGACACTCAGCAGTATCTTCGGGGATGCCGTCCCCTGGACCTGGCAGAATCTGGCAGAGTACCGGCAGGCGGCTACCGAGATTGGTCTGGGTATCAACATTGCCCCTCTGGTAGGTCATAGTGCCGTACGGGGCCTGGTCGTGGGCTTCGAGGATCGCCCTGCTACCGCAGACGAAATCGTGGCCATGAACTACCAGGTGGATCAGGCTATGGCTCAAGGGGCGTTTGGCTTCTCGACCGGTTTGACACTCCCTCCCAGTGCTTACGGCGATACGGCCGAGATTATCGCCCTGACCGAAGCCATGGCCCGGTGGCCCGGACGCATTTACACCAGCCACATTCGCTGTTGGTCCGGTTACCACATTACCGGTGTCCAGGAGGCGGTGGATATTGGGCTTGCGACGGGCGTTCCGGTCCAGGTGGCGCATATGGCCGTCAACGATCCCCGCCATTGGGGTGAAGCGGACACCGTGATTCAGGTGTGCGAGGACGCCGTCGCGTCCGGCCATGACGTTACTTTCGATGTGTATCCCTATGACGCCAGCAGCAGCGGATTCAGTCAGTGCATGCCCACATGGGCCCAGTCGGGCGGTCTTGGCGCCTTGCTGTCCCGTATTCGTACACCGGCCACGCGTCAGCAAATCCGGGACGACATGCTGGCCGAAGGCCTGTTTCGCGGCTGGCCCTGGCTCTGGGATCGACTGCTGGTCAGTACTACCCATACGGAGGCCGCCAAACCCTACGAAGGCCTGACCTTGCAGGAAGTGGCGGATGAAATGAACCTGGAACCCGTGGACGCCGCTCTGACCTTAATGGATCTCGATGATGCCCGTCTGACCATCATCTTCTTCTATCGCACGGAAGGCGACATGTGTGCCTTCCTGACACACCCGCTCGGTATGATGGGTTCGGATGGCTTGGCGCTGACACCCGGCACCCGCGTGGGCGTGGGCCGCCCGCATCCCCGGTCCTACGGAGCCCACGCCAGGGTCCTGGGACGGTATGTGCGGGAGCAATCGATCCTCACGTTGGAACAGGCCGTCTACAAAATGAGCGGGCAGGTGGCGGAGCGCCTGTGTCTCCCGGACCGGGGACAGCTTCAGTCCGGTCACAAGGCAGACGTCGTCGTCTTCAACCCGGACACGGTGGCGGATTGTGCCACTTTCGAGGACCCGCATCAGTTCGCTGCCGGCATTTCCCATGTGTTTGTGAATGGCACGTTGGCTGTGGACAACGGCGCGTATACAGGGTCACGTACCGGTCAGGTACTGGAAGCCAGCTGAACTTCGCCGGACTGAACCGCACAGTTCCGATCTTCCGTACGCTCCCGCAGTTGGCAGCAGGTAGCGAAGGCACTCGTCTCTGGACACCCTGTCGCCCCGTGAGCAGGACTGGGTCGAGTCTCACCTTGCCCCCGTCAAGTCCATAGTGTGCTCTGTGTTGTAGCCCATCTTCCAGCCCGAGGGCCAATTGCATCACAGAGCAATCCGGGGGATTGATGGACTCCGGGACACTATCCTGCGGACAGCGGACAGCCTTTGCCTAGTGGCGTTCCCTACCAATACGGGGAAACGGCGTTGGGCCTGTATCGGATGGCACCACAGTGCAGCCACGCACGGTAGGCTGCACTCCGGGGAAAAAGGCAAAGACGTCCGCGCATGCCCCATCCTTTTCCGGCAAGACAACCGCAGCCGTCCCGCTGCCAAGGCTCATTCATGTTTTGACCGCACAAGTGCGGGCCTCCTGTCGGGGTTATCGGAGGAGGACCGTGACTGCCACGGCGACAACCGCAGCCGCAAGTCTGTGCCAAGGCACGCCGTGTTCCCGCCATGTGCAGCGATACCTTGTGCCGTCTACGGATACACAGCCCAGACCTCACATTGGGTCCAAGGGAAAGATGGGACGTCGGATGTGGTGATAGGGAAAACGATTCAGGTTGGCACTGCAGAGGCCGGCGGTATCCATTTCAATAACCTGGGAAGCAATGGGCAGATAGGCGGTGCGGTAGGCCACTGCTGCCTTGACCGCAATCATCTTCTGTGCCTCCGGCACAATGCCAATGCCCCGCAGTTGGGCCAGATCAAAGGGCGGAGTCTTGCGGGTGTTGAGCACAAGGTTGACACCACCGGCGCGGAACCACGCTGTATCCCCCATATCAAGCGTAGACCCATAGAAAGCCGCAAAATGGTGTTCCTGCAATTCGCAGGGATAAATGCCCCTGGAAAGCGCCATGACCTCGCCGGTAACCTCTACAGGCGCACCATGAAACTCGTCCGTCTTCCCGCCTATCCTTAACGTTGCCTGTGCTCCCACGCCAGCGCTCTGGCATGCTTTAACGGCTTCGGGATCCGCAATTGCTACCGTGCCTTCCCGGACCTCGGCCGCCAGCAGGGCCCGCAGGGCATCCGTGCCATCACCGGGAGTGCCGCCTCCGATATTGTCGGCGGAGTCCACCAGAATAACCGGTCCGGCAGAGGCCTGGAGTGCCGCCTGTACCGCTTGGTCCGCGGGCAGGGCCTGAAAGACCATCTGGTCCCTGTAGGATGCGAGTAACGCACCCAGTTCGTCGGCGAGACTTTCCGCCAGGTCCATGTTGCGATCGGTACAGACAATTACGCTGGCACCCGTCCAAGGCGTATCCGCATAGGCAAAGCCACCCAACACACTGATGGCTATCACCCTCTCATCCTGTTCCATCGCCCGGACTCGTGCATGCAGGGCACGCAAGGGGAGATCGGAGGTGTCCGTGATCTGGGGCGCCAACAGGAAAGGCAGATTGCGTACCACGGTAACGGGTCGGATTTTCTCGGTCAGCATATCGGCCAGAATGGTCACGGCTTCCAGACCTCGTTGATGCAGGTCAATATGCGGATTGGTGTCATAGGCCAATAGCACATCGGCCTGTTCCGCCAAGGCCGGATTGATGTTCCCGTGCATATCCAGGATCACCACGATGGGTATGTCCCTGCCTACCACCTGGCGCACGTTGGCTACGATGTCGGTCTCGGCATCCAGGGTGGTTTCAGTCACCATGGCCCCGTGCAGATGCAGGAGCAGGCCATCAATGGGCCAGGCTTTAGCCAGCTGTGCCCTCAGACTGTCCAGCAGTACCTGATAGGCTGTCCCCTCAACGATACCGGCGGGCATGGCTGCCGAATAGAACGTAGGCACGATGGGCCAGGACCGTTGGCGCAGGCCTGCAATCATGCCCCCAAGCCCCGAACTGGTGCCTTGCAAAGCTTCCACGAGTTCCGGCCCCGCAAACCAGGTCTGCTGAAAATCGGCGAGCGTGGTCGGGGTGGGGGCAAACCCATGGGTTTCATGCAGAATCCCCCCTATGGCTACTCTATAGGTATGCGATCTATCGGTCATGTCGTTGTCTCCCATTGATCCTCCCGCCATCTGCCGGGAACCAAGTTGCTTGCCATCCATGATCGGCCCCCGTCTTTGGGTAACGGTCGTGACCCTACGTCGCAACCACTCCTTTTCCCGCACCCTGGCCGTGAAGGGATTGGGCGCAAAGGCGCAACCGGGAGACGGCGGGTCATGGACAGGGCTGCAGGCGCAGGCCAGTTGCCACAAGCCGTCTTGGCCTGAATTTTCCTCCTGTCTTGCCCATGGCATCGCCTAGAGCATGCTGCTCTGCTGCTCTGCTGCATGCCGCTGATACCGGATGGGGCGGGAGGTCCTGGTGAGTTGATCGGCTTCCACCAACGGGTCAAGCCAGGCACGGACCTGACTTGGCTTCGCCCGCAAAGCCTGCGCAACAGACTCGACCGACAAGGCTTCATGTGCCAACAACCTCAACAGCAAGTCTTCTACTATCGTCCGCAGCTCCTCCGCCCAGACTGCCATGTTCAATGCTTGCGCAGTAGGAGTGGCTACACTCGGCCTGCGCCCGGGTGGCGGCAACTGACCTTGGGGCATTACGGGGGCATCGCCTCTCTCATTGCCGGACGGGAGCGGATGGTCCGCTGATGCCTGTGCAGTGGCGGCGACTTGGTACTTCACAGGACGTGAGGTCTTCGTGAGTGTCCCTGCGTCCACCATTTGCTGCAACCAGGCTTGCGTTTGGCCCAGTTTCAACTCCAGGCCGGCAGCTACATCCTGGGAAGACAAGGGGCCATGGGCCAGTAACCGCAACAGCAAATTCTCCACCCGGTCGCGCAATTCTGTAGCCCAAACGGATCGCCTATGCGCCGTTACCGTACGCATTTCAGGATCTGGCCCAGACAGGGCCGGATCGATTCCGGCCTCCTCAGGAGTTCCTGCAGAGCCCTCCTGCCCCAGCGCCAAAGACCCGTGGTCCTCCCCAAGGGCAGGTTCATCCGGCATCCGTTGATACCGGACCGGCCGGGAGGTCTTAACCAGTTTGTTTGTTTCTACCAGTTGCTCCAACCAGGTTCTGGCCTGGCCGGATTCGACTCTCAGCTTCCGGGCAACCACTTCCGCGGTTGCGGATTCGGTCTCCAGCAAACGCAATATCAATTCTGCGGCTTTCTCCCACAATTCATCCGCCCCTGCATCTTCTGCCGGATCGGGACGGGCACGGTCCTCTTGTGCTGGCCCTGATCCAGCCGGAAGGGCGGACGACCCGACCGGCGATGCGCCTGGACGGAATGTGGATGCAGCCGACTCCATGACAGTCCTGAATGCCGTCACGTCATCGGGTTCTGGCCAACTACAGGCCCCCAAATCCCGCAGGGCATCCAAACCCCGGGAACGTGATCCGCTGGTCCGTGTATACACAGGTACACAGTGGTATTTCCGGAGCTGTTCCTTGGCGCCACTCCATGTTCCCCCTTTCCCTGCCTCGGCCTGCACCACCAGGGCCACATCGGCCAAGGCGTAGATCAGCTTGTTGCGGTCCATAGCCTGCCAGGTCCTGAAGCCTGTTGCCGGATCGAACGGGGAACACAACAGCAACTCCTGTCGCAGAAGCGCATTGCGGTTGTCCCGCTGCATCACGGTACGCTCCAGATTATGGGCCAATATCCCCACGACTCGCCCGCCCGCCGCGGCAGCGCCTTGCATGCTGGCCTGATCTACGCCCTTGGCACCACCGGATACAATCGTACATCCCGCCGCCGCCGCCAACGCCCCTACCGTGCGCGTGTAAGTGAGAAGTTCCTCATCGGCTTTGCGGGAACCCACCACCGCCAATCCCCCACTATGCAGAAGATCTGCATTGCCACAGAAATACAGCAGGGCGGGGGATCGGTGTCCCAATGTTTTCTTGAGACGCCGCGGGTAGTGGGTATCAGCCCGACTGATCACCTGGATGGAATATCTTTGCCAATGCTCCAGCGCCATGCCCAGTTGCATCCCCCTGCCCAGCAGTTTGGCCAGCCGCATCCGGTCGAAGTCGCTCTCCAGTTGACCGAGCAGTGCCGCAGCACCTGGTCCCAAAAGATCACTGGGACGACGCTCCAACCGCTGGAGGGTCAAGGCCAGATGCCTGTATTCGGTGGGCGTCAGCAGGAGGCCCGTCTCCGTTCTGCCCCCTGCCAAGAGAGGCGCCACCAGCATCAGAATGGCCTTTGTGGTAGAGGAGACTTCTGTCATTTCCTACCTCCCTCCTGCGTGGGCCAGTGCCAAGGGCCAGACTTCACCACTGCCTTTCTGGCGCAGCAACCAGGCTGCCATGGTGAAAGTCCAGCCGGAGTCGACCATATCATCCACCAGCAGTACAGGACCTGGACGGATCTGCGCCGACACGACCTCCATTGTACCAATCAGATTCCGACACTGATGAGCCGAATTCTCCATATCCTTCTGGGACGGATGATCCTGTACTTTATCCAGAGCCGCCAGATAGGGCAAACCAAGGGCTTCCGCCAGACGCCGGGCAAAGTCAGGCACCAGTTCAGGATGCCTTCTGGAAGGAATACACGTAACCCACTGGGGAACAGGTTCCAGGCCCCATTCCCTTGCCAGTTGGGTACAGGCCTGAACCAATTCATCGGCGAACCGACCAGCATGATACTTTCCCTGCCTGACCATGGGGCCCCAGCCACCATCTCCCCAATAGCACAGGGCTTTCCCCGGGTTGGCTCGCCATTCAACCCGTATGTTTCCCCTGAATAGGGGCATTCCCAGCCCAACGGGCCACTGTTTGCGCGGTTGTATCGTGACCCCGTTCTTGCGCTGAAACTGTTCCGCTTCCCGCAACAGGCGCGGGTCTGTCGTTTCCCTGACAGGGGGTAGTCGGGAAGGTTTGACTGTGCGCGGATCGCCATCCAAAGCGGCAATCAGGAATTGCATATGGCCACTTGACCGTGACACGTACTTCTGCATTTCTTGCTGCTCTGCCTGGCGCAAGGCCGTCAGACGCTCGACCCGTTCCCAAAACGAGTCCGAGAGCGGTGTAGGTGTCAGTTGCCATCTTGAGCCCTGTTTCCCGATGGGTGGCGGGAATTCCAGCGCCAGAATCCTGGTAGTCTGTTCCAGACGCGGCTGGCTGATATTGACCTCTCGGGCCAGCCCGCGCAGGGACAAGCCCGCCGGTTCTGCTTCCAGGGCCTGGATGACTTGACACACCTCCTCCCGGGACGGAAAAGCCCTGCGGATAAAGAAGTCCGTGATATCTGTCTCCTCTTGACCACTGAGCAGAATACCGTAGGCAGGGCTGCCGTCACGGCCTGCGCGCCCTACTTGCTGGTAATACGCCACAACAGATCCGGGGGTCTGATAGTGGATGACAAACCCCAGGTCTGGCTTGTCGTAGCCCATGCCCAGGGCGACTGTGGCCACCAGCGCCTTGATTTCATTGGACAAGAGCGCTTCTTCCAGACGTTGTCGTTCCTGATTGTCCATGTCGCCGGTATAGGCCGCCACGTTGAGATGTCGGCTCTTCAGCCATGCGGCCACACGCCGGGCATCCCTGACCGTCAAGGTGTAGACAATGCCACTACCGGGCATTTCTGGCAGTTGTTCTGCCAGCCAGGCCAGGCGCTGGGTGGACTTGGGCATCCGGATCGACTGCAACGTGAGACTGGGACGATTGAGATCCCCCTGCAACACATGGAGGTCCGATCCCAGGACCGTCTTCAGATCCGCCATTACCCGTTTGTTGGCGGTAGCCGTCGTCGCCAGCAGTCGCAGATTGGGCGGGAACAATGACACCAGGCGTTCTATGCGGCGGTAATCCGGCCGAAAATCGTGCCCCCAGTCCGATATGCAATGCGCTTCATCCACGACAAGCAGCACGATGCGACTGGCAATGGGCCGGAGCACGTGGCGATGAAACGATTCATTGGCCAGTCGTTCCGGCGAAATCAGCAGGATGTCCACTTCATCCCGCATGATCCTGTGTACTACGTCATCCCATGCCTCGGAATTGCTGGAATTGATAGTTTCCGCCTGTACTCCCATGCGCCGTGCTGCCTCGATCTGGTTGCGCATCAGCGCCAGCAGGGGCGAAATCAGCAAGGCAGGACCGGCTCCTTGCTCCCGCAGCAACTTGGTGGCGATGAAGTACACATTGCTCTTGCCCCAGCCCGTTTTCTGAACGACCAGCAAGGGACCGTATCCTGCCACCACATGCCTGATCGCCGTATCCTGATCCTTGTGAAATGTGGCCTGGGGTTTCAGGGTGCCCTTACGTAACAGATCCAGGGCACGGTTCATACGGAACTGCATGGGAAGATTCATTCTTGGTCTTTGCTGTATCCTCAGACGTGACAGCCTCTGCAAGCAGAGGGTTACGGGTGTGACGGTTTCCGATCCGGCACAGCTCCTGCCTCCCATTGTTTCGTTCCGTCACCGCATGGCAAAATCCATGGGCTTTGCCGCTGACCCACCCGAAGGCCCGGGAATATGACAAGACTGTGCTGTGGGTCCATGAAGCCTATTTCCGTCAGACTTGCTCCTGTTGGGGTGCGATCATTCACAGTCTGGGCAGCCACCAGACCCTAATCGGCTCCGACGGGATATCCACGTCGCCCGTGGGATCTGCCCGCGGGCTTTGGGAGAAACTCCCTGGTGACAAGACCATGGGCCACTTGCATCAGGTTCATTCTGCCATTGATCTGAGCAGCGACAGGAACCCGCTGCAAGTACACGAAATTGCCGAAATGTCCTGTGAAAACGTCACAGCAAGAAAGTCCACCCTGACCAATTTCGCTTCCCCGCAGAGCTACCACCCACCTGGCGGCCGCCCTAGATCCGGCATGGCCCTACCTGAGTAGTCACCAATTTCATTATATCCATGGCTTATGATTTATACTCTTGGACCAATACTCTAAAAGCCGGCGGCTTGGTTTTCCGGAAATCAATGCAATGATATGGTTTCCATCTTCCTTTCCGGGCCAACCCGGTGGGAGACCCTCCTCCGGCGAACGCAGAAAGGTACAGGACCGATAAGTGACAGCAGTCCAAAGCCGGTCCTTGGGCAGAGACAAAACAGGCAGGTTCCTTGATCTATGGAGAACAACAGAAGTATTTTCGAAAACCTGGCGACTTATCTGGAAACCTTCGGCCCTCAGCGAAAACGACCTGTATGAAGCCGGGAACGTGTCGGAATCCGGGGTCATTGCGGCAGCGGCTGAAGACTATCTCGTCGATCGCCACAACGCTTTTGCCATCGAACCAGACCGGTGTGCATTGATTGTCGTCGACATGCAGGTCGGATTTGTGCGTCGCGAAAGCCCCCAGTGGATTCCCCAAGCCGAGCGGATTGTCCCTGTGCTCTCCCACCTGGCAGATGTCTGCCGGACATTCGGTATTCCCGTCATCCTGACTTCGGCAAACTTTCTGAATCCGTCGCCGAACGATTCGCTGGCATTTACCGAGGCGATTGAAGAAGGCAATCTTGCCGAGGGTTCCGAGGGGGTGGAGATAATTCCTGAACTCTATCGCCCAGGCGATCAGGTGATCGAAAACAAGCGGACATACTGCGCCTTTCACCAGACCGACCTTGACTACCGTTTGCGAGCCCATCGGCGCGACACCGTCATAGTGACAGGAACAATGACGAATTTTTGCTGCGAAGCAACGGCCCGCACCGCATTCGACCTGGGCTACCATGTTGTCTTCCCTTCCGACCTCAACGCCACCGACAACCCGTTGTGCCACGAAGCCACGCTCCAGACCATGCGCCGGGGTTACGCGCGTGTTTTGGACAGCATCACGCTTATCAGGATGATGAAATCGCATCCGCGGGATGGGTAGTCAGCCGTTGGGCAGTCTCCCGCCATTCTGGGGTGTTTGCCGGGCACGCTGTCCGCAATGATTGGCCGCAGATAATCAGAAATACATCCGAGATTGGAACAGTCCGCAGCACAGTTAACCCTTTGATCTTCGGGATGATCGTACCGCGCGCAATTTGGTTTCCTTGTTTAGAGTCTCGGGCCGCACGAAGCGGCCTTGCTCGAGCCGATTGCAGAACAGCACCAGACCGGTGCCGTCCCACGCCAGGATCGCCAGCCTTTTACCCCGCTTTGACCAGAAAACACCATAACCCTGGCATAGATGTCAACACCGAGATCCGGCAACACGGTTGCCGCAAGCGCATCATGGCCGCGTCAAAAATCCACCCGTCGGGTCGTCAGCACGCTCTGCCACGATGGCCCGGAGCGATCATCGTGTCTGCTTCAGACCGGATGGCAGCGCCCCCACAAAATATCAGTCATACATCGCGATTGTATCATTGAGCAGCTTGAAGAAGCCGTCGACATCCAGATCCATGGCGACTTCGCAGTTGGGAGCGTCGCCACGGTAAATGCCGCTCTGGCCACTGATGTCGGCGCCGGTGCCCCGGACATGGCGGTAATCGCAAACCGTCATGCCGCGCGTATGCTCGCCCTTCAGTTCGATCTTTACGTCCATCTCGCGCATCATGAGGAGCTCTGGCTTGATGAAGATGGTGATCGCAAGCGGATCGTGGATAGAGGCGCCTTCAAGGCCAAATACGTTGTGCAACGAAGCGCGGTAGAATTCGACAAGATCCGCTACCGTCCGGGCGAACTCCGTGCCAATTGCGCGTATTTCATCAAGGCGGCCAACGGTCGCAGAGGCCATGCGCGTTACATTCAGACCAAACATCTTGAGGGGGATGCCGCTGTTGAAGACCACATTGGCAGCTTCGGGGTCGACAAAGGCGTTGAATTCGGCTGCGGGCGTGGCGTTGCCATAGGTGACCGAGCCTCCCATCCAGGAAATACCTTTGATGCGCTCGCCAAGTGTCGGGTCCTTGATTAGGGCAGCAGCAACGTTCGTCAGTGGACCCGTCGGCACCAGGATCAGATCATCGTACTTATGGCTCATCGCAATGATGAAATCGACGGCATGCATCGGATGAAGCTCTACCGTCGGCTCCGGAAGTTCGACCCCGTCGAGCCCACTCTGGCCGTGAATCTCTGGCGCATAGCGCGGCTCGTTTACGAGCGGCCGCGACAGACCTTGCGCAATGGGAATATGGGTAAGCCCGGCAAGCTCAACTGACTTTCGGGCGTTGAGGGTGGTCTTTTCCAGGGACTGGTTGCCATGCGTGGTGGTAATACCAACAACATTCACGTGCTTCGCAGCAAGGAAGATCGTCAGCATGTCATCGTGTCCTGGATCTCCATCAAGCAGGAAGTGCATATTGGTACCCTCAGAAGAATGTTGTGGCGGAGTTCACATGCGGCATACGTATGCCCAAATCCCCAAACTATCATACGACCGTCTCATCATCAAGACAAAATATGCGAGATTCAGTTTGAAGCGTCCTGCCCGGCATGATGTTGCCAAGCGTGCCGATATGTCACAGTCCACGATCTCCCGGGTTTTTCGCGGGAAGACCACGGGTTGGATTTCAGCCGAGCTGGAAGCGCGGATCAGGCAGTCAGACAGGAATCTGCTCCGGGGGTTTGCACAGAAACAACATTGCCCGTAGGATGAACAGCGTAACTTGCCGTTTGCCTGTTGGCCGCGGAACGACAGGAACCCGCTATGGCATCGCCTGTGCAGTCACACCCAGACCCCAGTACCCCCTTGGGGGTTACGGAGACTTCGCTCCCATGACACCTGAACCCGAATTTGAACTTGCGGCTCTGATCCCCCAACGCAAGGGGATCACCCAAATTACCGTCGGGCCACGCCCGGGTGGAGGCTCATGGCAACTTCCCCTCATGTATGCCACAGGGGAGAATCGGGATCCGATCCTGGTCGTGACGGCTGGCGTACATGGCGATGAAATGGAAGGCATACAGGCCATCCCTCACGTTTTCCAACAGCTGGACCCCCAGCATATGCGTGGCACTGTCCTTATGGTACCGGTAAGCAATGTGCCGGCTTTCGAGGCACATTCCCGGCACAGTCCTGTGGACGATTGCAATCTGGCCCGTGTTTTCCCAGGCACTGACACCGGAACGTTAACAGCGCGTATTGCCTATGTGATGTACCGGCAACTGATCCGCCATGCGGATTTCTATATTGATTTGCATAGTGGGGGGCCACATTCCGATATCCCCACCCTGGTGGGTTACATCCACGAGGATACCCCTGCAGGCCGCCAGAGTCTGGCGGGTGCACAGGCGTTTGGTACATCCGTGATCTGGGGCCACCCGCCGCCCGTCCCTCCAGGCCGCACCATTACCGCGGCGCACGCCGCAGGTATTCCCTGCCTGTATACCGAAACGCCAGGCGGTGGACGAGCCGGCCGCGAAGCCATCACCCTCTATGCACAGGGAATTCTCAACATCATGTCCATGCTACAGATGCGGCCCGGGACCTCGCTACCCACCCGGGTGACCCATCATTTGTGGGGCGATGGCAACCTGGACTATCAGATCACAGCCCCGGCAGCAGGACTGTTCGCCAGGGAAATGGACCTGCTGACAGATGTCAAGGCAGGCCAACGCATTGGTTGTGTGCGGGATGTGTACGGGCGAGAGCAGAGCGCGGTTGTCAGTCCCCGCGACGGTATTCTCCTGCTGCTCAGACATACCCCTACGGTAATGGTAGGAGAGGGATTGGCCTTTGTAACCGGCCGGTACGAAGTCACCTGAAGGCCCATGCGGTCGGCTACGCACCCGGCCTGATGGCCATAATGACCGCTTCGGGCATCCAGATCGATACGCCCGGCAATTCACCCAGCATCAGGAAAGCAGATCCATGCCTCAGACAACACCAGGAGATGTCGCCCAGCTGGCCCGGCTGGGCCAGGGAATGTCCAGGGAAACCGCCTGTGCCGCGGGCAACATGGACATATCCGCGTTCCCCGCGTGGTGGCAACAGCAACTGACCCAGCGCTTGCCCCAACTCGACGGGGAACAACAGGCCCCGGTCATGGATGCCGTGACGATTCAGCGGGATCCAAGAGGTGTGCCCCATATCCACGCCCGCCATGACGCCGATCTCTACTTCGCCTACGGCTATGCCATGGCCCAGGACCGCTTGTGGCAACTGGATTACTACCGGCGACAGGCCCAAGGCAGACTGTCAGAGATCCTGGGGGCCGAGGCCCAGCCCATGGCCACGGGAGGGGCCCTCAGAGCTCTGGATCGGGATATCGTGGCCCGCACCATCGGCTTTCAGCGGATTGCCCAGGCCCAGTGGCGGGTCCTGGAGCCCCAGGTCCGCCAACGTCTGGAAGCCTTCGCCACGGGCATCAATCAGGTACGGGCGGAGAGCCTGGACAACCTGCCGATCGAATTCGCATTGCTGGATTATGTGCCAGATCCCTGGCATCCTGCCGACGCTCTGGCCGTCTGGATCGAGTTCCAATACTACCTGACGGTGCGCCTGCCGGTCATCATCATGCCCGAAATTGCCCGCCACGTGCTGGGCGATGGCGATCTCTATCAGGCCTACCTGCAAGGGGAAGCCGATGACGAAAGCATTCTGCCTCCCGGCTTGACCATACCGCGGCCAGGGGCTCCGGTGGGCCAGACCGTGGGTGACCCCGAGGACAGTGTGGGCAGCAACAATTGGGTGGTGGCCGGCCAGCGTACCGCCTCAGGCCATCCCCTGCTGGCCAGTGATCCCCATATCGCCTTCAATGCCATATCCTGCTGGTACGAAGTGCACCTGATGGACGATGCCGGACTGAATGTCGCCGGCGCCGGTTATATTGGCGTGCCGGGCGTCATCTTTGGCCGGAATCTGGACGTCGCCTGGGGCGTGACCAACAATATCTGTTCCCAGCGCGATCTGTATCGGGAACGAACGGACCCGGAACATCCTGACCGGTTTTGGCACGACGGCCAATGGGTGAAAGCCAGGACCCTGACCGAAACCATTGAGGTAAAGGATGGTGACTCCCGAAAACTGACCGTGACATTCTCGCCCAACGGACCCATTGTGGACCATCTCTTGCCTGCGGTTGCCCGGAGCCTGGGTCCGGTCTCCCTGAAATGGATGGGAGCCACGCTGGGCCCCTCCGGCGAATCACGACGGGGTGGAGAAATCGGCGCCATGATGCAGACGAACCGGGCCCGGAACTGTCATGAATTCCGGCAAGCCCTCCAGGACTGGCGCGTGCCTACCTTCAGTCTGGTGTTTGCCGATAACCAGGGACACATTGGGTATCAGTGTACCGGCCGGATTCCCCTGCGCTCCCAATGGCACCGGGGATTTCGTGAAGGCTGGGCGGCAGACGATGCCTGGCAGGGCGTGATCCCCTTTGCCGACATGCCGGCCCTTGAAGATCCGGAGCCAGGCTGGATTCGCACGGCCAACAACCGGACAGCCCATGATGATTTCCCCTTTCCGCTTTCCGGTACCTGGGCCACGGGCTATCGCGCCCGGCGGATACGGCAGATTCTGGAAGACAATCCCCAAATGACGCGTGAAGCCTGTGCGCAGCTGCAGATGGATACGTTGTCCTGCCGGGCCGAGGAATGTCTTCCTCGGCTGCAGACCATGCTGGAGGACGTACAGGAGGCACGGATTCAGGACTCGCTGACGCTCTGGGCCGACTGGAATCGTCGCATGGATCCGGACACGACAGGCAGCACACTGTTCGAAACATTTTTCTACCGGTGGCAACAGGCCGTGGCGGCAGCCCGTTTTCCCGCCGAGATAGCCTCCTATGTAGTGGATAGTGTCGCCGGTCTTGCGGTGTCGCTGCTACAGGCAGACCCAGCCGGCTGGTTTGCACCCGGTCAACGCAAGGCTTCCGTAATACAGGCCCTGCAGGAAACATGGGACAAGCTGGCGGCTGACCTGGGCCCAGATCCTGCCGACTGGCAATGGGGGCATGTGCACAAGATCCGCTTGCATCACCCTCTGACCTATTTGCCGATTGGGCGAGAAATGCTGGATCAGGGAGGTCAAGCGGTGGGCGGATCTGGCATCACCGTATGCAATACCGGCATGGATCCCACCTACATGGCCACCATCGGGGCCAACTATCGCATCGTGACCGAACTGGACACCAAGGCACCGGTCCTGTATGCCACCGATGCCGCCGGCCAGTCAGGCCATCCCGGCAGTCCCCACTATTGCGATCAGTTGCCTGCCTGGCTTGAGGGGCAACTTTACGCCCTGCCGCTGGCACCGGCAGCCAGCGCCCAGACAGCACAATCCCGTCTGGTCCTGCAACCATCTCCCGCCTGAGCCAGGACGACGGTGTTCTGCGCAACGGCCGGCTACCTATCCCCGCCCGCAGGGCAGGATTCCCCCAGGAGAGTGCCTCCTGCCTGCGCATCCAGGGGTCAGATCAGGGTACGACGCGTCCGGGATCCAGGAGACGCTTGGCCCGGGAAGATGCCGACCGCAGAATCGGTGCCGGGCAGGCGGGACAGCAAACCCGCCTGCCAACGTCACCCCGGACTGTGACCGCCGGTTTATCGGTAATCATTCGGCCTGTATAGTATAGTTGTCGTGGCCCTGCCCTCTTGATGTCCAGGCATTGCCTGATCGCCCCCTGACCGCCTTCGGGCCACAGTGGCATCCGGTTTTTTGTCCAGCCCTGCGGGAAGAGCGCTACGGGCAGGCAAGTCGATGATCGGCGTTTGGCTTCCTGGGGATGCCCCGCCCGTCACACAGCAGGTGAACGCAGGTATTAAGGAAGCGTTGTGAATGGAACAGGTAAGGGAATTCACCGACGAGATCAGAAGAGCCGTCGGTCAAGTGATTGTCGGCAACGACGAGGCGGTGGAACTGCTGGTGATCGCGCTGCTGTGCGAAGGCCATGTACTGCTGGAGGACGTACCCGGTGTCGGCAAAACCATGCTGGCCCGTTCCCTGGCGATTGCCCTGAACATTGATTTCCGACGCCTCCAATGCACGCCTGATCTGTTGCCCAGTGATATCACGGGCGTCTCGATTTTCAATCAGGCGACGCGCTCCTTTCAATTCATTCAGGGACCGGCCTTCACGCAGATTCTACTGGCGGATGAGATCAATCGCGCCACCCCCAGAGCCCAGGCGGCCCTGCTGGAGTGCATGGGCGAAAGCCAGATCACAGTCGAGGGCGTGACACACACCCTGAACCGTCCCTTCATGGTACTGGCCACGCAGAATCCCATTGAGTACGAAGGCACGTTCCCGCTGCCCGAGGCGCAACTGGACCGGTTCCTTTTCAAGTTCCAGCTGGGCTACCTGGATTTCGACCATGAGATCACCATGATGGAAAATCTCGGCAAGCAGCACCCCATTGAGACCCTGACCAGCGCCGTGGAGGGTTCCCGTCTCCCGGAACTGAGCCAAACCGTCTGGGAGGTGCATGTGGAGGAAAGCCTCAAGCGGTATATCGTGGGTCTGGTGCATGCGACCCGCAATCATGCGGAATTGGAGCTGGGTGCCAGCCCCCGCAGTACCCTGGCCCTCTACCGCGGCGCACAGGCCAAGGCCGCAGTGCAGGGCCGCGATCATGTCCAGCCGGACGATATCCAGGACCTGATTCCCTACATCCTGCCGCACCGTTGCATCATGAAGGCCGACAGTGCCTTGCGGGGACGGACGCCCGAGCAGGTTGTCAGTGAAATTCTCGACTCGACCCCCCTGGACCTGGAACTGCCTGATGAGGTAACCACCTGACATCCATCCTGCTGTGGCCCTTCCGGGTGCCCGTTCATGCGTGAATACACCTTCTGGCTGATCATCTTTCTGGTGATCGCAGTCCTGTTGCGCGTGGACTGGGTCTACTATCTGGTGTATGTGGCCGGTGGGTTTGGGGCCTGAGTCTGTTGTGGGCCAAGTACCACATTGCGATGGGTACGCGTCTCCCGCGCCACGCCTTCCCACGCCTTCAGCGGGGAACTGGCCACCGGCTCGGTCCGCATAGACAACGTGGGCATCCTGCCGGTGCCCTGGGTAAGAGCCCGCGAGGCCATTCCGTCCGAACTGCGCAGCCGCAACCGCTACCAGACGGTGGTTTCCCTGGGCGGTCGCTCCGCCGTGAACTTCATCTATGAGTTGCGTTGTCGCCAGCGCGGCTACTTCCGCGTGGGACCGCTTACCCTGACTACGGGGGATCCCTTCGGCTTCGCCGACAGCGTTTTGTCGAAACCGAACCCGAAACCATGATCGTCTTTCCCCGGGTGGTGCCCCTGGAGAAACTGGGACTGCAGAGTCGCATGCTGTTCGGTTCCCTCAGCACGCGGCGCAGAATCTTCGAGGATCCCACCCGTCTGTCTGGGGTGCGACCGTACATGTACGGCGATGAGTTGAAGCACGTACACTGGAAAGCCACCGCCCGTGAAGGACGCACGCAGACCAAGAAGTATGACCCGGCCATTGCCTACGAAGTGGTGATTGCCATGGACATGGACACCCGTTCCTACGGTACGTACGGCGTTGTCAGCCACAGTGAATGGGCCGTCGTCATTGCGGCCTCGCTGGCCAGTCACCTGAGTGAACGCCAGCAGGGGGTGGGTCTGCGGACCAATGGTCTGGATGCCCTTACCGAGGAACAGATGCAGCCCTTGCCTTCGGCGCCGGGACGGGCACACCTGACGGCCTTGCTGGAGGCCCTGGCGCGGGTACAGGTGACAGAGGCCGAAGAGGACTTTGTCGACTGGATGGGAACGCACACCTTTGATCTGGTCTGGGCCACGACGCTGATTGTGCTGGTACCTGTGCTGCAGGGCGAGCTGCTCTGGCTGCTGCACAATCGCTACCGCAAGGGGATCAACGTGCTGGTGATGGTCCTGGTGCCGCACGAAGGTTTCACGGCCCTGAAGGCCCAGGGCGAGTCACTGGGTCTCACCGTTTTGCTCATCGAACGCAACCAGGATCTCATGGAACTGGCCTATGAGCCCAGCTGACAGACTGTCTGCCTCCCTCCCGGTGGAAGACATTCACCAGCCGGAAACTGGAGGCGACAACCGTCGCGTTTGACCGGCAGTGGCAACATTCCCCTTTTGCGACCCTTGCTGCTCACCCTGATGCTCGGGTGCGTGGTGACTGCGGTCACCTATGCCTTTGTGGTCCTGATACCCGCGTTTACCACGTCCATCGCCAACACCATCATTCTGTGCAGTGCCCTGGCAGCGCTAACCGCCTGCATCGCAGGCGCCCAGACCTGGGATGCCAGCCGTGATCTGGTAGCACGCTTCAAGTTCCGCATCATGGAACCTGTGGGCTGGGCCCTGATTCTCCGTCTGGGCCTCTGGTTCATCACGGGGGGCATGCCCCCCGCGGGCATGATAGTGCGCCAGCCCCTAACGGCCTTCTTCGATGGCCCCTTCATTGCCGGTGGCCTGATCGTCCTGTTGATCTGGCTGGTGGCCGAGTTCCTGAACCGCTCCCTGCTGGCCCTCTCGCTGCAGGCCGACGAAGTGAGTCACATTGCCAGGGCCTACGGCCGGCTTTCCGATACCGTGGAAAACACGCTGCGCAGTGATCGGCGGGCCATGCTGGACCGTTTCATCGCCGTGTGGATCAGCATAGGCATTGTGGTCATCGTCCTGGCCGCGGGCAGTCAGATTCGACCGATCGAAGGCGAAGGATTTCTCACCATCCACGCCCAGAATATCCATCCCCGGGCCATCGTGTCCACGATCGTGTATTTCTTCGCCGGCTTTCTCCTGATTGGGCAGGCGCATCTGGTGGCCCTGCGTGCCCGTTGGGCCCTGGACGGCGTGGCCGTGGACGAGAGGCGCTTCCAGAACTGGATGCTCTACGTGGTCGGTGCTGTGGGACTGGTAGCCTTCATCACCAGCCTGGTCCCCATTGGCGACACGATCCTGCTCTTCCGGGCCATTATGGCCGTGGGACGGGGATAATGGCGATCATGGGTCTCCTGTTTGGCGTCCTG
>CAXXOQ010000197.1:0-2145 GCA_963664185.2 Caldilineaceae bacterium | reverse complement strand
GCAGGATAATCGCAAACAGCACCCAGGACAGGGCGGCAGCATACCCCATGCGCAGGGACTGGAAGCCCCGGGCATAGATGTAATAGCTTAAGGTCCGGGTGGCATCGGCCGGACCTCCGTCCGTCATGATGAAAATAGGATCAAACAGCTGCAGGGTATTGATGATGCCGATGATCAGGGCAAAGAACATGGCCGGGGACAACAGGGGCAACGTGATCCGGAAGAACTGCTGCACTTTGCGGGCCCCATCAATACTGGAAGCCTCATAATACATGGTGGGAATGGATTGGAGGCCGGCCAACAGGATGATCGTCTTCCAGGCCAGGGTTTTCCACGTGATGGTAATGATGACGGCGGGCATGGCCCATTCCGGCCGGGAAAGCCAGGGTATGGGTTCAATACCGAGGGGTGCCAGCGCGGCATTGATCGGCCCGTCCAGGCTGTACATGTAACGCCAGGCAATGGCGACAGCGGCCCAGGTGGTAATCAGGGGCAGAAAGTAGATGGTGCGATAGAGACCCATGCCCCGCAGGGCATGTTTCAGGATTAAGGCGGCCGCCAGACCCAGCGCCGTATTGAGCACTTCCAGGCCGGCCGTGAGATACAGCGTGTTCTTGAGCGACTTGACGAACGTGGCATCTGTCAGTACATCCCGGAAATTCTTCAGGCCGACAAATTCCATCGGGTCGATGATATTCCATTCGGAAACGCCCAGGACCAGGGCGGTACCGATGGGAATCACCTGCAACAGCAGCAAACCCAGGATGCTGGGAGCCAGAAACAGCAACGCCACAAACAGATGATTCTGGAAGAATTTTCTTCGGCGCGGCGACAGGGACCAGGGGGATGGGATGGTCCGCGCTTCTTGCGTAGTTGCCATGGTGAACGCTGGCTCAAGGCCCAGAGAGTACTTTGCTCACGATGAATCGGAAGTCAGGCCCGATTGTCAGAGGGACATATCCGATTCCTGTCCCTGATGGGGATGATCGGCTGCCGAAGGACCGACAGCAGGGAAAGACAGCCAGAACCGGAGATTATGACGGTCTTTCCCCTGTTTGTCTTGCGCCGAATGGCTACGCTGCCAGCAACGGTTCTACTTCCACCTTAATGGTATCGGTGGCGGCCTGCGCGGTCTTTTCGCCGATGGCCACAAGATCCATTTCCCGATCCCAGATTTCCAGGAATTCCTGGTTCTGCCGGATGAAGGGCTGGGGGTGGGCCGTCTTCAGCATATCCAGAAAGGCTTCGGCATGTTTGGGGGGTTCAAAGACGAAGGCATCGGATTCCATCGCCTTGACCACGGAACTGCCCGCACCCCCATTGCGCAGCAGGAACTGGGCTCCCTCCAGGGACGCGGTATCCTGGATGACCTGCCAGGCAGTGTCTACATTCTCGACGCCCACGGGAATGGAATAGGAAAAGCCTCCCGTCCAGGTGGCAAATTGCACCGACTTGGGCTGAGGGGCCACGCCCCAATTGATGTCGGAATCCTCCAGGCCCTTGCGCGTCCAGGTGCCCACGTCGCGCATGGCCAGGCGGCCTTGCTGGAAGAGTCCCCCCGAACTGGCGTCACTCGAGCGCAAGTTGGCCGGCCCCAGTTCATGGACCAGATACAGGTCGAATATCCATTGAATGGCCTCGGCGGCCGCAGGTTCATTGACGATGACCTGGGTCTTGTCTTCGTTGAAGACGTCGCCGCCATTCTGCCAGATGCGATTGGAGATATCCCAGATCCGGATTGGGCCTGATGTCCAACCCCAAATCTTCTCGTCGCCTTCGCCCTGCATCATGGTCTTGGCGGTTTCGACAAAGCTGTCCCAGGTCCACGCATCATTCTGCCACTGTTCATGGGGCGTGGGAACGCCGGCCGCTTCAAACAGATCGATATTGAAGCCGATGCCCATGGGATTCACTTCGGCGGGAATGGCATAGGGCTTGCCCTCCGCCTTGAAGAAATCGGTGATGACGGGATAGAAGTGATTGAAGCCCGGGGCATTGATATCCCAGTCGGGATGCGCTTCCACGTAGGGCGTCAGATCGGTCAGGAAGCCCCGGTTCTGGAAGCGCGCAAAATCGAAGTCCACGATCATGGCGATTTCCGGCAAATCCCCGGAGGCAAAGCGGGTCAGGAGACGATCATGATAC
>CAXXOQ010000196.1:0-15435 GCA_963664185.2 Caldilineaceae bacterium | reverse complement strand
GAGTTCGACGGGCAACCCGCTGGTGTGCTGGTGCAGAACTCCTATCTTGAGGAGGCCCAAGCCGACTTCCCGGCTCCGCCCTGGTCGTACATGGAATACCGGCCAGCCCTGCATGACATGCAAGACACGAAGAGGGAATTGGATGGGGCATTCGACATCCCCCTGGCCATTGCCCAGTTGAAGTCATTGCTGCAGAAAGGCGAGCTCCAACAATATGTGTCATTGGAGCCGGAGACAACCTTGATGGTGCCGTTTATGGGGAACTTGGCTGTGGGGCTGGAAAGCTTCCTGGCCATGGTGAAAGAGCACGAATGGACTGTGTCCAAGGAACCTGCGGACCCGGACGCCGGTGCTTCCGACATGGATTCATGGCGGATTCGATTCCCCGGAACCCCGAATGTGTCTGTGGAAAACGAAACGGATTTCCACTACAGGGCTGCCTGGAATGATGTCGATCTGGTGGCTACGGGCCCCAGGGGGTGGGTTGACGCAAACTTCTTGTTGCCCACGGTAGACGCGGTAGACGCTTCCCTTTTGCACATGGTGGAGTATGTCCGGGAAGACGACACCTTTCGCCTGACATCTCCGCAGCGCACATTGACGGACTACGTTGAAGAGAGGGATGGCACCCCCTACCAGGATCGATGGGATTACGCCTATGGCTCCGATGGCATGGGATTCGATCTGAAGCTCGACGGGACAGTGGTGCTCATGGACACGGCCCCGATACCCTACGCTGCACCCATCAGCAATTTTGCGGGTTATTGGACAAAGGCCCATCCTCTTCATGCCAGCAGGTACATCGCCTACCACCTGGATTTGCGCAATGCAAACCGCAAGGTTCAGACAGAATGGCAGTGGCATACACGCGCCCATGCCGACGATGTGCTGGGAATTTGGACTCGCGAACCCCTAGATCCCAACCTGCATGTGGTCATTGAGGATGGCGCAAATCGCCGCTGGGCTTGTCTGCGGGGTGAACTTCTGGACAAGCTGGAAAGCTTGCATGGGGACGTGGTGGGCCGCGTCATCGGACCGCAAGATGTGCTCAACATGCACAAGGATGCGTACGAGGCCATCCTGGACAAGGTGCCGCCCGTGAAAGGAACGGACACCGCCTACCCGATCACCGCGGAGGAATTGCAACATGTCGCCACCTTGGTTTGGGATGCCGGGTCCGATGCATGGGCCTGGAACGAGTCCCTGGCCCACCATCGCAAAGGCGATGCGCGGAATGCGACCGACCATTGGGACATTGCCCGTACCTTGAGCGGGATTTGGGACACTCAACAAGAAGAACGGACACTGACATCGGATCAAATGCGACAGCAGATGGATCACTTGGTGGGCCCGGAACACAAACAGGGGCAATACCTATGTGTGTTCCCATCCGCCGACGACCTGTTGCGTGAATGGCGGTTTCCCGACGGTTCCCGGGCCGAGGAGACCAAGCCTGTCCTTAGCAGGCAGTGTTTGATTGCTCTCTACGGCGACGACGGCTGTTTGAGGAAGAAGTGGTGGGTGCCGCCCGCTACTTGGGAATACCGGCAGAACGATTGCGGTGTGATTGCCAACACACGCCCGCCGCCCCATCGTTCGGCAGTGGCGGCCGAACGACAGTCAAACAGGGAAACGGAGAGCGAGCAGGGCCCGGATGAACAGACAGGCGAGCGGTGGCGGCTGGGTTACTGAAGCACACTACTCGCTTTCATGTCTGTTTTCAACGCATACGCAGATGTCGTCATGCGAGTACAACAACGACAGGGTGTTGGTGGCTTTTGCGCATTCACCGGCAGTGTCCGGTGAGCCTACGGGCAGGGGCGTGTTGTCCGCGTCTGCCAGGAACCAGGACCATGCACCGGCCGCCCTTTGGTGACGACCGGCGCATGTGCGGACAATGCGAACAAACGGCGGCAAGGCGATGCCTTCGCGTTCCAGGCGTGCCTTCAGTCTGGCCGCCAAGCGGGACATGCTTGCGCTGTTAGAACAATCCTTCATCCGATGCAAAGCGAAAGATGCGGTCGGTGCGGATGACCTGGATGGCCGCCAGGGCCACATGCTCGTTGGAAGTGTCCGGATCCGCCCTGTGACTTTGAGCGTAGGCGACGGCCGCGGGGGTGCCCTCGTTCATGGCGATGTGCAGGACTTGCGAGACATGGGAATCCTTGCGGTCCGCTGGCTTCAGCAGAGCGGCCAAATTCTGGTCGGCGTTGGCAACCAGGCGGTCCAGCATGGTCCCCAGTTCATTCAGCGTCTCCAGTTCAATCTGCACGCTCGGTGCCGTAGTGTTGTTGCTCATGTTTCTCCAAGCCTCCCTAGTGCTTGTGTTGGTGCCCCAAGTATAGCACCAACGGTGCTTGAACGACTGCTTGCGCTTACCACCCGTCTAGCAAACAGGGCGAATGGTGGCAACAATCTGATCGCCGCCAACGGTTGTCGGCGGAACCCACTTGACCACAGGTGTACGGGCAGATGGATCCCTGCGAGGCCCGGTCCAGAAAGTGTGCCAGTGCGCCCGTCGGATGTGCGGCCTGGGCGAGCGTCGTTGAGTGTTGCGGGGTGGGTCTCCGGCCTGTGGGCCTGCGTTGTGTGCCGGAGCGGGAATCAATGCCGAGCCTATGCGCCAAGCGGCGGTCCACAGGCGCGGTGTCTTGGGTTGGGGATGTTCCTGCTTCCTGCGGGCCCGCCACGTCTCATAGGGGATGTCCCCCTCCTGCGATGAAATGTCGGCGGAGCGACTGCCCAGGTACAGCACCAGGTTGATGGCTTCTTTCAGGTAGGTTTCCATTGTCCTGCGAGATGTTGAAGAGATCGAGACACTGGGGTCCAGGGCGCGGGCGTCTTCGGCCATGATCCTGAGACATTGTTCAATGCTGAAGCGTCCCTCGAACAATGGAACCATCAGGTGTTTGAGGGCATGCCAGGCCGCGAAAGGGGGCGCGCCACACTCCTTGGCATCCAACATGATGTGCAGGGCGGTCGTGTCGAGGGCAGGCATCCAATCCAGGAAGACGTAAACGCCATGGGCATCCTCGCATGCCGGTGGGTATTCAATGTATGGACACCATTCCGGCAGGCGGGTCAGCAACTCAACCGGTATGCGTCCTTCAAGTGGTGTGGAGATCAGGTGCTCGAACGCAGTAGGGTGGACGCGGTAGATGCCTTGCGTTCGTCTCCATGCAGAGACTGCAGCCAAGCGCGTGGCTTCAGCTTGGAAACCCGACTTGGCATCCACCTGAATGCCCGCACGGGTATGGTGGCCTTTGTGGGTAGCGAGGTTGTCGTTTGCCCATTCGATGACAAGCTGTTGGGATTCAAGGTAGACCAATGACCTGTCCGGTGCTTGATGAGGTTCCGCATGCAACCTGTCTGTCAGTTTCCAAATCCGCGGGTAGAGCTTGCGGGCCGCACGCATGTGCAGGACAGGCCTGGGGGGCTTGGCGGAAGTCATGGGAACGTTGCCTCCACTGGTTGCGACGTCAACTGTCTGAAGGTTCCAGGCCGACCGGAGGGATGGTCAGGCGGTCCCCGTCACTCATCGTGCGTCCCGATGGTACATGTTGCCGAATCAGCTTCATGTTGTGTTCCCCGTCGAAAACAACATCCAGGAACACCCGTACCCAACGATCATGCCAGTATCGTTTTTGCCTGCGGTACTCTCGTTCCGCCTTCCACTTTTGACGATGGACCTTTCGTATAGGTGGATCGGGGAGTTGGTCCACATCCACGATCCAGACGCTACTGTTCATTGTGGTCGCCCTTGCTGGTGTAGTAAGGGGAGGAAGCACCCGTTTTCCCGATGCGCTGTGCCCATGTGCGTGGTTTCGGTATGAATGTCGCTGATGTACTGTCAGCCGTCATGTTCGTCATATATGTTCGCTTGACACGCAGTGCAGGCCCAGACCTGAAAACCTTCATCTGGCACCGGAGAGTCCGCTCGGATCGTGATGGATACCACTTTCTTACAGGTTTTGCATACTGCGTCAAAGTCCGCAAGGTGGTCAAGCGGTGCCGGTTTGGGCGCATCCCGTGGTTTTCCACCACGGGCCGGGAAGAACCCAGCCAACTCGGTTAGGTTTGTGGTAGTGGTCATGGTGAGCTTCCTGGGTGTGAGCAACAAGGAACGGGAACCTGAGCCTTGTCCTCAGCCTTCCGCAAGCAATCCAGGCCCGCTTTCAAAGTACTCGGCGCAGTCTTGGCAAAGTCCCATGTCGTCGTGGGGCTCGCAACATTCCGGGCAGGTGAAGTCCGCTCCGCACTCTGAGCATTCGTCTGTGCCTGCATCATGTTCAGTGCCGCAGATCGGGCATTCGAATTCGATGGCGAGGTCCATTGGAGTCTTCCTTACAGGTTGTGCGATCAGATGGGCATCTTCAGCATGTCGTCCATACTGGATCTGTTCTTGACCATCTCCCAGGCATCGGCAAGCCACCCTTCGCGTTCATGATGGTTCAGGTGGAGGGTGCGGAGGGCTTCCCGGCGTTCTGTTTCAGTCCACGGGCCGTCGCCGCTGACAACGCGGTCAAGTACGATGTTGGCGTTGCGGTGGCTGGACCAAGTACCCACAGCCGCGCCAAACTCGCTGAAACGGTCTCGGTAGGTCAGTTTGACGGAAGGCAGCATGCGGGTGGTCTCCACTTGGTGTGTCATGTGTTCATTATACACAGGTTTGTCAATCATTGTCAAAACGAGAACCACCTCAACTCAAACTCTCGGTCAACTGCCCCTCATCAGGTGGGGCCCCTCTTTAAGTTCCAGCTACAGCCGGCGCAGCTTCAAACGTTCGGTTGGTGGTAGACGCATGGCCCTACAACCGGATGTCGTCCATGCCATGCTGTAGTGCGTCTGATGTAGGGCTGGCTCATTACTGGAAATCATGCAGTTGGAATGCAAAATGTCAACCTGTGCTTGCTGTCTGTTGCGCCGTGAACTGCTCGACAGGGTGTGTGTTCAGGTACTCGGCCGACGGTCTCCGCGGATCCGTCTGCATGTCAGGTCCCGGTACTTAACAGGTGTCGTCGGAGACACGGAAACCCTGGACCGCAGGGCAATCCCAGCAGCTCTCCTGTACCATCTACCCGAACAGGCCTGGGGGGTTGTTCGGGGACGGGGGCTGTTGGGATGACGGGGGCTGGGTCATGCCTTGCCGGACGGCCGGAGGTTCCTGCGCGCTGGATGCCCGGCCGGATGGTTTGGGTGCTTGGGGCATGCCTTCCTTCCAGCTTTTGGCGGGCGGCGGGCCGGGTTCCAGGATGCGCCATGCGTGCCCTCGCAAACCGGATTTTTCCTCATAGCCCAGGCTGCGCAACCGGTCCATTAGGGCGTGACTGCGGCATTGGAGAATGTACTTGCTGTCGCGTTCCATATCGCTGAGTATCTGGGAAGTCAGTGTCCATTCCGTGTATGGGTTTTCCTGGAGCCATGCAATCCGGGGATCCCATGTGCGTCTTAGCAGATCAAGGGTTTCCGGCGGGGTGACGTAGGGGCGGACTTCCACGCTTTCCACGTGCTGGTTGAGTGGGGGTGGTTTCAACATCTGAGCTTGAGACCTCTCTGTGCAACCGTGTGGCATGTTTGAGGCAACAGCCACAGTCTACTTCATCGTCGAATGGATGCAAGGGGCCCCTCCGTTGTCTTGGCCGTCAGTATTAGGCGTAACGGGTATTGCCCGGATCCCTGTGGTACCATGAATTGGTTGTGGCCCCATGCAGTGCAGGTGGAATGTTTCATGCTGAATCTGATGTCCGAGTACTTGATTCGCATGACAACGCTGGATGGGGAGACCCTTCGTGAGTCCCTGCCCGGCATCTACGCCATGTTGGCGGCGGACGACGAGGTGGTGTGTTTCCCCGCCCTGCGTCCGCATCAACATCATGCCTGGCACGCTTTGCTGGTGGGGCTGGGAGTGATGGCCCTGCGACGGTCCGGTACGAATCTCGTGCCGACGCAGAGAGCGGATTGGGCCGAGGCATTGCGGGGACTGGTTCCCGACAGCTTGGGGGACATTCCCTGGCACCTGGTGGTGGACGACATCACCATGCCTGCATTCCTGCAACCACCGGCCCTGCACCAGCATGCACAGGACGACTACAGGATCGTGGCGCACACGCCGGACAGCATTGACGTGTTGATTGCGTCACGAAACCATGTGTTGAAAACAGCGATGGCCAAGCATGCAGAGGTTGACGATTGGTTGTTTGCCTTGGTTACCACCCAGACCATGGGGCGGGTTTCAGGGGGCGGGCACCTATGGCATTTCACGCATGAACGGGGGCCTGGGCAGTCGCCCGGCTTTTTCCCTGGTTCCGGACGGCTGTAGCCCGGGTGCGCATCTGCGGCGGGATATTGCGGCCTTGCTGTCGGGTACGACCTTGCCGGAGGTTCAAACCGGGGACCATGAACTGATGTGGCTGTTGCCTTGGCACGGAACCAAACAGGAACAGTTGAAACAGGAGAACCTGGCCCCCTTTTACATTGAGGTTTGCAGGCGCATTCGCCTACAGGGAGTGGATGGCAGTCGCTTGCATGCGGTGCGGGCTTCTTCTACGGCGAGCCGGGTGGACAACACCAAGGTCAAGGGCCGGACGGGAGATCCATGGACCCCGCACAACCCCGCACGGGACGGACTGCCACTGACCTTGACCCCCATTGGATTCACGTACCGCCGACTGACGGATTTCCTCTGCAATTGGGACTTGCCAATTCTGTGTCGGCCCACAGACAGGGAGCTGAAGCGCAACGAGCCCATGCTGGTGCAGGGCAAATGTCTGGTGCGAGGCCAGGGGAAAACCGAGGGCTACCACGAATGCACCATTCGCATCCGGCCGCAGACGCTCCACGCCTTGCGAGCCGACAGCGGGGAACGAGACGATCTGCGAACCATCAGCAAGGCCATGCTGGAACACGTCACCATCGTCAAGGGCATCCTGAACCACGCCTTGCGCACCTACGCGGCACGCGGCGACTCCCAGGTGCCGTCCGTCATCCATTACGACACGCAACCTTGGCTGGAACGCTTTGATGCCTGCCTGCAGACATCCTTTTTTGAATGCTTGCAGGACGAGTTTGAGAGCAGGCACAACGAAACCGTCCGGAAAGCCATTCACGATGCCTGGTTGTTGGCGAGTGTGGTGGAATTCGGACGGTTGATCCTGCACGAGGCCATAGGGACGATACCCATTCCGGTTTCGTATCGTTACGGTGCCCAGGTGAATGCCGAAAGCGTCTTCGAAGGCCGTTTGCGCAGTTCGAGCGACAAAGGCATGGGGTTTTTGTACAAGCATGAGAGCCCTGAAGAATACGACGAGGAAGAAGACACCCCCTTGGACCGCGATGAGGATTCCGAATGGGCCAAGTGGAATGCTCAGGTTTTCAGTTTGGTCAAGGCCGTAACCCAACTGAGCATCTACGACACCCACGACCTGGAAGACCTGCGGCGCATGATGGATCCCGGAAAGTCCCTCCCCGCCGTCTTTTGGAGACTGGTGTACCAGGAAGACCTGCCAGTGCCTGACGAGTGGATGCGGCGCAAATGGGCTTTGGTCCTGTGCGGCATGGCCCATATGACGCTGGAAGCCGGAGGAGACCTGCGCAAACGATCCTCACACAACCACCGGATGCCAGTGGGGCGTTTCCTGTACTGGGGCCCCACCCAGCGGGCCGGCTGGATCAGCCCTATGCGCTTGAACCAGTTTCTGTGCGCCCGGGGTGCACGTTTCCACTCCCTGCTGCTGCGATTGTTCAGCTCGCTGACACACACGCGGGCGGCATTCGACTGGCGGGAAATGGCCCGTCTGATTGTCAGCGAAGGAGCCGAAGCCCATGATGCCCGAAGGCGGGTTGCAACCTACTACCAACAAGCCCAACGCCAAGAACAGAAAGAACAAGGAGTGAAATCCGCATGAACAGATTCGTCCAAATCCACACCCTGCATTCGTACTCGGCAGGCCTGGTCAACAGGGATAACCTGGGGCAGGCCAAGCGCATGCCCTTTGGCGGGGCGGTCCGGACCCGCATTTCGTCCCAGTGTCTCAAGCGTCATTGGCGCTTGGCCAAGGATGACGAGTACGCCATCCACAACGTGCCGGGCGCGACCAAGGCTTACCGGTCGCGCAACATTGTGGACAGCATGGTCATGCCTGCGGTCGACGACAGCGAGGTGACGGAGGAAGTCCTGAATGCCGTGACGGAAGCCTTCAATGTTGGGATTTACGGCAGCAATGGTGCCTCCAAGTCGAAGCGCCAGCCCTTGATGCTGGGATGGCCGGAGATCGAATTCCTGCGGTTTCATGCGAAGTCCATTTGCAATCAGCATCCCAGCCAGCCCAAGGCGGCACAGGGTGCCGTGAGCAAGCTGTTCAAGTCTCGGCAACACGGCAAGACCATTGGGGCCATGTTGGACACGGGACGGTTGCCCGCAGGGTTGGAATCAGCCTTGTTTGGACGGATGGTGACATCCGATCCGCGGGCCAACATTGAGGCCGCCATCCATGTGGCCCATGCCCTCACGGTGCATGGAGAGGAAAGCGAGGCCGACTACTTTTCCGTGGTGGACGACCTGCAAAACCCCAACACCGACACAGGCGCCGCCCACATTGGCGACATGGAGTTGTCGGCAGGCATCTTCTACGGGTATGTCGTCTGCAACCTGCCGGTTTTGATCTCGAACTTGGAGGGTTGCGCGGAAGAAGCGTGGCAGGATGCCGACCGCAGCATGGCAGGCAAGGTGGTCGACCATCTGATCCACCTCATCGCCACTGTGACACCCGGAGCCAAACTCGGCAGTACCGCCCCCTACACCTGCGCCGATCTGGTCCTGGTGGAAGTGGGGCACCGGCAGCCCCGCAGTCTGGCGAATGCATTCCGCACGCCCACAAGTGCCCAGGTTCCCAGTGCCGTGAAGGCCCTCGGCTCCCACATGACGAAGCTGGACAACGCCTACGGGTACGAAGAGCGACGGGCCCTCAGTGTGGAAGCGTGCGATCTTCCGCACACTTCGTTCATGTCCCTGGACGAGTTGGGAGCTTGGGTTTCAGACATGATTTGCAGCACGGAGTAGTCCATGCGTCATCTAATCTTGAGGCTGGAAGCACCATTGATGTCCTTTGGTGGCATCGCCTTCGACAGCCTCGCCCCTACCCATGCACACCCGACGACATCCATGCTGACCGGTTTGATCGGCAATGCCTTGGGGTGGCGGCGCGAGGAATCCAAGAAGCTGCAAATGCTTCAGGACAGACTTGTGTTTGCATCCCGCATTGAACGCGAATCCGCCTGGGAGGTTGTCGACTTCCAAACAGCGCACCTTTCACACACGGATACCGGGTGGACCTACGATGGCCCGGAAGGGCGGAAAAGCAGTCCCCCCACTTTCCAGGCACCGAGCTTGCGGTATCGCCACTACCATGCGGACATGCGCGTTTCGGTGGCGATACGGTTGCGGGCCAGCAGGCAAACACCGACATTGGACGTCTTGGGAGACGCATTGCAGGCACCCAAGCGGCCGTTGAGCATCGGACGGCGCCCCTGTTTGCCCACAAGCCCCCTGTTCGGAGGGTTTGTGGCAGGCGACACGACCCTGCAGGCACTCCTGAACATCCCTGTGGAAGACCAGGACGAACCCCCCGCCTTCAACGACACCATCAAGCTTTCGTGGCCCGAAAGTGAAGGGCCGCCGCCCGCTTGCGTTCAAATGGAAGGCGTCACCACCATCCCGGACTTGCGCAATTGGCGGTCTACGTTGCATGGCGGGCAACGTCGGATTTTCGTTGGGACCATTCCCTTCAGTCAACTCAAGGAGCTGTCATGACCAGTATGCAAATGATCAGGGCGGATGTGGACATCCCAACGTTCCACAAGTGGATGGGGGTGCGGCAACTGCGCGATCCCGACCACGCCATGCACTGCCTGCTGGTGGAATGTTTCGGGCCCGATTGTGCACCCAAGCCGTTCAGGGCGATTTTCCCCCGCGCAGCCCAGACCGGGTGTCTGTATGGCTACGGGGATGGAGGCACCACCTCAAACACACTGCAGGATGCACTCAACTTGTTTGCCGACCCCCTGCAGTGCCAGATCATCCCCCCCGACAGCATCGCGAGCAAGCCCATGCCCACACAGTGGGAGCCCGGCATGCGGTTGGGGTTTGAAGCACGTGTGCGGCCCATTGTGCGGAGCAGGCGTTTCACCGAGAATCGTTCAGTGCAAGAGCTGGATGCATACCAGCATGCCTGCATGACATGGGTGAGTGAGGACGACGTACCCAGTCGGGAAACCGTCTATCAAGATTGGCTGACCCAGCAGTTCGAGCGTCATGGCGGGGCCACATTGGAAGCGATGCAGATGGTGTCGTTCCGTGTGCGTCCCTCAGTGCGAAAGCGTTCCGGGGCGCACAGCAAGGGGCCGGATGCCTTGATACGGGGCATCCTGAAAGTGGTTGACGGACCGAATTTTGCAAAGTTCCTGACACGCGGGATTGGCAGGCACCGGGCCTATGGCTACGGCATGATGCTGCTGAAGCCTCATCAACAAGTGGGCATGTAGAACAGAGGCTGCCTGTGGGCTGCCCCCCCCCCATCAAGCTCAATCAACCAGGGTGTGCGATAATTCCCTGGTTGATTGAGCTTGGTTGGATACACACCGACAGGGGGCGTGTGCAATGTCTTTGAAAGCTTGGCCCGAAGCATCCGAAATCGCGCTTGGTGATGTTGTTCGAGGGGATTCGGATGAGCAGCTGGTGCCTGTTCACATCAACAATGTTCCGGCAGGTGTGTTGTTGAACCTGGAATCGTTGGATGATGGCCTCAGTCCCTGGATGTTTCTCGCTTACCGGCCAGCCCTGGCGGACATGTACGATCAACGCATTGATCTGGATGTGTACCAAGTGGCGGATGCCCCGGACGCATTGCAACGGGAATTGCGCACAGCCTCCATTCTGTCTCACGTGGCATGGGATCCGGACCATTACGTGTACTTGCCCGATGCCAATCTGATTGTGGGCCGGGATGAACTGCTGGATGAAACCCTGCCCCGTTATGGATGGCTGGCAGGAAACACCGATGGCAAGGGTGTCTTGCACCTGGAATCCCAAGCCAGCAACCGCTCACTGGAAACCGGTTGGTGGGATGCTATGGACATCCATGCCAGCGAAGTTGTTGTCGATGAGGGCGAGGGAACCTTGGATGTCACCGACACATTGCTGTTGCCCCACCTGGCCATTGACAACAGCAACAACACCGTACAGTTGATTCCGCCCGCCCAGCGTTTGAACGAGTACGTGTACGGCAGGGATGCGGACGACCGGTTCCGATTGCCGTGGGCACAGGGATTGATCACGGACTTCCCTTCGTTTTTGGCCAAAGCCCACCCCCAGGCATACATACAGGTGCAGCGGGGAAACAAAGAGGGCGGCCAACGCATCCCCCAGGCGACTGAAGGTTTGCATCATACGGGCGTGCCGGACAGACTGGGAATCTGGTGCCGGAACAGCCTCAACGCTGAATTGCACGTAGTGGTGGACGGGGGCGACCGTCACCCATGGGCCGCCTTGCGCGGTGAACTGCTGGATGCCTTGGATGCCGTGTCGGGCCTCAACAGTGATGAGATTTTGACACAGACGCCGGAAAATTCCGCTTCGGTACTGAACAGAACCCCCCTTGCCTACCAGCGCATTCTGGAGTTGGTGCCGCCCGTCAAGGGCAGTGACACGGCACACGACCTGAATGCCGTCGACTGGTTGGGGACAGGTCTCTTGCAGCGAAACACGGACGGAGTGTGGGTTTGGTACGAAGCCCCCTCGTTGGAAGGGAGTGACAACCGGTTTGCCTACAATGGGTGGGATGTGGCACTCACCCTCAATCGGACTTTGTCCTTCATGCCTGAAACCGGGTTGACCAGCGAAGGAATTCGCCACATCCTTGACGGCGCGGCCAACAACAACACCAGGGAGTTTCTGCCGGCTCCCAAGATACCGGGGACCGTTGTGCGGGAATGGTTGTTCCCGGATCAATCCAGGGCTGAAGAGGTTGTCGGGCCCGGCCAAGGAGAGCTGGGAGGTCTGGCTGCCGATGACAACCGCTTGACCATGATTGGAGCCGATGGCGGTGTGATCAATTTTTGGCTGCTGGAACCCCTGGACACCGACACGTACCTGGAGGCGGGCCCAGAAGACGACCGGCCGCCTTCATTGCGCATGCAGGTGGCGGCCGAGCGGCATGTGCTTGAAGCCGCCGAGACCGAGACGGACGAGACCGGTAGCGAGACCGATGGCAAGTTGATGGGTGCGCTTGGCTACTAGTTCGGGCTGTTCGAACCAAGCACGCCAAACCCGCCGCTAAGAGTCAAATTCCAGGTTGGACCAGTCAAATTCCGCAGGTTCCGGCACTGGAGCCGCATCGTGTTCGTAGTCGACACCGCTGGGGGCTGGATGTCCTGCGGCATGAAGGACAATCCACTGCAGGGCGTTGAACGTAATGTCCGACCCCATGACCGGAAACTTGTGTGTGAGGGCCTGGGAGTCGTGAATCCCCCTCACCTCCAGCTCTGAGCGAACGTGTTGCGAAAAGTCGAATTGCAGGTTTCCCGAGAGGTGTGAGTACAGCATCCAGATGGTGAATGCGATGCCTTTGCAGGTGTCAACACTGCAAGCCCATTCCTCGACGGATTCCGTAGCCTTGGACAGCATCGATATGATTATGTGCAGGGGAACGGGAATGCCCTGGGGGGACATGTCCGTAAAGTTCGTGAGGTCTGGTTGCAGCGGTGTTGTGGGCTGTGCCTTTGGTTTTGCGGGGTGGAACAGAACCTGAATGTTCTGTTGGATTTTGTCGGCACGCCGCGCACGCGTCCACTCCACCACCTGCGGGATGTATTCGGACTTGATGCCGGCCAGCTCCAGGCATGTCGTGAAGTGTTGGATGCTCAACATTGAACTGTAGTGGATGAGGAGGGCGCCCGTGGTTGCGCCGCGCACGGCAATGGCATCCGCAATGGATTGCAGGTGGGCGTACAGGCCCAGGGAAATCTCTGTGAGTTCGTTCGTTTTCTTCATGGCACACTGTCCCTGGGCACGCTCCTGCATGCCACGATGCGTCTTGGGGGTTAGGCTAGGATAGCAAATGACCCGCATCTATGGTACTTGGGAATCCGGTCGAACTTCGTCGGCACTGAACGCACAGGTGCCTTACTTTGTGCGTGACTGTCCCATTTCGAGGGTGGGAGCGTGTCCCCTGTGGCTTGTCCGGAAAGCCCATGCTGCGAATGACACAGGGTGGGCAAGTGCGCCCCAAACGGAACCGTATTCACAGAGCCGCGGGAATCCATGGTTGAACACCGTCCGAGCTTGTTGATTGCGTCCGGAACGAGGTTGAGCCACTTTCGTTTTTGTAGTAGTGTGGGAACTGTCCTGCAATGTCAAAAGCGAGGTGGAAGATGGCTTTGCGGAAATGGAAAGCTCACGATGTGGTTGTTGGGGATAGAGCCGAGAACGACACCCTTGGCTTTTGCCATGGGGTGAACATCGGAGGGGAGCCTGCCGGTGTCTTGGTTGAGGGGGGTGCGGACAATTCCTCTGTGCCTGAATGGTACGGCTTCATGGAGTATCGAATTTGCTTTGTGGACATGCTGAACACCGAAGATTTCCTGGAAACATCCAGTCTGTCTGCCGTGCCTGCGGAACTGACGGACATGGTGAACAGCGGTAGGTTGGCAGGGCGGCAAGTGTTGTTGGAACCGGACGCTTGTGTGTACGTGCCTGCTGTGGATGGTGTGGTGGCGCATGACGCGCTTCTGGACCTGTTGGATAGTCGCGGGTGGCAAATGCAGCCTGCGGGCGACAAGCAGGGCACGGACGGGCTTTCCCTGCACTTTCGGGGCAGTGAAAGGGAAGCTGCAAGGGCGGTTGGGGAAGGCTGGCTGGCAACCCTCGATTGTGTGGCTGCAGGACCACAATGGCCTGGTACGTCCGGGGACCAGGATGTTCTTGTTCTTGAGACCCTGGACAAGAACATCCTGCCCAACCTGGTCTTTGACCATAATTCCGGCTACTTTCGCTTGGTGCCTCCGTTGCAAAGCGCGCTGGGTTACGTGCGCAACCACTCCAGGCTGTTGCCGGGAGGCGGGTTGGTTCCCGAAGGTTTCTTTGTGCGTGAGGATGGGAGTGTGATGAAGGAACCCGAACCTTCAGTGAGCGATACAGCCATTCGGGATTTCCCTTCGTTCCAGATGCTGACGGCCCCGAAAGCCACAGGCTACTACGAAGAGATGGAGCGGAAACAGCAAGACGAGTTGGAACAGGACCTGCAAACCTTTGAAGCAGTTTTGCAGGAAGTCGATGAAGCCATCGACCTGCTGCTGGAGAATGCGGATGGTGACAGTGACGATGGAAACGAAGCCGACGACCGGCCGGAGAGCGTCACGCCCTTCGGCTACCTGTAGGCAATCTGTTCCATGGTAGGAATGCCAGCAGTCTGTTGACGAGATGGAGGGGGCCGGAGATGTCGCTGATGTCCTGGACCCCGACTGCCGGTTTGCCTGTCAAAACATTGCAAGGCAGTGGCGTGGACAGGCTTGCTTGAGGCGATTCCGCAGCAGGGACGAACTGCACAGGAACGTGTTCCCTGTTGTCAGTGCAATGCCAGAAAGGTATCAGTCCCTGTTCATCGCCATGGACAGGCCGCAGGGGCGCACCGCATTCCATGCAAAAGGCTGGGTACGGTCTGGTGTTTCTGTGGGGCATTAGTACCGAAGGCACGCTTCAGTCCCTCCACAAGGGTCAGGTGTCCGGACGCCACTGTCCATGACACCAGGCACTTACCCATCCCCGCACACCTAGCAAAATCTTGATCAACAGTCTGGACTGGCTGTGCCGTGCAGACTTGCACAAGGCGGGTTGGCACTCATCAATCTCAAGGTTGTCGTCGGTAACGCGGGTCTGCTTCATGACTTGGCGGACAGTGATCTGCTTGGCGACCGGATTGTACCAGTCCCGCAGGCAAGTCACTGTCCGCGGACAAGCGGGATCAGGCTTTCCTGGCTTCCAGCAGGATGGTGGTCATGCCGTTCGTTTCGGTGGTTGGAATGTTCTTGACCCTGAATCGCTTTTGGGGATCGCCCTTGACAGTGCCCAGGCTGCGCAACGCCGTCTGGATTTCATCCAGGTCTGCCGGTGCGAAATCGACGGGGATGCAGAATGCCGGGTCCACGCGTCGGCATAGTTTGGTGGCCCAGTCCAAATCCTTGGCGTCGCCCTGGCCAATGGGCAGGATGAGGATGTCGGAGCGCGAGTAAATCAGGGCCTTGACCAGGGATGCGTCGCGGGGGCGGAACGAGCCGCCCGGAATGCCGGGATGGCTGACCTTGATGGAGCCGAAGTCCATGTGGTGGCCCATGCGTTCCGCATCTTGCAGCCGGAAGCATTGGACGTAGACACCGCCTACTTCG
>CAXXOQ010000195.1:0-36677 GCA_963664185.2 Caldilineaceae bacterium | reverse complement strand
CTCCCTGGCCAAGCTCTCGGGTCGGACATCGTCCCGCTTGAATTCAACGCCCGAATTTTCGCCCCGGCGAATCAGTTCTATCAGTTTGGTCGTATTCATGTGGTCATTCAGAATCTGTACTTCAGGCGTCGGGTTTCAAAGGCCTCCTGGCCCCCTTCCAGGATCTCTTCCACGAGTTCACGCACCGGACCCGCATCCATGGACCCGGCATGCTCCGGCCTGATTTCGGCATTGCCGAGATAGGCTTCTCCCGAGGGTGTCAGACCCACAATAAGCTCAGCGTCACCCAGTACCGGGATATTGGCATTGTGCGTAGCAACGATAAACTGCCGCTGCCGCTTCGCCTGGCGTATACCCGGTACCCACGCCATCGGTGATCAAGCGGTTGTCCAAGTCGTCTTCCGGCTGGTCGATGATCAAGGGGACTTCCGAGTCCAACATCAGGAGCAGCAACACCGCGGTAGCCTTCTGGCCCGTCGCCAGGCGGTCCAGAGCCTGCCAGACAGGAGGTTCCCCGGTGGTAGCCGTATTGAGCTGGATTTGGGTGGCAGGCAGCAGTTCCAGGTCCTCCAGTTTCATCAAAGTCTCGGCGGTCCCTTGGGCCAACCGTTCCGCCTGCGCCAAGGGTATGCTATAGGTTTGGTGGAGTTGGGATGAACCCCACCATACGTACAGGCTTTTCATCCTATTTGGACAGTATTGCGGTTAGCCCTGCCGTAATCAGGCTGATTATAAATGACGACCATATTGACCTTGTCAAGAAACTCAACACAGATTGTATGGGAGCCATTACGTCTCGTCTCGGGGTTCCACACAGCAACATCCCGTGAAACCTGTGGCCGGGGTGTGTGCCGACTGACAGACAACACGACGGGATTTACAGGAACAACCGCCCGGTTATTGGCAGCAGATCGGCCAAGGCCGGAGCAGGGACATTGCCCAATTCCCTCGGCTCCAGCTTGTGCAGTCCGCCCCCATAAACCCGGCCTTCTTCCAGCAGGGATTGCGGACAGATGTCATTCAACACTTGCCATACTTTCCGTTTCAATCCCCGGTCATGTTGCAAGACTTGATCCAGTGGGGGTGGGGGATACAGCATCAAGTACACATTCGCGGCCGTAGCCCGTGATTCATTCAGGATAAAGCGAAAGGTCCGCCCTTGCCGCTTGTCGCTACGCCCGAGGTACGTGCATACAAAGGGGGCCGCCGGCCTTTGTTCCTGGACATTACCACGGTGTGCGGTGCCGACACAGGTACCGGTCAGCCACGCCCTGGGCTTTTCCTTCTTCCAAATAGGCCCACAGTGTCGGATATTTTTGTGCGACCGCCTGTTCATCCCAGCGGCAATCCAGCAGAAACAGATTCCGGTCAAGCACCGGATGCCCGTCTGTGTCCGCCACTATATGGTCGTCCACCAGGTAACGGGGACTGGGCAAGATGGGCCGGAAAGCGACCTTGGGTAACCCTCGCTGCACGATCTCTTCCTCAGGCAGAATGAAGTAGCGATTATGGCCAGTAACCAGACCCCGCTTGATCCGGAAGAAGTCACCCAGCACGGGCGTATTCACCGGCGTGAAATGCGCCTGGTAGGGGTAGCGGGTCCACTTGGGATCCTGGCGCAACGTCTTGCTTGAGGCCCAGCGGTCCTGCTCTGGCTGATTCAGGGAGCCGCCATAGGAGAAACGTACGGCATGATCCGCCGGCGGGAGGGCATTGCATATCCACACCACGGCGGATGACACCAGGGCATCGCCAAATTGCGTATTGGACGGATCGAACCGGTGAATGTGCAGCAGTGTCACCTTGTCCAGCAGGTAATGCTTCACGGCCCGCCCATAGTTGGTGTCCATGAACTCGCTCGGGATCAGCCAGCCGGCGAGGCCACCAGCAGCCATCCAGGCATGGCACAGTCCAAGATAGTAGCAATACAAACCGGCCAGCCCGGCCATTTCCACGCCACAAGCCTCATGCACCCGTCTCTTGAGACGCTGTTTGGTGGAGGGGGAGAGATGGTGATGGCGCACATAGGGTGGATTACAAATCAATAACTGATATTGCCCGGATGCCTTGGGGGCTGCGGCTTGCGTGAAGTCGGCCAAACGCAAGTCCAGTCCGGTCTCGGCCCAGAGTTCCGCCCTGGGAAGGCCATAGTATGGGTCGATTTCATATCCTGCGGCTTCCCCGCGGCGATGGGGGGAAACACATCAAGCCAAGCAGAATAGAAGGCGCCAGTACCCATAGCTGGATCCAGGAAGCCCACGCGAGTGTCTTCGTGCATCTGAGCATAGGCATACCGGAGAATGTCGGCCGCCAAATGGCGGGGCGTGGCAAACTGCCCCCATCGGTTCCGTTCTGCCTGTGGACGGAGGGCATCCAGGATATTCTGCAGCTCCTGTCGCTGTCCTTCCCTGGAACTGACGGTGGCCATCATGCCCTACAGTCCAAATGCCTTGTCACCAATGATTCCGATTTCATTTGTCCCCTCTCTATTGTTGCCCAATCTCCGACCAATGTCATTCTGATAAATCCATTCATCGACCGTAACAGAACTGCCAAGGGGCTTGGTACTCTCCAGAACATCACACGCCAGTCTTTGCGTACCGAATTTCTCAAGAATAATCAGTCATCCAATCCAGTCACTACCTCCGACAGCCGTAAACTGTATAAGCCCCAAGCATGGAATAAAAAGCCCTCCACCTGAGTGGAGGGCGGGATCCAGCACTTGAACAGAACTGGATAAGTGATAAAGGCCATTATATCAGAATGTCCAGATGTCGGGTTTCCCGATAGAACTGTGGCCCATCTTCCCCCATGAAATCCTTGTCCCCGAAAACCCGCACATGCCACAGACCATCCCGCACTGGCGACCCGGCGCCCCGCTCATCCGTCGAAGCCGACACCGATCGTACACGATGGGTACACCCGCCGGCGTACAGAGCAAGACGCGCTTGTACCCGAAGTACTTCCTGTGACGACGGACACACACGTCTTAACACTACAGTTGTAATTTCTTGCCAGATGAAAGGCATTGGGTATGCTTGTCAGGGGAAAGTCAGGAGGATTTTCCGGCATCCAGACCCAATTCCGAGCTTCAAGTTCCCCATTGATCAGCATCAATCCAAGGGGATCGCCGAATTACAACTGTAGCATTAGACGGTGGTGCCCAAGCACAGCGACAACATATCAGTACAAGGCACGCGATCTGCACTTCCCGGCATTGCCATCAAAAATGGAACTGTGTGTTTCTGGCATTGCAGAGGGAAAACAAGATGCGCGACTTTCTTTGGGGTACCAAGGCCTATGGAAAAAAGAGAGCCTTGGATCGCCCTGTCTTTCCCTTCAAACCGTACATGATCCAAGGATCAATTCCTGGATCGCCTGCCCGGAACATCCCATTGTGACAGTCGCAGGGCATAAGCCAAAAGGCATCCTGCAACCTTCAGCTCCACAGGCGATCATGGGACAGCTCGGCATTCCAGGCATCGGTGACCATGTCAAAGTGCATGGGGTTTCGATCATCAAGGTGATCCCGCACAACATCCGGATTGAGATGGGTAAAGCCCAGGCCGGGTCCCTGGGGCACCCGTGCATGGCCATCTTCCACCAGCGGTTTGTCAATGCCTTCCAGCAAGTCTTCCCAATCGGGAATATCCACCGAGTGATTCTCCAGGGCCAGGAAATTGGCCGTCGCGGCTGCGCAATGCACAGCCGCGATGAAGGACACCGGTGAACCCGCCGAATGCAGGGCCATGGCCACCCCATGCTCTTCGGCCAGGTCCCCGATCTTCTTGGTCTCCAGAATTCCCCCCGAAGTGGCCAGATCCGGATGGATGATGCTGACTGCCCGGCGCTGCAACAGGGGCTTGAAGCCCTCTTTGAGATAGATGTCTTCTCCGGTGCAGGTGGGGGTTTGCAAACTCTGGGTAATCCGATGCCACTGATCTGTCAATTGCCAGGGAATCATGTCCTCCAGCCATGCCAGGGCAAAGGGCTCCAGCACCTGTCCCAACTGGATGCAGGACTCGACCCCGATATGCCCAAAGTGATCCAGCGCCAGGGGCACCTCATACCCAATCATGGAGCGTACGGTTGCCACGTATGCCTGCATGGTCTCCAGCCCCTTGGGCGCCAGGCGGATTCCCGTAAAGGGATGCATGATATGGGTGGTGTCCAGCATCCCGGGCGGATAGGACAGGGTTTCCGGCTGGACCCCGCCTTCCTCCCGCAACATGCCAATACCCAGATCCATTTTCAGGAACTGGTATCCCTGATCCATCCGGGCCTTGAGGCGCTGCCCCATGACGACGGGATCATGGGTGTCCTGGGTGTCGGCATAGAGCAGCACCCGATCCCGGAAAAGCCCGCCCGCCAGCATATAGGCGGGTACACCGTGGGCCTTGCCGGCCAGATCGCACAGCGCCATCTCTACGGCAGACACGCCGCCGCCCTGGCGGGCGTGCCCGCCGAATTGCCGGATACGGCGGAATACGGCATCAATGTGGCACGGATTCTGTCCCAGGAGGCGGCTTTTCAGCATCAGGGCATAGGTAGCACTGGCCCCATCCCGCACTTCGCCATAGCCGGACAGCCCCTGGTTGGTGTCAAGGCGCAAAACGGAGGCGCGAAATGGCAACCCCTGCAGGCTCAGGATGCGCATGTCGGTGATGCGCAAGGCGGATGGCCCGGAGAAGGCCGCGAAGTCAGCGCTCATGGCAGATGGCAGAAACCGGCAAACCGTGCGGATGCATCAGTCAGAACAAACCGCCTCCACGGATTCGGAAATGATTGAGGCGATGCGATCCAGTTCATCCTCCGGTGTGATCAGGGGCGGAGACAAAACGATCTGGTTGGTCACGCAGCGCGTGAGCAGGCCCCGTTTGGCGCATTCGTCCCTGATGGCCTCCGCTTGCGCCCCGTCCAGTTCCTGGCGGGTTTCCTTGTCCGCCACCAGTTCCACCGCCAGCATCATACCCAGACCCCGCACTTCACCCACATTGTCATGCTCTTCCAGGTGGCGCAGGGCTCCCATAAGGCGTTGCCCCTTGGTCTTGGCCTGCGCGGCAAAGTCACCCTCCACCAGAATTTCCAGATTGGCCAGGGCCACCGCGCAGGCCACTGGATGCCCGGAATAGGTAAAAGCGTGGGACCAGCGATCCTCCAGGGAGGCGCTGTCCATGACCTCCCGAATGCGATCATGCACCTGGATACCGCCCAGCGGCACGTAACCGCTGGTGATGGCCTTGGCAAACGACATGATATCCGGCTGAATGCCCCAATGGTGCAGGCCGAACCATTCCCCGGTCCGGCCCCAGCCCGTAATCACCTCATCGGAAATCAGCAGGATCTCATACGCGTCACAGATTTCCCGGATACGGGGGAAGTAGTCGTCGGGCGGCACAATGACGCCGCCGGCGCCAATCACCGGTTCGGCAATGAAGGCCCCGACCGTGTCCGGACCTTCCTGCTGAATCATCTCCTCCAGTTCCCGGGCCGCGGCCAGGCCGACCGTTTCCTCTTCCCGCACTTCCCCAGGAAAGCGGTAGGCAAAGGGAGGATTGATGTGCAGGAATCCCGGCACCATGGGCTCAAACAGGTGCCAGTAGGACGGAATGCCGGCCGCACTCATGGCCGCCATCGTGACGCCGTGGTAGCCGCGCATCCGAGAAATGATCTTGGTCTTGTGCGGTTTGCCCATCCGCTTCCAGTAGTAACGTACTGTCTTGAAGGCGCTTTCATTGGATTCCGCACCGCCGGACGTAAAGAACGTGGAATTGAGGTCCGGATAGGCAAACCCGGCAATGCGGTGGGCCAGCTCGATCGTGGGAACCGCGGCGGTACCTGCATAATTGGAAGCATAGGCCCCCGCCATCATTTGCCTGTGGGCCGCGTCGGCCAATTCCGGGCGGCCATGGCCGAGGCTGACATTCCACAGGCCGGACATGCCATCAATCAGTTGCTGGCCCTCGGTGGAATACAGGTAGATGCCTTCCGCCCGTTCAAAGATGATGGCACTGGACGCAAGCTGTGGATGATGCAGGGGATGAAGCAGACGCTGGTCTTTTTCGCGAAGGGAAACAGGTGTATTCATGCCGCAGGCACAGTCCTTTACTGAATGCAACAATGTCGAATCATATATGGGATCACGGCGATTCCCCGTGTTTTCTGCCTCAATAACGCAAAGCCTGAAACTTCCAGCCCGGTTCCACCTTCTGCATTTCAATTTCATCGTTGCGTTCCTGCAAGCCGCAATGCAGGAACTGTTCATGCAGACGCTGCAACGCGGCCCGATCGATTTCGATGCCCAGCCCTGGTTCATCCGAGACCGTCAGGGCTCCCTCATCAAACACAAACCGCCCCTGGGTCAGGACTTCGTCCCGCTGCCAGGGATAATGGGTGTCACAGGCATACGTCAGGTTGGGCGTGACCGCGCCCAGATGCGTCATGGCGGCCAGCGAGATGCCCACATGGCTGTTGGAATGCATGGACAGGCCCCGGCCAAAGGTACGGCACATGGCGGCCAGATCCAGGCTGGGGCGCAGTCCGCCCCAGAAATGGTGATCGCTCAGGATGATGTCTTCCGACCCCAGTCTGACACTGCCGGGCATGTCGGCAAATGATGTCGTGCACATATTCGTGGCCATGGGAATGGACAGGGCCTGGCGCACCTGGGCCATGTTTTCCTGGCCCCGCACCGGATCTTCATAGTATTCCAGAATGCCTTCCAGGGTGCGTCCGGTCTCGATCGCTGTTTCCACCCTCCATATGCCATTCGGATCCAGGCGCAACGGGGTACCATCCCCAAACGCTTCGTGCAGGGCCCGGATGGCTGCGGCTTCTTCCGCAGGCGGGAATACGCCTCCCTTGAGCTTGATGGACTGGAAACCGAATTCCTGGCACATGGCCTGGGCTTGCCGCACAACGCCTTCGGGGTCCAGCGCCTCTTCCTGCCGGGCCGCCTCCCAGCCGGTCGCCGCGGGATCCTTGCCAAATCCCCAGGCCCCGCCGGCACCCTGATGCTTGTAGAAGAGATAGGCGGAGTAATCCACCCGGTCCCGTACCTTGCCGCCCAGCAATTCATGCACGGGCCTGTCCGTCAGCTTGCCCTGCAGATCCAGCAAGGCCACCTCCACCGCACTGTGGACATGTACAATTTGCCGGCTGTCCCAGGGTTGGTCCCCCCGCCCACTCTCCGTGGCGCCGAGTTTCGCCTCTATCGCCTGCAGCATGCGGTTGAGATGGAAAGGATTCTGATCCACCACGACATCCTGGACTGCCTGCAGGGCCGCTTCGGTCTTGAAGTTGCCCGGCACCTCCCCAAATCCGGAGACATTGTCGGTGCTCACGATTTCGACAATCAGCCGCAAGGCATACGGTGCATGCAAGCCCCCGGCATTGAGCAAGGGCGGGTCCGCCACCGCAATGGGAGTTACGTGCATGGCTGTGATTTTCATGGTAGCGACCTCCCTACCTGTCAGGAATCCGTCAGTCTTGGGGTGCTGCATCCTGCAGCCAGTTCTGGTAATCCGCTTCAATGTGATCTTCCCAGACCCGATCAATCTCGCCGGCGCCGTATACCCCTTCGCCGATCCGGATCTTGCCAAAGCGATCCCGCATCTGGACATCCTCGGCATACTCGACCGTAGCCGGGGCCAGATCCGCCGGGACAAAAATGGCCCCGGTGGGCGTGCCCAGCACCACATCTCCCGGCAGCACCGTGGCCTGCCCGATGCGGACCGGGACATTCACGCCGGCCAGGGTGGCATCCTTGATGGCGGAGGGATCAATCCCGCGGCACAGGATGGTCAGGTCCGGCATCTGCCTGATCCCCTGGTAATCCCGTATGCCGCCATGGATCACGGCACCCACGGCACCCCGGGCCTGCAGGGTGGAGGCCAGGTTATCGCCGACGTACGTGCCGTCCAGCACCTTGCCGTAGATATCCACTACCAGCACATCGCCCGGCTGCAGCTGATCTATGGGCCAGGAATTCTGGCCGCCCGTGCGTCCCTCCTGCGCGCTACCCGCCTGCACCAGTTCGTGCAGGTCGGGCCGCGAGGGCAGCATCTGCACCGTGACGGCCCGGCCGGCAAAGGTCCGTTCCGGATTGGTGTTGAACCAGTCCCCGGCGAACTGCCGGCCAAAGTCATGGCGCTGCAGGTAGGCCCACGCTTCCTCCGTGGTGATCCGTGCCATGCGGGCCAGGATCGAGGCGTCCACGGCGGGACGGCCGTCAGGGAGACGTGCGCCTTCCCAGCGCCGGGTCAACTCACGGATGTTGGCGGCCGAATTGAAAACTGTCATGAACCTGGTACTCCAGAATTGGCGGTCCTGCCTGTAGGCCGATGTCCGGGCCCACGGCTCAGACTAGGCGGCCTGCGCTGCCTCCAGATGAATGGGGAACGACCTCTCCCTGATGGGGAAGTGGATCAGAAAACCAAACAGACCGAGGGCCACAGCGGCGTAGAAAATGAGATCGTAATGGCCATAGCCGTCATAGATGCGCCCCGGGAGCCAGGCACCCAGAAAACCGCCCAGCTGATGGCTGAAGAACACGATACCATACATGGTGGCCAGATAGCGGGATCCGAAAAAGCGGGCCACGATGCCGCTGGTCAGGGGCACGGTCGCCAGCCACACCAGCCCCATCAGGGAACTGAAGAGTACGGTGGATACGAAGGTGACGGGCAAGAGGAAAAACAGGGCCAGCAATACGCCGCGGCTGCCATAGATCAGGCTCAGGAGATAGCGCCGGGGCCAGCGATCCCCCAGCCAGCCAAAGGAGAGGGATCCGATCAGATTGAAGGCCCCGATCAGGGCCAGGGCCACGCCCCGGATATGGCTGAGGCCATGATCCGACAGATAGACCGGGAGATGGACGCCGATGAAGGACACGTGAAAGCCGCATACAAAGAAGCCGGCAATCAGCAGCAGGTAGCTCGGCTGCTTCAGCCCCTCCCGGATAAAGGCCAGCATGGGCATCTCCGGCACCAGGGCCTGGTGGGCCGCCTGCGGCTGCGCTTCGCGGGCCGGCAAACCCAGCGACAGCGCCACAATGCTCAACACCAGGCCGGCCTGAATGGTGAGGGCCACTTTCCAGCCCCACTGATCCATCCAGAGCTGGCTCAGGGTGGGCATGACCAGGAATCCCGCGGACCCCATGGCGGTGAGAATGCCAAAGACCCGGCTGCGCTGCTCGTCCGGCACCAGGCGTCCCACGGCCCCAATGACGACCACATAGGTGGTGGTCCCCTGGGCAATGCCCTGCAAAATGCCAAACGAGGAAATAACCCCCAGTTCCGTGACCCAGCGGGTCATCAGAAACAGACCGACCCCATAGATGGCACCCCCGATCCCCAGAATCCGGCGGGCCCCAAACCGATCCGTCAGCATGCCCATGACCGGCAGGCCATTGATCAGGGTGCCAATGGCCATAGCCAAGCCAAAGATTTCCCGGCCGGATCCCAGTTCCCGGGTGATGGGTTCCAGGAAGAGACCGGACGTCTGGCGCGATCCCGTGCTCATCATGACGGCCACGGCGGAAACCAGGATGGCCACGACTACGGGGCGGGGCATGGGGTATTGTCTCCGGAGACAGCCAGGGTATGGCCTGCGTCCCGTTACCAGATCCGCAGGGATTCCAGGAACATGTGCGTCAAGTCGTGGCCGTCGGCGGGACGGGGTGATAACTTGGTGACCCGGTGCTGGGGCAGGGTCTTTTCCGCCAGCACTTCGGCATCGGTCGCTTCGTACCCCACAGCCTCCAGCCCGTTGGGCATCCCGGTCTGCCGCATGATGTCGATCAGGGCCTGGGCCAGCACCTCACCGGCTTCGTGCAACGGAATGCCTGTAACATCCACACCCATCAGCCGGGCCCCTTCCATGTGCTTGGCCGGATTGGCCTGTGCGGTAAAGCGAAAGACCGCGGGGGCGGTCAGGACCACGGACATGCCATGCGGGATGAGCGGATGATCGACCTTGTAGTCGGGCGCCCTGTAATCCCGGACCAGGCTGGAAACCGGATAGGACATGCCATGGCACAGGTGGACACCGGCATTCCCAAAGCCCATGCCCCCGTACACCGCGGCCAGCATCATGTTCGACCGGGCTTCCAGATTGCCGGGATGCCGGAGGACCTCCACCAGGTTGTCGGCCACCAGGCGTATGGCCTCACAGGCCCAGATATCACTGATGGGAGTCGAGCCCTGATAGGTGGGACGCTGCAGGGAACCTTCGGCCCGGGGACGTGCATGGAAATTGAGGGACGTATAGGACTCCAGGGCATGGCACAGCACATCCAGCCCCGTGCACGCCGTGACCATGGGCGGCAGATCCACGGTATTCAGGGGATCCTGAATCCCCATGTGGGGCCGCATGAAGCGGTGCGAAATGCCTGTCTTGGCGTTCATCGCCTTGTGATCGAAGATGGCCACGCCCGTGATCTCGCTGGAAGTGCCTGCCGTCGTCGGTATGCCAATCAGGGGTTTCAGGGGTCCCGGGACGGGTGCACCCTGGCCCACAGGGGCATTCACGTAGTGAAAGAAATCGGCCGGATAGGTGGTGAAGAGATTGGCCACCTTGGCCGTGTCAATGGTGGAACCACCCCCCAGGGCGACAAACCCGTCAAAGTGTCCCTGTGCGGCGAAGGCCGCGGCCGCCTGGAAGGAATCCAGGGAAGGTTCGGTCCGGATGTCATCAAAAAGGGACCACGCAATCCCGGCCTGGTCCAGCGTACCGGTCAACCGACGCAGGGCATCCGAGCCGGTCAGGTTGGGATCGCACAGCAGCATGGCCCTGGTGACGCCCAAAATCTGGAGATCTTCTCCCGTTTCGGCCATGGCGCCCACCCCAAACTTGATGGTGGAAGTATCCATGGTGAAGATGGTTTCGTTTGGCATAACAGCAGACTCGGACATGAACACCCACAGGCTACTTTCAGGACAGACGGATAACAGAGCAGTGGGGGTTGGGTGCCGCAGTCGGCAGCTGCAGCTCCAGCCCCTCGGCCGTGGCCTGCAGCGAAAGGGCGCCGTCCACCGTTCCCACCAGACGCGCTGTGGAGGCCGTAAGAGAGGGCAACGTCAGTTTGCCGTGCGCAGGCCAGTGCAGGACCAGCACATAAATGGCACCATCCCTGGTGGTGGTGCGATAGGCTTCCTGCGCCTGCACCGGACCCGGCCGGGATCCCAGCAGCGCTTCGCCGTACTGGGCCATCCACTGGCCCAGGTCATGCAGGCGCGCCACGCTTTCCGGCGGAATAACGCCTGCGGCGGTGGGTCCCACATTGAGCAGGTAATTGCCACCCTTGCTCACGATATCCACCAGCTTGTGAATGAGATCCGTGGTGCTCTTCCAGTTGTCATCGTACGACTTGAAGCCCCAGGTATCATTCATGGTGGCGGGCACTTCCCAGTCCCCGGCCACGGCACTCTCCGGAATCGTATTGTCATTGGTCGTGGCGTAATCCCCCAGGGTGTTGCCCAGGCGGCCGCACACCAGACAGTCCGGCTGGAGTTCGTAACAGAGTTCCAGCAGACCCTGACTTTGGTCTTCGGTAATGCCTTTGGGGGTATCAAACCAGATCAGCGCTACGGGACCGTATCGGGTCAGCAGTTCCGTAACCTGCGGCTTTACGTAGTTCTCAATATAGCCGTTGAAATCCTTCTGGCTTTCGTCATAATCCCAGTCGTTGCCGTCGCCGTCTGGCTGGTACCAGTCCTGGGTCTGGGAATAATAGAAGCCCAGACGCATGTTCTGGCGCTGACACTCATCGGCCAACTCCTGAATGACATCGCGGCCAAAGGGCGTACCTCGCGTCAGGCAGTAGTCCGTGTGCTCGGAATGAAACAGACAGAAGCCGTCATGGTGCTTGGTTGTAATGACCATATATTGCTGGCCCGCGGCCTTGGCCAGCGCGACCCATTCCCGGGCATTGAATTGCACCGGGTTGAACTGGCTGGCCAGCTGCTGGTATTCCGCTACGGGAATACGGGCCCGCAACATGATCCATTCGCCGATGCCGGGAACGCGTTCCCCCTTCCAGGTCCCGGCGGGCAGGGCGTAAAGCCCCCAGTGTATGAACAGGCCGAATTTGGCATCCCGCCACCAGGCGAGGCGTGGATCCTGCTCCGCGCCGGGTCGTTGTCCGCGATCTACCTGAATGGACTTGTCCTGCATGGGAAATTCTCCTGCCATAGAGAGAACGAAAGCGAGCATCGCGGCGCCTGGCCTGTTCCCGGTCCTGTCATGCCGGACCTGCCCGGGAGAGCGATAGCGGGGAGGCTGTTCCTGCCCGATCGGGCATGCGCCTGTACCGCCCAGCGGCAAAGCCAGGCTCCAGACAGGGCAAGCCCAAGGCTGGCTACCGGTTTTATGGGATACAGAATACAATAAACACGAAGGCAGAGCCATAACCCCATGCCAGAATGCCACTGCCGCAGGCACATGCACCCGCCGTGGTGGCTGTCGGGGGCAAACCCGCCGTCGTTACGCAATTCCCACGTGCCGTGAGGCCACGCACGGAGTTGCCGTCAAACGCGTTGCCCGGGGTGCGGCACATGCTGTCTGGGCAAGGGACAATCTGCAACAGGAGCAGACGATGGAATACAGACAATTTGGCAAGACAGGCCTGGAAGTTTCCGCGGTAGGGTTTGGCTGCTGGGAATCCAGCGGGGAATATGGAGACTTCAGTGATACCGAGATCGTCAATGCCGTGCATAGAGCGCTGGACAAGGGCATCAACCTGTTTGATACCGCCGAAGCTTACGGTCTGGGCCGGTCCGAAACGTTGCTGGGCAAAGCCCTGCAGTCCCGGCGGGACAGCGCCATTGTGGTGACCAAATGGGGCATCTACAAGGAGGGGGGCAACTGGGAATCCGCACGATGGTACCGTGATTCCAGCGCCGCCGCGGTCATGGGCTCCATTGAACGCAGCCTGCAATACCTGCAGACCGACTATGTCGATGTGTACCTGATTCACTGGCCGGATCGCGCCATACCCTTTGAGGAATCCTTTGCCGTCATGGAGAAAATCCGCAGCCAGGGCAAGGCCCGTTTTGTGGGCATCAGCAACTACCGGCCCCATCAGATCGAGCAATCCCTGCAGTCGGGCACCATTGACGTGGTCCAGTATGGGTATCACATGTTTGATCGGCGGCTGGAACGGTTTGTATTCCCAACCGTGGCGGAACACAACTTTGGCCTGATGACGTACGGCTCTCTGGCCCACGGCCTGCTGGCGGGCGTCTTTACCCACGAAACCACCTTTGCCGAAGATGATTGGCGGCACCATGGCAAGGCCTTCAACCTGCCCCTGCTGGGATCTGACGTGTTTGCCCGCAACCTGAATGCCGTGGAAGACCTCAAGGCCATTGCCCGGGACTACGACCGTTCCCTGCCCCAGTTGGCCCTGCGCTGGGTGCTGTCCAATCCCCTCGTCAGCACCGCTCTGGTAGGCTTTCGCAATCCGGCAGAAGTGGACGCCAACCTGGACGGATTGGACTGGCACCTCGATCAGGACGGTCTGGATCGCATTGAAGAGGTATTCCGCAGCCACGGCATAGACCCGGCACCGGATCTGTGGATAGAACCCGAGGATTGAAATGGGTTGCCGGCGAAGATGGCCTTGACCGGAGGATCCTTGCCCCCGGTACTCTCTGGCCGGGAATACCTTGGCCATAGCATCCTGACTGTCACGGTCCATTGCCGGAATGCCAATCTGAGATACGCCGCACCGGCAACTCCTGACGGGGACAGGAGTTGCCTCCATACGTGATTTCCGTGCTCTTTGCCCCAATGCGCAGGCCGGCTACCGGGGCGCGGCTGTGTCTATCGGGCTGCTGGTCCCCATGACCATCCTGGCGACTGCGCGCAACACCGTCCCTATGTTCCTGTCTGATGGCGGTGCTGGCAGCATAGCCGGACGGGATATCACGGTCGCGGGCAACCCAAACCTGATAGCCGTGTTTGGGCAATAGGGGCGGGAACTGATGCTGTTGGCCGTGGTGGCATGGGGCGCCGGTTTCCCCATTTTGTCCGGTTTCCCCGGGAGTGCCAGAGTCAAGTCTGGATTGATGCCACCGTGCGCCTTAACCGTTGCATGGCTTCCTGCAGGCGGGGCAGTGGCTGCAGAATGCTCATGCGGATGTATTCGCCTTCCAGATCCGCCCCTTCCTGATTGCCGGGAAACACCAGCACCCGCCCTTCCTGTAACATCCGCAAACAGAATTGCGGGGCCGGGATGCCCAGGCAGGATATGTTCGGGAAGATGAAATAGCCGCCCCCGGGGAATCCATAGGTGAAGCCCAAGTCGTCCAGGGTGTCCATCACACACGCCCGCCGCTCTTCCAACTCTTTCTGGATGGGTTCCCACCAGTTCGAGCGTGGTTCCGCCAGGGCGGCGAGCGCTGCATACTGGGCAATCGTATTGGCACTGATACTCAGGGTGTGCCGCACTTCCAGCACCTGGCGCATGAAGGAAGCGGGGCCTGCCATGTAACCCAGGCGCCAGCCTGTCATGGCATACGCCTTGGAAAAGCCGTTCAGGGTGATGGTGCGTTCATGCATGTGGGGCAAGGAGGCAGGCGACAGGTGCCGGGCACCATCAAACAGAATGCGGGCATAGATCTCATCGCTGATCAGGATCAGATCATGGTCCTGAACCAGCTGGGACAAGGCCCTGACGGTCGCTGGGGGTGTCACGGCACCCGTGGGATTGTCCGGGGATACCAGCACCAGCATCCGGGTGCGCGCTGTAATCCGGGATTCCACATCCTCCACCTGCATCACGAAATCATGCGCCTCCCGCGTGGGTACGGATACCACGGTGCCGTGGCACAGGTTAATGGCCTTGTCGTAATTGGTGAATCGCGGACAGCCCATGAGCACTTCATCACCGGGATTCAGCAGACTCACCATGCAGGTCATAATGGCTTCCTCCACGCCATTGGTGACGATGATCTCCTCTGGGGCATAGGTCAGACTGTGTTCCTGATGCAACATGGCCGCGATCGCCTCTGTCAGCTCTGGCAGTCCGGCAACGGCGGTATAGTGATGTCGGTCTTCGTCCAGGGCCTTGTGGGCGGCGGCCACAATATGGGCGGGGGTATGGAAGTCGGGATCACCACGTCCCAGGGCGATGACATCCGGGATATCAGCCGCCATTTCCAGCATGCGGGTACGGAATGTGAGATCACGGGCCTGGATATGGCGCGCAAGACCTTTATGTAAAGATGTGGCGGGCATTGTGTCTCTCTTTACGGCAATGATCTGACGAAAGGGGCTGCGCCCCCACGATGCACAGGGAAAAGGACAGGCATAGCACACCCCTCATCCGTCCCGGTCCCACCACCATGGGGCAGTGGATGATGCAGAATGCTGGGATCTGCCATTTTTGGCATGCCTTGCTGTGGTGTCGGTTTATCTCTCTTCTGGTATTATCAGGCTAACGCATTGTTCCTCCAACAGTCAGAAGAGGTAACACACATGAAAAAGATATGGCGGGTAGGCCTGTTGTTGTTAACTGTAGTGATCCTGATCGCCTGCGCCCCTCCGGCCGCACCGGCCGGCGAGACCGGGGAAATGGAAGCCGCGGAACCTTCTGTGGTCCGGCTCGGCATGAATCAGGAACTGGAATTTCTCAATGTCATGTACACCCAGGGTGGCAATTCGCTGCAGGCATCCAAGACTGCGCAACGCGGTCTGCTGTTCCTGGATGCACAGGGCAACTGGATAGGCGAATTGGCCACGGAAGTACCCAGCGTGGCGAATGGACAGGTTTCGCCGGACGGTACGCAGATCACTTACAACCTGCGGGAAGGCATCACCTTTCATGACGGCACCCCTGTTACGTCCTCGGATGTCAAGGCCACTTGGGAAGCCATCATGAGTCCGGACAACACGCCGATCACCCGTTTGGGATATGAAAGAATCGCATCGATCGACACCCCTGACGACTACACCGTGGTGCTGAATTTCGGTGAACCGTTTGCGTCCTGGAAGATTCTCTTTGACTTCATCCTGCCCGAGGAAGTGATCGCGGACAACTCGCCCGGCCTGGACGAATCGCTGGCCATGCGGCAACCCGTTGGTTTCGGTCCCTTCCGGATTGTGGACTGGAAGCCCGGGGAGTTTGTCGAATACGAGGCCTACGATGATTATTGGCAGGGACGTCCCGGCATTGACAAGTTCTTCATTGTTTTCTATCCCAGCACCGAGGCTTTGCTGGCGGCTCTGGAAGTCGGCGAAGTGGATATCGCCTGGGGTCTGAGGGCAGCCAATGTACCGACTCTGCTTGATCTGCAGGACAAGGGCATCATCAACCTCGTCAATGCGCCGCCCGCAGGCGGTGAACGGTATGTCATGAACGGTGACAACACCCAGGCTCCCATTTTCGCCGACCGGAATGTTCGGGTCGCCCTGCAGCATGCGGTTGACAAACAGCTGTTGATCGACAACATCCTGCACGGACAGGCGGAAGTCAACGTGGGCACCGAGTGGCACGGAACGCCGTGGCAAAACCGGGATCTCGTCCCCTACGACTATGACCCCGATCTGGCGCGCAGCCTGCTGGAGGACAATGGCTGGACGGATGACGACGGCGATGGCATTCGTGAATCCCACGGCGTGGAAGGATACGAAGACGGTACCCGGCTGACCTTCACGCACCGGACTACTTCCGGTGTCCTGCAGAGGGAGCAGGTACAGCTCCTGGTGCAGCAGATGTTCAAGGAAGTCGGAGCCGAAATGGTGATCGAGAATCGCCGCACGGCCGAACTGTTCGGTACCTGGGACCAGAACGGTACCTGGTCGCACGGCGACTACGAAATGGGTGGCTGGAGTCACGGCCTGCGGGTACCGGATCCGGAAATCTCCAACCGTTTCCTGTGCAACGAAATTGCTTCGGAAGAAAATCCGGGCGGATCGCAGTGGCATCGCTATTGCAGCGCCGACGTGGATGCTGCGCTACTGGCAGCCCAAACGGAATTCGATGACGAAGAACGCACGCGGCTGATCATGGAAGCCCAGCGGATCATGCATGAAGATGCCTATGCGCTCTACCTGTTTGCCACAGGTCGGCATTATGGGGTCAGCACCCGTGTCCAGAATTTCGAACTCCGTCCCTTCACGGTATGGTATGGCAACATTCACGAGTGGACTGTCAGCGAATAAGATTTGTTCCTGACATCCAGCGTGAAACGATTTCCAGGAGAGACGTCAGCCATGATGTCTCTCCTGGCCTAGGCCATTTTGGCAACAGCTTGGCTGGAGTCAGGCGATACGCATACCGAAATCCGAGGTGGAGATCTGCCCTGAACCCCGTTCAGGGTTCATTTTCTGTCCGTTTGTAGTCGGAGCAGGCAGGGCTACTGTCCGATCAGTGCCACTCCTAACATTACAGTTGTAAAGTAGCTGTCTGCGTGCGTCGCAGGTAATGGCAATCCTGGGCCACCCACGGGTGGTACCGCTTCCCGTCCTGTTAGGCCTGCGTACGTTGGGTGGCAGGAAGGATCCGAAGACGCACCTGCCATGGCCTAATCACAGGATGTCTGGTATCCTGTCCGGTACGGTCTGTACCCTGTCATCCCCCTGATACCCCATGCCTGCGCCCCTGCATATCCACCTCTCCACCCGGCAACGCCGCCGCCTGTGCGAACTGCGCCATGACCCCACCCTGAAGCCCCGGGAACGGAACCGCGTGGAGATGTACCTGCTTTCGGACCAGGGGCTGACGGTGCCCCGGCTGGCCCCGCACTTCGTGTACCGGGAAGCCACGATCCGGCCGTGGGAGGCCAAAGGCCTGAAAGCCATCCGCCACATGATGCGAGGCCCGGGTCCCGACGGGGCGCGGCGCAAGCAGGTGCGGCGCGTCCTGAGCGGGTTGCTGCGGCGCAAGCGGATCTGGACGGTGGCCCAGCTGGCGGAGGCCCGGGCCGAGAAAGGCCTCGTCATGCAGCCGCGCACGGTACGCAAGTACCGGTACCTGATGGGAGTCCAATACCGGCGCACGAAGTACACCCTGCCGCAAAAGCAGGATCCGGCGCGGGTGGCCGCAGTCTGGGAGGAGCTGGCAACCCTCAAACAGCAGACCCTGGACGGCGAGATCCCGCTCTTTTTCCTGGATGCATGTGGGTTCTCGCTCACAATGCCCCTCACCTACACCGGGTGTCACCGGGGCCAGTTGCCACCGGTAGCCTACGAAAGTCCCCAGGGGCAGCGCGTGAATGTGCTGGCAGCCCGCACCGCACCGGGCAACCCCGTGGCGAACCCCCTGGTCTGGTGGGCCGCCGACTTCACCTACCGCAGCCATCATCTGCTGGTTTTCCTGCGCGGGATGTGCCCCCTGTGCGCTGACGGCACCCGCCGCGTCGTGGTATTGGACAATGCCTCCCTGCACCGCAGCCGCGCCATCCAGGAGGCCCAGCCGGAACGGGCAGAGCGGGGCATCGAGCTGTGGTACCTGCCCCCCTACGCCCCAGAACGGAACGATATCGAGCGCACCTTCCGGGATGCCAAGCACCAGGCCCTGACGGTCTGCACCTACCCCACGGTCCAGCGCCTGGCCGACGCTATCCACCAGGGGTTCTGCCAGCTGAGACAACAAACCCGCTCCCAATATTTGGCCATGGCAGGTGCTTAGCTCGTGGCCAATTGCTATATGATCGTTACATTGAAACATGCTAATGGCAGGGAGCGAAAGTATGGCTAGTTCCCATAACGCTAGCTCAGAAACTAAGGGAGTGGAATTCAAAAATATTCGACTTTCTGTATCAGATTTTGGCCCCATTGAGCAAGGCGAAGTGGATCTGCGACCCCTTACAGTTTTTGTGGGGCCCAGCAACTCGGGTAAGACTTATTTTGCGGTCATGCTCTATGCATTGCACCAAAGGTTATCAGGATTTCCCCGACTTCCTTTGATGGATTCTTATTATTCCCAGTTCTGGCAGGCATTTGAGCGAGCTAATGCTCAGGTGCGTGACAAGGAATTCCTTGAATTCCTCGTGAACGTGGCAACAAACTGGCACAAGTTACGACTTAAGGATCTGCCTCCAAGACTACACAATGCCATCTTGGCGCAACTCAACGACAATGACACATTGGCAACAGAGTTGGACGCCGAACTGGGAAGGTGCTTCGATTTGGACACAGTCAGCGACTTGATCCGATGGCCAGAGAACTCCAAGGAAGCCTCAATCCAACTGGTTGTACGTGAACAGAATCAAGATCTCTGGGGATTACAGATACATATTTCAAAGTCAGGGATCTCTGCAGCGGGTTTCGTTGAGAACCCCTTGCTCGCTCATCAAAGTTCAAGGACACCAGGATCAAAAATTGGGAAACGTCTATTAGGTATGCAGGGCGTAACTTTCTCAGATCCGTGGGAAATTTATGAGGTTTTGGACAGGCTTGACTCTTTGATCAACGGAGATCAGCAGCGGTCTAACGCGTACTACTTGCCCGCTGCCCGCAGCGGTATCATGCAGAGTCACCGGGTTATTGCCAGTTCTCTGGTAAGACTTTCCACACGTGCTGGCTTGCGGCGCCTACCAGAATTCCCCACCTTTTCCGGTGTGATGGCGGATTTCATGGAAAGACTCATTTTCTTTGAAGGGCGCCAAAAGACTTCTTCGCTCATACACAAGTTGGCAACTGCACTGGAAGAAGATACATTGGAAGGCCAGATTCGTACCAGAAGAACATCCCCGGAAGCTTATCCAGAATTCGTGTACCACCAGAAGGAAGCGCAGGAAGGTATTGGTCTGACACGGGCCTCATCAATGGTTTCGGAGCTTGCGCCGGTGGTGTTATTTCTGCGTGAAGTCATTGATACAGGCGATCTGCTCATTATGGAAGAGCCTGAAGCCCATCTCCATCCTGCTGCACAGACTCAGATGGCAAGGATGCTAGGTCGCATGATACGGGCAGGCCTTCAAGTCGTGATAACAACCCACAGTGATTGGCTACTCAAGGAAATCGGAAACCTGATTCGGGAAGGCGAACTGGCAGACAGAACAAACCAGAAAGTCACCCAGGGGTCGCATTTGCTGAGACCTGACGAGGTTGGAATCTGGTTGTTCCGCAAGGATACAAAATCAGGTGCCTCTACCGTAGAGGAAGTCCCCTTTGACCGCTCTGAAGGCATAGAACTCCAAGACTACGAAGATGTGGAGGAAGAACTATATAACCAGTCGGCAAAGCTTCTTCCCAGAACAGGTGGGAAGAAACATATGGAGGTTCCAAAGATGCCTGGGGGTGATGTTCTGGAAGGCATCCGGTCACGGGTAGGCAGGGAGAACCTCTGTAAGGCTTGTATAGATGCTGGTTGCAGAGCCTACATGAAAGGAATTCCCAAGCAGAGGATCTTGGTCAATGCGGAGCAAGCCTTTGATGCCCACAAGATAGAGGGAAATCGCTGTGACTGTATCCTCTTTTATTTCGATGCTTCTACAAACACTCTAGTGGCGTCTCCAATTGAGCTCAAAGGGGGGCGTGCGGATATCTCACAGGTGTGTAGACAGCTCCAGAAGGGAGCAGATTTTGTCCATGAAATGATACCCAGGAACATCAAGTCCAGTTGCCGTCCTGTCTTGATTCATGAAAAAGGACTGAACTCAATCAAACGCAAAGAACTGAACGGTTGCAAGATTCGTTTTCGAGGCCTCAATCTAAAAATCATTACCGACCGCTGCAGAAATAAGGAGAACTTGAAGGACGCTTTGAAAGAGTAATACCATTTGGTTCAGGAACCAATTAGAGTCAGATGTCAGGAATAATCAGCCGTTCGTGGTGTACGGCCTAATACTGCAGTGGTAAATTACAGCGTGGTCGCCTGCGGCCGCTGGTAGGGGCCGTGCAGGACCACCCACGGGGAGTGCCGTCGCCCTTACGACCAGGCCGAAGTCTGGGCGAAGTCCGTCATCCGGGGCAGGAGCAGACACCGCCACTGCCGCCGGATTTCCGGCACGGTCCGTTCACTCATGGGCCTTGCTTCGGACTTGCCCCTGGCAACCCTCTAGTAACCAGCCGCCAGATGGCCGGAAGTTAGGGATGTGGGTGCGGATGAGGGTGATGGTGGGGCAAACGAATGACTTGCGGATTGGGGGGCTTGCGCACCACAGGCGGTTTGGCGGCGCCATCTCCTTCTGGAAACAGCTCCAGGCTATCCATGGGCAGGACATAGCCGGCCTTAATCACCTGTGCCACGTTCTCCACTGCCCTGATGTCCGTCATGGGATCGCCCTGCACAATGGTTACGTCAGCCGTCTTCCCCACTTCCAGGGTACCCACCTGGTCCAAAATCCCCATGGCTTCGGCCGGATAGCGTGTCGCCGCGTGCAGCACCTCATTGTTGGGAATGCCTGATTCCGCCATCAGGCGGAGTCCGACGGCATAATCGCCAAACTGCGAGATGGCATCCGTACCCATGAGAAAGCGCCGGGCGCCCATTTCATACAGGGCTCCTGTCACATACAGTTGCCCTTCCTGCTTCCATTGGAAGTAGACCAGTGCCTCCTGTTCGGCCGCATTCAGGGGACGTTCTTCCTGGAGGACCAGCATACTTTCCAATTTCCGGAACCCGGTCTGGATGGTGGGGCTGAGCCAGATGTCATTGGTGATCATCTGCTCGGCGATGGCAGGATCCAGCTTGCGGTCATAGTTCATTTCCACGAACTCGTAATGTTCGATGCAGTCAATGCCGGCTTCCACGGCGTTGGCAATGGACTCGGTGGCAATTGCATGCACGGTGCACGCCTTGCCATGCCGGTGTGCCTCATCGGCAATGGCCCGCAACTCCGGTACCGTGAAGGAAGCCCGCCGATTGTCCGTGATATAGGTACCGCCTCCCGATCCCATAATCTTGATAAAGTCGGCCCCCTCCTTCACGAGGCGCCGCACCGATTTCCGGCATTCGGCTTCTCCGTCCGCTTCTTCATGTCCGAAGTGAAAGTGGCCGCCGGTGATCGTAACAGCGCGCCCGCACACGTGCAGCGTGGGAAACCCCTTGAACAGATTGGCACTGGCACCGTCCTTCAGGTCGAAGGTGATCCGGTTGCGCGCACCCAGATCCCGCATGGAGGTGACACCTGCCTTCAGCAGGTGCTGATAGGCATTCCGCACGCTGCGCAACAGCATCAGGCCATCACTGTCTTCGTCATTGACGTGATCGTAGGAACGCGGACCGCTCATGCGTTCCCCGGTACCGTACATGAGATGGGTATGGGAATCGATGAGTCCAGGCAATATGCACCCTTCCGGGAAGTCAAGGACGCGGGCATTCTCAGGTACGGCAGGCGACTCACTGCCATATACGCCTGTGATCCTGTCCCCTTCCATCCAGAGACTGGCACCATGGCTGTGGACAGTGCCCGTGGCACTGAACAGACGGGGAGCACGCACAATAGTCACTTCAGCGGTCATGATTTCTCCCTTCCTCCGGAGCGGGTATGGTTGTGGCCGGCAAATAGCGGCTGTCAGCTGTCCAGCAGGGACGCGGGAATGCCCTGGCCCCAGTTGCTGGAACGATCTATGGCCACCATGTATTCCTGGATCAGCTGCACCGCGGCCACGATGCGGTTTTCCTGCCGATACGGATGTCCCATGCCAAATTTGCTCATGATGGCCAGGGCATAGGGATGCCTTGGCAGCCAGACGATACCGGCATCACAGCGTACGCGTTCCATGCCTCCCGGCTTGTTGGAAACGGCCACGCCCGCCTCCATGGCCCGCTCTATGGGGCCGCGGTTCGGTTTCCGGAGGATGGCCAGACTTTGTTCCGCCACCCCTGGACTGGGCAGGCCTTCGTACAGAGCGCGCATCAGCCTTACGGCATCAGCGGGGGTGGAAACATTCTCTTCGTTGCGGGCTACCGATTCGTGGTCCTGCATCTTGCGCCGAATCCGGGTATTGCCCAGACCGAGGGAGGCCATCAGTTCGTTGGTGGCATCCATGCCCGCCCAATCGATGCACAGGTTGGTCGCCGTGTTGTCCGACACCATGATCATGAGTTGGGCGATGTCCAGTACGGACAAATCCAGCGGGCCTTCCAGATAGGTCAGGACCCCGCTGCCCGGAACCAGCACATCGGGCGTGAGCGCAATGCGTTCCTGCAGGTCCACCTCTCCCTTCTCCGCCCTGTTCAGCAAGGTGACCAGAACCGGGATCTTGATGGTGGAAGCCACCGGAAACCCTTCCTGCTCATGCCACCCCATCGTTTCCTGGGTCGCCAGATCCTGCAGGCAGAAGCCTGCGACTCCCGGCAAATCTGCCAATTCATTCTGCACCCGATCCTGCAACTGGGACCACAGCAAGGCATGGGACATATTCCGAAATTCTCCTGTTTCCGCGTATTTCAAGTGTGTCAATTATCCGCAAGGCTGCACAACAGGTCCGCGTAGGAACCTGTCAGTTCCACGATACCCCCGACCCGCTCATTGCCTTCCACCACCAGGAATTCGTTGGCGCTCGAATGCCCACTGGCGTACCCCAGACCGGTGCTGCCCAGGACCTTGAGCCCCAGCATCTGGCTGAAATAGCCCGTGGGCCCGCTGGCGCCGCGCCGGGGCCAGATCATGGGTTCCACATTCCAGTGGGCAAACACCGAGAGCGCCGCCTGGGCCAGATCGTCATGCAGGTTCAGGCTTTGGGCCCCTACGGACATCAGCACTTCCAGATGAATATCGGTGTAGCCCTGGGCATCCAGATGCTCCCGTATGCGCGCCAGGCATGTCTGCGGGTCCAGGTCCGGGGGCAGGCGGTGGTCGATCGTGCACCGGGCCTCGTGCGGCAACGTCCACAGCGTGGTACCGGGTCCGGTGAAGCCCGCCCGGATGCCGTTGATGTTCATCGTCGGCAGGAAACAGTAGCGCTGGAACACCTCCGGTCCTGTCACATCGTTGACAAAGCAGGGCACCAGCTCGGGGCGTCCTATGCCGGGGATGCCGGCCGCTTCGTTGTCGCCATAGCGAGCCGCCAGATCCTCCACCAGTTGCAGGTCTTCCGCCGTGGGCGCGCGCAACCCGTCCAGAAAGCCCGGGACGATAATGTTGCCGGACTGGGGATCATACATGGTGGACAGGGCATGCACCAGGCGCCATACCGGATGGTCCACGACCCCCATGGTGGAGGAATGGGTGGGGGCGCCCTGCGGACCACGGCCCCAGTCTTCGCCGCTGCACCGCATTTCGATATGGAGGCACCCCTTGTTGCCCAGCGCCAGATCCACGGCTCCGGCCGCATTCTGGCACGGACCGGGTGACAGCATGCCGGAGGCCCGGGCAAGCGGCTCCCGGTAGCGTTCGATCAGTTGGGGTACATGCAGGCTGCCGACAAATTCCTCTCCCTCGCACACAAACATCAGATTGACGGGCAGGGAACCCCGCACCTGCTGGACCGCCTCAATGGCATTGAGAAATGCCATGAAGCCCCCCTTGTTGGAGGCCCCGCGCCCGTACAGCACCCGGGGAAAGTCCGGGTGTGCCGTCACGACGGCATCAAAGGGATCGTGTGTCCAGCCCGTACCCACAATGTTGGTGTCGAAAAATCCATACACCGCCAGGGTCTGCGGCGCGCCGGCATCCAGGTGCGCCCAAACGGCCGGCAGGTCCGGTGTCTCCGCGATCTCTACCTGCTGGCAGCCAAGCTGGCGGAATCGTGCAGACAGCAATTCGGCGCATTCCCGGACTCCCAGATTGCCCTCGCTGACGCTGGGCTGGGCCATGTATTCCCGGATACGTTCCAGATGGGCCGGAAAGGCCTCCCGGATGTGGGCGTGGACATCGGCATTCGTAGTGGACTGCAGCATGGCACCTGACCTTATTGGAGCGAGTGGGGGTCAAAGGCATCACGCAAACCATCCCCCAGGAAGTTCACGCACAGAACCGTAACCAGAATCATGATACCGGGGAACAGGGCGATCCAGGGCGCGTTCAGCAGATAGGCCTGGGCCCGATTCAGCATGCTGCCCCAGGTCGCTGTCGGGGGCTGAATGCCCAGACCCAGAAAGCTCAGGGACGCTTCAAAGATGATGGCGCGGCCCACATCCAGGGTCGCCGCCACCACCACGGGCGCCAACGTATTCGGCACAATATGGCGGCCCAGGATGCGGGCCGTCTGGCAACCCAGGGAACGGGCGGCCAGCACGAAGTCCTGCTCCTTGAGCGACAGCACGTGGGCCCGCACAATCCGGCTGGTGCTCATCCAGGAAAGCATGCCTATGACCAGGGTAATGAAGGCGACGTTGCCTACACCGATACGGTCCCCCAGCACCCGAGTCAGGGCGATCAGGATAAAGAGGGTGGGAATACTGAGCAGGGCATCGGTAATGCGCATCAGGACATTGTCGACCCAGCCCGTGTTGTAGCCGGCCACGGTGCCGACCGTAATGCCAATGACCACACTGATGCTGGCCGCCAGAATGCCAATCCGCAGGGAGATCTGGCCCCCGAACAGGGTACGCAGGAACATGTCACGCCCGACATCGTCCGTACCAAAGGGATGTTCCCACGAGGGGGGACTGCGCATGGCCTGGACATCGATGAGATTCGCCTGATCCTCGGAAACAAAGAGCGAAACCCCAAAACTGACCGCGACCAGGAACAGCAGCACCACCAGGCTGACCATGGCGGGTCGGTGCCGGACAAAGCGCCGCCGAAAGCTGGGTCCACATCGTCTCCGGGGGACGCACGAGGTCCCGCGACGCCCCCAGGGTTGCCATGAGTTCCGCGTTGGGGGACGCGGAAGCATCATCGGATCTTGTCATGAGTAGCTGATCCTCGGATCCACAACCGCATAGAAAATATCGGCAATCAAATTGAACAGGACGGTCATGACCGCGACAAACAGCATGACCGCCATCAGTACGGGTATGTCGGTGCGTTCCGCGGCCGACCAGAACAGACGGCCCACGCCCGGCCAGGCAAATATGGATTCGATGACGATGGTCCCCGACAGGAAATTGGGCAGATCCAGACCTATGAGCGTGACCAGGGGCAGAAGCACATTTTTCAGGACATGACGATAGAACACCATACGATTCGGCAGCCCCTTGGCCGTCGCGGTGCGGACGTAATCCAGCTGCAGTTGCTCCAGGATGGACGAGCGAATATAGCGTACATAGCGGGCACACACCACCACGGACAGGGTAGTGGCCGGCAGAATCACATGGCGTGTCACTTCGGCCAGGGTCTTGCCGGTACTGAGGTCATACATGCCGCCCACGGGCAGGGAGGGCAGGCCCCAGGCTTTCAGGCGCACGGCAAACATATAGATCAGCATCAGGCCCAGCCAGAAACTGGGGGTCGCGATGCCCAGGAAGCTCAGGGCGGTTACCGTGTAATCGAAGATCGAATACTGGCGCACGGCGGTCAGGATGCCCAGCATCAGGGCCACCACCAGGATTATCACATAGGACACGGCAAAGAGAATCAGGGTGTTGGGGAGACGCTCCAGGAACATGTCCACCACATTCTCCCGCGTGAAATAGGAGGTGCCCCAGTTGCCGGTGGCCATGTTCTTGAGCCAGTTCATATACTGGATGGGTACGGGTTGGTCCAGCCCGTACTTGGCCTTGAGGCGGGCAATATCATCTGCCGTGAGTGATGCATCCACCGTATAGGCTGCCAGGGGGTCACCTGTCGCCTGAATGCTCAGGAAAACGATGAAGGAAATCAGCAGCAGGAGGGGGATCGCCTGTATCACCCGCTTGAGAATATAGGTTCTCATAGTTCCAAAACCACGATTGGGCGCCACCGGAGTTGCATGTGTGCCATAGCTATGGATTCTAACGGTTCTTGGACAAACCCCCTAACGGCTGACCGGGTCACGCAAGGCGGACGGGACCCCATGCCGGTCCCAGGATGATGTCTGCCTGCAGCCACGGTCCGCTACGTGCCTTGGGGCCGAAGCCGTGACGGACATGGGCGTTGCCGGGACCTTCCTGCCTCGGCCCGGGACCGTCAGCCCAGGTCACGCGGTTCCGGGCCGCCATGGCCATGGGCCCGCGATCCGCGTCCCTGCCGAAGTGCAGACTGTTGTATTGACCGCTATGGGCAGGGAAATTATAATCTAGGCACATTGCACCCCAATCTGACGTGACCTGTCCCCCTGACGTTGCGGGGCGGCCCCGTTGCCTGTCATTTCTTGCAAGGACCCGCCATGAAGACCGATCCTGTGCTGCTGACCGACGAGCAGATGCGCCACTTCATATCCCATGGTTATTTGTTGCTGCACACGGATTTCCCGGCCGAGTTTCATGCGGCCATGAACGCCCGGATTGAGGAAGTCATGGACCAGGAAGGGAACCCGGGCAACAACATCCTGCCGCGGGTACCGGAAGTGCAGGAGGTGTTCCGGCATCCTGTTGTCCGGGGTGCCGTGTGCAGCGTATTGGGGGATGACTACATCACCCAACCCCATCGCCACTGTCACTTCACGTCGCCGGGACGCAAGGTGCAGTCCTGGCACAAGGACAGTTACTGGGGCTATGCCCGCATGCGCAATCACCACCAGTGGTGGGCGATGATTTTCTACTATCCCCAGGATGTACATGCGGAAATGGGACCCTCCGGCATCATCCCCGGCACCCAGTATTACGACAAGCGACCGGGTGACGACACAGAACAGCCCCTGTTTATGGAAGGGAAAGCGGGGACCTTCGCCCTCATTCACTACGATTTGTGGCACCGCGGCGGCGCCAATCTGTCGACACGCAACCGAGCCATGCTCAAGTTCCAGTTTACGCGCATTTCCCGCCCCCAGGCACCCGCCTGGCACAATACGGATCCGGCATGGCAGCCGATGAACGGAGACGGACCGCCCCATACCCACAATTCCCTGTGGGCCGATCACTGGAACTGGCTGTCCGGACGGCCCCACACCCTGGAGGAGGTGGATTTCCGCCCGCAGCGGACCGCTTCGCAGTTGGCCGACATGGTACAGGGCAAGTATGAACCCGATGGCATTGGGGCGGGCTACGAATTGGCCCATCTGGGCGCGGAAGGCCTGCCGGTGCTGGAGGAACTGCTGCATACCGGAGACCAGCACACCAGTCGGCGGGCCGCCTATGGTCTGAGTGCCTGCACGGCCGACGCCCTGCCCATTCTGGCCGCAGGTCTGCAGCACAAATCGGACAAGGTGCGGGCGCAGGCCGTCTTTGCCCTGGGCGAACACGGTCCACGGGCTCAGGGTTTGGCGGCCGAGATAGCCTGCCTGGCCGAAGATCCCTCGCCCAGCGTACGGCGCACCGCGGTCGAATCCCTCGGCATGCTTGAAGACGCCGCCACGGCTGTGTCCGCCCTGATTCCCGCCCTGCAGGACATGGATGATCAGGTCCGGTTCAATGCCTGCCTGTCCCTGTCCCGGTACAAGAGCCATGCAGAACCCGCCATTGAGGCCCTGACCTCTTGTCTGCAGGACGAAAATCGCTATGTGCGCGGTTTTGCGGTGGAAGCCTTGCGCCAGATCGGCACCATGGACGCGCTTCGGGTGGTGTGTGATCACCTGATCGAAGCCCGCTGGTGCTATTCCACCACGCCGGCTTCCACCTTCTGATTTCTCCAGGCGCAGGGAAACCGCGTCCGTTCCCGGCGAAAGACCTCGCTTCCTCCTCCCCCCATTGCCAGGAGTCCTCCATGACCTATCAGCCTACGTACGAGTCCGTGTCCGCACATCCCGTGCCGACATGGTTTGACGACGCGAAGCTCGGAATTTTCATCCACTGGGGGCTGTATTCCATCCCGGCCTGGGCCCCCAATTCCGGGGAACTGGGCGAGGTGATCGCCAGTGGCGACTGGGGCAGCTGGTTTTCCCGGAATCCCTATGCCGAGTGGTATGCCAATACCTACCGCATTCCTGGCAGCCCGACCCAGCAGCATCACTTTGCAACCTACGGGCATGGGTTCTCCTATGCGGACTTCGTACCCATGTTCAATGAAGCCGTGCAGCACTGGGATCCTGCCAGCTGGGCTTCCCTGTTCCACGAGGTAGGGGCGCGCTATGTCGTACTCACCACCAAACATCACGACGGCTTCCTGCTCTGGCCCAGTACGACGCCCAATCCCTATCACGAAGGCTATTACAGCCGCCGGGACCTCTGCGGCGAACTGGCACAGGCCGTGCGGGCCGAAGGCATGGCCATGGCGTACTATTATTCGGGCGGCGTGGACTGGACGTTCGATCCCCAGGTCGTGCAGAGCGTCCTGGATCTCCGGGCCGCCACTCCCCAGAATCCGGAATACGTCGCCTATGCCAATGCCCACTGGCGGGAACTGATTGACCGGTACGAAACCGCCATCCTGTGGAACGATATTGCCTACCCCAGGCACACGAACACCAGCGAGCTGTTTGCCTATTACTACAATCGCATGCCGGACGGTGTGGTCAACAATCGCTTTGGCCAGAACTTCGACCCCCTGGGACGCAACCAGCTCACCCGGGTCCATCATGATTTCACGACGCCGGAATACCGGCAATATGACACGATTCAAAGTGAGAAATGGGAGAGTTGCCGGGGTATTGGGGCGTCGTTTGGCTACAATCAGCAGGAAGGGGTCGATCAATATCTGACCGCCGAAGCCCTGATCCATTCCTTCATTGACATCGTCAGCAAGAACGGCAACCTGCTGCTCAATGTCGGGCCCACCGCGGAAGGGGAGATTCCGGCCATGCAGCGGGAAAGACTGGAGGCTTTGGGGCAATGGCTGGCGGTGAATGGCGACGCGATCTTCGACACCCGGCCCTGGGCGGTGGCCGAGGGCCAGACCGACTCGGGCGTGGACATTCGCTATACGGCCAAGGGGGATTCCCTCTATGTCATTCTGATGGGAGATCTGTCCGCTTCCACCTTCCGCATCCCCCATCTGGAAGGACCCCCTGTCGCTGTCCGTCGAGATTCTGGGCCAGGAAGGCGGGATCGAACTGACAGGCAATGATCAGGGTCTGGCCTTCCAGACCACGGTCCCCCTGACCGGCGCCGTCGCCCATGCCCTGCGGATTTCACCCCAACCCTCCCTTCGGGCTGCAGCCTGATCCCGCAATAGCCAACGGCCTGGGCCATGACGCAGCCACGGATTCTCTCCGCCACGGAACTGGGGAACATAATCCCCGATGGTGCGCTGGTTTCGGTCAGTTCGTCCAGCGGCCTGGGCTGTCCCGATGCGGTGCTGGCGGCCCTGGGACAACACTATGCCCGTACCGGCCATCCCGGCAATCTGACCCTGGTACATCCCATCGCGGCAGGCGACATGTACGGGATCCAGGGGGTGGATCACCTGGCCCAACCCGGACAGATCGCCCGGGTCATTGCCGGTTCCTACCCCAGCGGGCCATCCAGTGCGCCCAGCCCCCGCATCTGGCAAATGATCTACGCCGATGAGGTCGAGGCGTACAACCTGCCCAGCGGTGTGCTGTTTCACATGCTGCGGGAGGGCTCGGCCAAGCGGCCCGGTGTCATCACCAAGGTAGGGCTGGGAACCTTCGTGGATCCCCGCCTGCAGGGGGGCCGCATGAATGCGTGTACGCAGGCCGATCTGGTGGAAGTCATGCAGCTGCGCGGGGAAGAGTGGCTGTTCTATCCTGCCCTGGCCCCGGATGTTTCCCTCATCCGGGCTACCACGGCCGATGCCAACGGCAACCTGGCCTTTACCCAGGAAGGTGCCTATCTGGGTGCCTATGAACAGGCGCTGGCCGCCCGCAACAACGGGGGCCAGATCGTAGCGCAGGTGAAGAATGTGGTGCCCTCGGGCACCCTTGCCACCCAGACGGTGCGGGTGCCCGGTATCCTGGTGGACTATCTGTACCTGGACCCGGATCAGAGGCAAACCACCCAGACCGCCTACAACCCGGGCATCAGCGGGGAAGAACGGGTGGATCCAGCGACCTTTGAAGAGATTCCGTGGAGCATGGAAAAGGTCATCGCGCGGCGCACAGCCCAGGAACTGGGTCAGGGCCAGACCGTGAACCTGGGCTTTGGCATCTCGGCTCTGGTTCCCTACATCCTGCATGAAGAGGGCCTGGACGGACAGGTCACCTGGGTCATTGAACAGGGTCCTGTCGGCGGCATGCCTTTGCTGGGCTTCCAGTTCGGCTGTGCCGTGAATGCCCAGGCCTTTGTGCCATCGCCGGACCAGTTTACGTTCTTTCAGGGGGCAGGCTTTGATCAGGCGCTGCTTTCCTTTCTGGAAATTGATGCGGCCGGCAATGTGAATGTCTCCCGGATCGCCGCCCGGCCTCACATTACGGCCGGAGCTGGGGGCTTCATTGATATCACCACGCACGCCCGCAAGATCGTGTTCAGTGGCACGTTCACGACGGCCGGACTCCAAACCGATCTGGCCCACCGCCAACTTGCGATCCGGCAGGAAGGCAAGGTCCGCAAGTTTGTCGATCAGGTGGAGCATGTTACCTTCAGTGGCCATTATGCCCGCCAACGTGGCCAGCAGGTCACGGTCGTCACGGAACGGTGTGTTTTGGCCCTGACCCCGACAGGCTGGAGCCTGGTCGAAATCGCACCAGGCGTGGATGTGCAGAACGACGTGATAGCCCTTTGCAGGTTTCCCCTGCACGTGTCTGCGGATCTGCGCCCCATGGATGCGGCTCTCTTTGATCCCGCCCCCCTGCAACTTTCTCTGGCTTGACCCAATCCCGCAAGACACTTCCATGCCCACGCCTGCCTCGCCTGTATTTACCCCCCTTCAACGAAATACCGCTGTGGCTGTCTTTGCCCGGCTGTTTCCGGCGGATGACGGCCGCCCCGGTGCCACCGAGATTGGCGTCATAGACTACCTGGAGCAGCAACTGATCGGCTATGAGCGGGATTCGGCCCAGACCTATCGCACAGGCCTGGATCGACTGGATCAGTGCGCCCGGCAACAGTACCAGCAGCCCTTCGCCCAATGTCAGCCTGCACAACAGGACGCCCTGCTCACGGCGCTGGAGAAGGGCACCCTGGCCAACTTTGTGTTCCCGGAGCAGACGGCTTTCATGTCCCTTCTGGTCAGGCACATGCGCGAGGGCCTGTTCTCTGATCCCATCTATGGCGGCAACAGGGACAAGCTGGGATGGAAGACCCTGGAACATCCGGGCGTATGGCTGGAGAACTCGGCTGAGGAAATGCTGGCGCGGGAACCCGTCACCAAAGGGGGTGTCATCCAATCCCTGCAGGATCTGTCCGATATGGATTTCCCCCGGCCGGACGGGGCTCCGGCCATCCCTGCCAGTTTCGATCCGGATCGGGGCCTGGTCCCACCCCAGGGCTCTGCCGACGTGATCCTGATAGGCATGGGCGCCATGAACAGTGTCATCGCCCCCCTGCTGGCCCAGGCAGGTCTCAACGTGATGGGCCTGGAAGCCGGTCCCTACCGTTCACGGCAGGACTTTATCCCCGATGAATTGGGCCAGTGCTTCAGTGGGCGGGCGCGCATGGGGCCGAAGTTCAACCGCGAAGTGCCCCGCTGGCGCCGGAACGAAGGGGAACCCACCCAGCCCATGACGTTCTCGCTGGGCCGCATGGTGAACGGCGTGGGCGGATCCGTATACCACTACGGGGCCTGGCTGCGCCGCTTCCATCCCCATCACTTCCGGGCCCGGAGCCGGGTGCGGGAAAACGGCTGGGAGCATGTCCTGCCGGCCAACAGCACCCTGGCAGACTGGCCCATTTCCTACGCGGATCTTGAACCGTACTATTCCCGCCTGGAATGGGAGATTGGCATATCCGGCGTCAATCACCAGCCCCCTGTCCCGCGCAGCCGTGATCTGCCCATGCCGCCCCTGTTGCCCTTTCGCATGGGCGAGGTATTTCAGGAAGCCACCACCGGCATGGGTCTGAATCCCTATCCCGTACCGGCGGGGGTGAACAGTGTCCCCTACGGTGGCCGCCCTGCCACCACGTATTCCAGCTGGATCTGCGGCTTCGGCACCTTTGACGACAGCATGTGGCACCCGGCCGCGGCATGCATCCCCAAGGCCCTGGACACGGGAAACCTGGACTTGAAGACCCATTGCCGCGTGATCCGGATACTCACAGATGACGCCGGCCACGCCAGTGGCGTGGAATATGCCGATCCCGCCGGCAACATACATGTCCAGGAAGGGCGCTGCATCATTCTGGGCACCTATACCTGGGAGAACATTCGCCTGCTGTTGCTGTCCCGGGATGATCGGCATCCGGGCGGTCTCGGCCACAACCAGGGCCAGGTAGGCCGGAACATCATGTCCAAGATGTTTGCTCACGTCCTGGCCAAGTTTCCGGATCATGTGTTCAACCGGCACTGTGCCTTTGCCTCCCAATCCCTGATCCTGGACGACTTCCTGCGGGAAGACTTCCACGCCGCCGAGCATGGCTTTCTGGGGGGCGGCACCATCAGTGCGGAGCCCCAATACCTGCCGCTCGCGATCAGCCGCGAGGTCCCGCCGCCGCATGTGGGGCGCTGGGGCGCGGCCTACAAACAGCACATTCGGGAGTGGCAGCATCTGGGAGTCCTGCGCATTCAGCCCGATACGCTGTCCTATACCAACAATTTTGTGGATCTGGATCCACACTACCGCGATCGGAGCGGGCTGGGACTGCCCCTGTTGCGGGTAACCTACGATCTGCGGGACAACGAACACCGCATGTCGGCCTGGATGGAAGACAAATGCGAGGAGATCCTTCTGGCTATGGGCGGTCAGGCCCCCTGGCGGGGACCCCGTTTCACCGGTGTCGGCAGTTGCCATGATCTGGGCGGCATCCGCATGGGCGAGGATGAGGCCTCCTCGGCCGTGGATCCCAATCTGGAGGTCCATGACACACCGGGACTGTTTGTCTTCAGCGGCGCCACCTTCCCCAGTGTTCCCGGCATCAATCCCACCCTGACCATGATGGCGATGTGTGTGCGGGCCACGGAAGACATCATTTTGCGTTTGCAGCGAAACCAGATTTGAACCTGCGGAATCCAGGAACAGCCCATGACCGATCTGATCCAATTCGCGGTTGACGGGGGTATTGCCCACATAACCCTCAACCGCCCCCAGAAACTCAACGCCCTCAACGGTGAAATGCTGCAGGGCCTGGAGCAAAGCCTGTCCGCCGTGGAATCGGATTCCGCTATCCGGGTTCTGGTGCTGACCGGCAGCGGCGAACGATCCTTCTGCGTAGGCGCCGACATCCTGGAATGGTCGGAACTCACGCCCCTGGACATGTGGAAGGCCTGGATCCGGTCCGGGAATCAGATCATGAACCGGATCAGCCAATTGGCCGTTCCCGTGATTGCCTCCCTCAACGGTTTGGCTCTGGGCGGAGGGCTGGAACTGGCCCTGACCGCCGATATCCGGATTGCCGCCGATCACGTGCGTCTCGGCGCGCCGGAAGTCAAACTGGGCATCATACCCGGCTGGGGCGGCACCCAGCGCCTGCCTGCGGTCATAGGCAGCAGCCGGGCCAAGCAGATGATATTCACCGGGGATCAGATTCCTGCGGACACGGCCTTGACGTGGGGCCTGGTCAATGAGACAGTGCCCGCTCCCGATCTCGCCGCACGCACGGCCGAAATGGCCCAGGCCATTGCCACCAACGCCCCGGTGGCCGTACAGGCAGCCAAGAGTCTGGTAGATGCTGACGGTTCCGTAACCGACGGCATGCTGCTGGAAGGCATCGCAGGTGCCCTGGTGTCCTATACCGAAGACTCCCAGGCCGGGGTGGAAGCCTTCAAGAACCGCACGGTTCCGGAATTTCAGGGGAATTGAGCCCTTTGACGGGGAAGGCACCCCCTCGGCTCCTTAACTCCAGACCATGACACCTCATCGCAGCGAAGTGCAAGGCCAGGCAACCTTCCTGGTGTTCCAGACGGCAGATTGCCGTTATGGTGCCCTGCTGGTGGCCGGTACGGCCAGGGGCATCTGTGCCATAGAACTGGGAGATTCACGGGAAGACATGGCCTCACGCTTCCGGCAACGCTTTCCCGAGGCGCAATGCAAGCCGGAAGATCCCTGCCTGACCCAATGGCTGCCAGCGGTCCTGGCGTACTTGGACGATCCCAACCGGAGTCTGAACGTACCCCTTGACATCCAGGGCACGCCATTTCAGCGGAAGGTTTGGGCCGCGCTCCAAGGCATTCCCGCGGGCACCACACTGACGTATTCCGAATTGGCACGCAAGATCGGGCAGCCATCGGCTGTGCGCGCGGTCGGCAATGCCTGTGCCCGCAATGTGGCTGGCAGTGGCCATACCCTGTCATCGCGCGGTGCGGACAGACAGGGGACTGGCCGATTTTCGCTGGGGTCAGCAGCGCAAGGCGGACATTCTGCAACACGAATACGAGATGTCAGGCATACCTGGATCCCTGTTCCAGAGTTGAAGCATAGCGTTCCGGCTTTGCTTTTTCCGGCTTGGTTGGTTCTGGGCCCTGCTCCTGGTACCAGGATCAGAATTCGGAATGCATTCCGATTCGATTTCCCTCTGTGTCCTGGATCCAGGCCACGAATCCGTGCTCACCGACACTGGTTCTGCCTCGCACGACACGCCCGCCTGCCGCCTCCACCCGACTTAAGGGTCCGCGCAGATCCTGTCCGGCATAAAGGAAAATGATCGGGCCATCAGGTCCCGGTTCGTATCCCTCGGCGAGTGTCAGGGATCCACCAGCCCGGTGCTCGGGAAACGGGAAGAACGCCCACTGCTGTGCACCATCCTGGGCGCGGTGAAATGCAAACCCAAAGACCGCAGTGTAGAACTCCATGGCCCGGTCCACGTCTTTGACCGGGATTTCAAACCAGGTAACCAGATTTTCCATGTAATCCACCTGTCCGCGATTCAAGCAACAAAGCATTCCATGTGTCGTGTGCCATCCCTAATGTAATGCCATTCTGGCCACGCACGACCGCTCCGGACATCCTGGTGTCTCGCAACAAAAGGCAATCAAGGCACAGATCTCGACTTGGGCTCACAGGCGGTCATCTGGGCTCCAGAGAGCATGCCCCCGTGTAATCGGGACAGTCCTGGCACTCTCTGGGACATGAGACCCTGAAGGAGGCAACGGAAAGGGAATCGAACATCCCCATCCCTCATCCAACTGATAGCACAATCCTCTACTTCCCGGCAGGGGCTGGCATCAGAGTAAGCACGGCCCGATCACGGGCTTCGGTGGAGGGATAGTTGCGGTCCAGTACCTGCTTGAGTTCCGTTACATCGGGAACCTGTTTCAGGGGAACATCCTGCAAAAGCTTCCTGCATTTGCTGCACCAGGTCAGTACTCAGGTACAAGGCTGCAAAGTGCAGAAAACGTTCTTTCAGACCCTCGGCATAGCCCTCAGCATAACCCTCGGCATAACCCCTCAGCATAGCCCTCGGCACGAATCTTGGCACGATACTCCCGGGCAGTTTCGATCAGCAGGTCCGGATTCTGCCAATCCGGTTCATAAGATGGCAAGGTCATGTTCCATTCCTCGGATGGCAACACGCGAAAAGGCTGTAGTCGCATCTTCCAACAGCTTGACTGCACACCCTATTCCCGTGCACGTGATGGTAGCAGACTGAACACTGCCCGATCACGGGGCCTCGGTGGAGGGATAGTTGCGGTCCAGTACCTGCATGAGTTCCGTTACATCGGGAACCTGTTCCAAGGGAACATCCTGCAAGGCTTCCTGCATTTGCTGTACCAGGTCAGCGCTCAGGTACAAGGCTGCAAGGTGCAGAAAGCTTTCTTTCAGACCCTCCG